>JAILGL010000110.1 GCA_024696825.1 Lachnospiraceae bacterium
ATTTACTATTGCAGTTTCCAGAAAAAGGAATAAAAACAGCAAGCCTGAATTAAAGAGAAAGAAACATTGGTTTCAGTTAAAGCATATTAAAAATAACCACCCAACAGTTGAATATGAAAATGAATATTACACAGGAAAAAAGTGGTGTCTTAATCAGGATATGGAAGAATTTTATATTAGAAGCAGGGATAATTTGCGCCTTCACGCATACTATCTTCCGGCTAGAAAACCTAAGAGAACCCTTATCCTTTGTCACGGATACAAGGGTAGTGGCTTTGGAGATTTTGCCTATATTTCCTCCTTCCTTCATGATAATAATTGCAATCTTCTTTTTATAGATGAAAGATGCTGTGGAAAAAGTGACGGTCACTACATTACCTTCGGTGCAAAGGAAAAGGAAGATATAGCACTCTGGGCAAAATTTGTTAATAAAAAAATCTCCTCCACTCTTCCACTTTATCTTTATGGAGAATCCATGGGAGCAGCCTCTGTCCTTATGGCTACAGGCCTTTCACTTCCTTCTAACACAAAGGGAATCATTTCAGATTGCGGTTTTACAGATATGAAAAACCAGTTCAGGACCATGGCCGCTGACTGGTTTCATTTAAAAAGAATTAATATTATTTTATTTAATCTGGACATTTTATGCAGGGCTTTGGCACATTTTAAAATGAATGATGCAAATACCAAAAAAGCCTTAAAGACAAATGGTCTTCCAATACTGTTTTTTCATGGTATGAAGGACACCTATGTTTCATATAAAAACAGCATTAAAAATTATGAAATGTGCAAGGCAAAAAAAGAGCTGGTTTTAATTCCAAAAGCAAGACATCTTTGCTGTGCCTATGCCGATAAAGAGCTTTATAGAAATAAGCTTCTTGCCTTCTTTAAAAAATACGATTAATAAGCTTTATTTTAATCTAAATTTCATAACCACAGGCTGGTGATCTGAATAGGAAAAATCTACATTTACATTGTGAAGTTCTGTCATCTCTACATTGTCTGAGATAAGGAAGCCGTCTACTATAAGTACGGCACAATCAGGACCATAAGGGACATCACAGTTTCTGCAGGATGGAATAAGCTTCTCATCATCATAATCAAGACATTGACTTATTCCCTCTGGAAGAAGCTCCTTCGGAAATGGCTGAGCCCAGCCTGCACTTTCTATATTTTTACTTCCAAGTTTTTTGGCTGAATCTCCTGTAAAATCGTGATTAAAATCTCCACCACAAACGCAGTAATTACCCTTTTTATATTCAGCTTCCATATCCTTGGTAAGCTTTGTTATCTGGGCTGTACGAATCTCATCGCTTCCCCCATAGGCAGAGGAATGTACATTGTAAAGCACCATTTCTTTTCCATTATCTACTGGTATTCTCGATACACTATAGCATCTGTCCAAATCTACCAGTTTACTTAAGGACTTAGATACAGTAAGGCTACGTCTTAAAGCAGAAGTAATATCTGTATTACTAAAGGTTAAGATTCCTGAATCTGCCTCGCCGTGTGGCTTAAGCAAAGGATACATAAGATATGCAGAATTCCAGTTTACTGCAAAGACGCTTTCATAATCTGTGAAATGTTCCTTCATCTGCTTAAGCTGATTAATATGATGACTTCTGGTGGAATCCGTATCAACCTCCTGTAAAAGCACAAAATCAGGGTCATGAGACTTAACCTCTTCTGCTGCCATATCCATACATTTTATGGCGCTTTCCTTACTCTTTGCTCTAGACTCAGTTCCGCCATCCATAAAAAATGTAAAGTCAGCCGTATATGCACCAAAGCCACAATTCTGAGTAACAACAGTATACTCTTCCTCCACCTTAAGCTCCTTAACCTTAGCATTTCCCTCAGGCTTTAAAGCCTTATTATCCTCTATTCGTTTATAAGATAAAATCACGTATAACACATAAACTATCACTACTAAAAGTATAACGCCTACAACAATGCCGGCGATTTTTAACACATTCTTAACCATAGTCCTAATCCTCCAAATAATATGAACTTAACTTAGCCTTTAATTCCCACCTGTCTGCAGCCATTTAAAAAGCTTACAGTAAGTATATCTGCAATCTCCTCCACCGGCGCATCAAAACCGTCCTCAGTCCATTTATGAATTACACCAAGGGTGCATCCGATGGTGCTTGCAATCATATAGGAAAATTCACTATCCTTTTCAGAGCCTTCCATAACCTCCTCATTGTCCTTAACTTTTTTCCTTACATATTCATGAAACATAAGCATTGCTTTTCTTAAAAATTCATTACCTCTATTAGAACGAAGGACCTTTCCTATAAATAAATTCTCACGGGTATAGGAACATATGGTGATAAAGTATTGTCTGCATATTTCATAGTCACTCTTTAAATTAAAGGTTTCCATAATATCAAATATTTCCTTAACAGTTTTATCCTCCATAGCCTCTATGAAATAGTCCATATTTTCATAATGATTATAAAATGTAGTCCTGACTATTCCCGCCTTTTTTATAAGATCTGAAACCGATAT
>JAILGL010000140.1 GCA_024696825.1 Lachnospiraceae bacterium
AGGGGCATTTAAAATGCGGATTCCCTCTGAGTATTTTGCAGCATTTATAAGATGATTGTCCTTCTTATCTATGCCATTAATCACCGCTCTATAATCTGTTTTAAAATCCAAATAGTTTAGGACCTTTTCATATATTTGATTACAGGTCATACTCTTTTCAATGGCTACAAGTCTTACAATTCCATTTTTTAGGGTATACCCAAGTACAGCGCAGCCCTCGAAAAGGAAGGCCACGCTGCCATCATCTTGTACATACCATCTAAAACACTGGCCGCTGTCAGCTATAGACTTTAGGTCCAGCGTATCACTTTTAATGTCAATGATTACTCCGTCTGTTTCATCATCAAAATATTTTGTCCATGCAGAATCTATCACATCAATTCTCCATTTTTCTATTAACTAAATCAATCCATTTAGCAATTAATTCATTTATCAATTAATCAATTCATTTATCAATTAATTATTTAATTACCTCAATCCATCCCTCTGGAGCTTCGATACGGCCCATCTGGATACCAGTGAGTGTCTCATAAAGCTTCTTGGTGATAGGACCCATCTCGTCCATTCCGCTTGGGAAGTTAATCTCGCCATCCTTATAACAAATCTTTCCTACAGGACTGATAACTGCTGCAGTACCGCAAAGTCCGCACTCAGCGAAATCCTTAAGCTCATCGAAGTAAACCTCTCTCTGAGTAACCTTAAGACCAAGATATTTCTCAGCAACAACCATGAGTGAACGTCTTGTGATAGAAGGAAGAATACTGTCTGACTTAGGAGTTACAACCTCATTATCCTTTGTGATAAATAAGAAGTTAGCTCCGCCTGTCTCTTCTACCTTTGAACGGGTTGCTGGATCAAGATACATATTCTCAGCAAAACCATTTCTGTGAGCTTCCATAATTGGATGAAGGCTCATTGCATAGTTAAGACCAGCCTTAATGTGACCTGTTCCACGTGGAGCAGCTCTGTCAAAATCACTAACTGTGATAGTAATTGGCTTAGCGCCACCCTTGAAATATGGACCAACAGGAGTAGTAAAAATACGGAACTGATACTCATCAGCCGGCTTGACGCCGATAACCGGATTAATACCAAACATGTATGGTCTGATATATAATGTCGCACCTGAACCATATGGTGGTACGTAAGCTTCATTAGCAAGAACAACCTGCTTAACTGCCTCTACGAACTTATCCTTAGGGAATTTTGGCATCTCTAAACGGGCACATGAATCAACCATTCTGTCTGCGTTGAGATCTGGTCTGAAACATACAATATGTCCATCCTCAGTTGTATAAGCCTTAAGACCTTCAAAACATGTCTGAGCGTACTGAAGAACACAGGCACATTCGTTCATGAGAATCATGTCATCATCAATGAGAGCTCCTTCATCCCATGCACCATCCTTAAAGTTTGCTACATATCTCTTATCAGTTTTTACGTAACCAAACCCTATTTCTGACCAGTTAATATCCTTTTTTTCCATCTTATTTGCACCTCGCTTTTCTAAACTTTATACATGTATACATTTTAATACCAGCATTGATACATGTCAACGATAAATCCTTTTAATCCTTATATAATCTTTATTCCAAATGAATCGATATTTTAATCATCCTCAATCATATTGACTCTTCTAATGTGTCTTGACTCATTAGAAAACTCAGTATTTAAAAATGTATCGACTATCATAAGAGCAAGTCCCGGTCCTACCACACGAGCACCCATGGTAAGAACGTTAGCGTCATTGTGAAGCCTTGTTGCCTCAGCGCTAAATACATCGTGACAAAGAGCGGCTCTTATGCCTTTTACCTTATTAGCTGTCATAGACACGCCAATACCTGTACCACAAATAATAATTCCCTTATCACATTCCTTTGAGACAATTTTGTCTGTAACCTTACGGGCATAAACAGGATAATCGCAGGAGTCAGCACTAAATGTACCTACATCCGTAACCTCATATCCCTTTTCCTTAAGATGACTTATAACTTCATTTTTAAGTTCAAATCCGCCGTGATCAGCCCCAATAACTATTTTATCCATTCTCACTCCAATCCGGTAAGTCTAATTGCCTTCTAACTGCGTAATCTAACTTTGCAATCCTTGCAATCCCTTACCTTTAAACATTAATCAACCTTTGCTAACCTCTTTACTATTCAGCTTCGCTAAGCTTCAAATTAATCAACCTTCGCTAAGCTTCAAATTAATCAACCTTCGCTAAGCTTCTTGATTACTTCCTTAACTGCTCCGATAAGAAGCTCCGTGCACTCGGCATATCTCTCATCTTCCTGTCCATAAGGGTCCTTCACATCTACATCGAGTCCTATAAATTCTCCCAAGGTATAGACCTCGTTAACCTCGTACTCTTCAACGATTTTTATTTTCTCACTTGTATTCATGGTTATAAGAAGTGTATCCTCTGTAATATCATTTCTTTCAAGCTTTATGGTGCTTTCGTGGGTACACTCAAAGCCAAGTGTTGACTGTAAAATATCATTAACTCTCGGACTTATAGGCTCTGGAAACATTACCACGATACCTCTTGAAAAACATTCTATATTCAGATTAGATAGTCTCCTAAAAACCGTCTCAGCCAACGGGCTTAAGAAGGAATTAGTAGAACATATAAAAATCAATTTCTTGTAATTATGCATTTTCTAGTACCTCTCTAAGTTGCTATTTATTAAATTCTCTGTCTTAAAACTTATTTACCTTAAACCTCAATCACCTTGTAGGCTGCGGCCTTTAAAAGCCTGTTCATAACAGCCATACCCATATCATCCTCATAAAATGTCTCGGAATAAATCATCTCTATATCCATATTGTCCAGACTTCTAAGAGCATCAAAAAGATGAGCTGATATCTGACCTGCCTTAGCACATGAACCCAAACTAATTATAGTGACCTTATCTCTGTTTCCTGGTTTGTCTGCGTTTCCTTCACCTGCCACTAGTCCGTCTAAAGCCTTCTGGTAAATCGCTTTATTCTCCTCTGTTGTAAGTATTGCAACTCTCTTCCCATCATCCGCATCAGCCCTTACATTTTTTAAAATGTATTCTGACACCTTAATCTCTTCACCCTTTACAACCTCCATGTCGCCCTTAGGGGCGTAATGCCTGTATTTCATGCCTGGCGCCTTAGGAGCTGTACCCTCCGGCATAAGCTTTCCAAGCACCACAGGATCGATATCAACCTCTCCCAGCACTTCTTCCACATCCTCGGGCTTTATATATCCCGGACGAAGAAGCATTGGCCTCTCTCCTGTCATGTCTATTATACTTGATTCTATACCAATGCCAACGGCACCTGAATCTATAATCATATCGATTTTTCCAAATAAATCTTCCTTTACATGGCTACCCTTGGTAGGACTTGGTCGTCCCGACGTATTAGCACTTGGAGCCGCGATATAAAGCCCTGAGAGCTCTATAAGTCTCTTAGCTACCGGATGTGAAGGCATCCTGATTGCGACAGTTTTAAGGCCCCCTGTGGTCTCGTCAGGCACATTGTCTTTCTTATTAAGTATTACGGTAAGTGGTCCCGGCCAAAATTGCTCCATGAGCTTGTAGGCTTCCGGGGTAACATCCTTTGCAATGTGCTCTACCGCATCCATGCTTGCTATATGAAGAATTAATGGATTATCGCTTGGCCTTCCCTTAGCTTCATATATTTTCTTTGAAGACAAAGGATTAAGACCATCTCCACCCAGACCATAAACGGTCTCCGTAGGAAATGCAACGAGACCTCCGGCTTTAAGGATATCACCTGCTTCTGAAAGCACCTTGTCATCTATATCCTCCGGAGAAATCTCCACATACCTTGTATTTAAACTATCCAAGATAATTACCTCTAATCTAATTTAAAATAGTTCCCATCATATATACATATCAGACATTCTAATCATCAAGTCTTAATGCCCTTAATTACATACATTTCAAATATCAGGCCTTTATAATTTCAAGTCCGAAGTCCCTATCTACAGTACTTTGCAACGCTTCTCCAGATGGAACTTTCCTCTAAGCCAAGCTTCCAAAATGCCATTCCTGCCATGTCATTTTTCTTGACAACCTTCATCTTAAGCTCTAATGAAGCCTGGTCCTCTAGCCACATCTCATACTTTGCGCCATTGGCAGTGTAAGATGCGTAATTCATGGAGGTTTTATCATCCCATGTAAACTTAGCTCCGCCCTCTGTAGCTGCACGGTAAGCCTCGCCCATGCCATAAGACTGTGAGGTAAGCTTTTTCTTCTTGGTTACCCACATTCTGCTGTAAAATGGAAGGGCTATAATGTTCTGATTAGCCGGCACCTCTGTAAGAATGTTCTTCACTGAATCCTGAACATAGGAAAGTGAAGCTACAGGGCCCGCCTCCTCTGAATTAGAATTATGCTCATCATAGGCCATGGTTACCACATAATCTGCCACCTCTGCCTGAGCCTTTCTGTTAAAGGACTGGTTGTAGGACATTAATGGGTAATTGTCAATGGAAAGAACCAAACCATTTTTCCTACAAAGAATGCTTATCTCGCGGATAAATTGTACAAATGCATCGACACCGTCAGATTTAACATTCTCAAAATCTATATTAATACCGTCAAGATCATATTTTATAGCCTCTGCAACAATGTTTTTGCAAAGCCTCTGTCTGGTGGTAGTCTGTCCAAGAACCGTACCTATCTTGGAGTTATTAGCGTAATCATCTACCATGCCCCAAACCTGAATATTCTTGTCATGAGCGGTTTCCACGTAGTCATAGCTTGCAAGAGAAGAAACAGCACCCTTGTTGCCATCTACCTGGAACCATGATGGCGCAAGTACATTTACACCATCAGCCTCAGCAATCATAGACTCCAGATCACCATTGGCAGCCTGTGCAAATATCTGATGAAATGCCAGGCAAATCTTCTTATCCAGAAGATTATGAGTATAGGTTTCCTCTTCAAAATCTATAGTAAGCTTCTTAGTATAGGATTCTCCAAGTCTCTTAGCCTTAACATAACCGATAAGACCTGATTCCTCCATAGCCTTTATATAACCGTTGTCATCCACGTGACTGTCGATTACTTTAAGCTTTTCGCCCTTCTTTACATTTTTAAGAATCTTACTCTTAATACCTGCTCTATATCTTAAAGCCACATTCTGAGCCGCGTTGCGATAGGTTTCATCCTTATCGAACTTGTAATTAATCACAATTCTGTTAGGCTTTTTGTAGGTTTTATAGGTTATAGGTGAATACTCAGCGACAAATTCAATGCTTATATAAGCCACCTTAGTCTCCTCTTCACCTCTAACTACAAATACAGGCTTTCCAAACTTCTTGTTTTTATTATCAATTCTATATTTAGGCTCGTCTGAATTAGCTGAAATAATAGACGTAGCAGTAGTATACAGAAGCTTATCCTCTGTACTGTCATAATAAAAAGCTTCATTAAAAAATTCTCTAACTATCCCTATATCTATATAACACTCTCCCTGAGTAAATATAGCCTTTTTCTCAGTAAGCTTGTCCTGCAATATAACAGCAGCCTCATTATCGGCCTCTAATCCATAATAATTCTTTAAATTAGCCATTTCCTTACCAGGAGAATATCTTTTATAAAGAATAATACCTGCAATCAAACCAATTAAAACCACAGATATTATCGCTATAATAAGCCCTTTGGATATTTTTAACTTCATAGTTAATTCCTCACTAAAACTTTAATCTGCAAAACGCAAAAATACTAGTCTATTATACCATAAAATCAGTGCCATGCAAATGGCTTAATACATTTACATGGCACGCACCTTTAACAGGTATAAAATTGGGCTTTTTAAGATATTCACCTTTTAGTAAATAGTCTTATTAATGTGTTAATATCAATTTTAAAATCATAGAACAAATTGATATAAATTCGATAGACGTTTATTTACGGTTACTATAAATGCAAGAGTTGCAACAAATTTAGCGACTTTATAAAATGCAACAATTGCATAATTACAATAATAAGCATGAATTCCGGTACAGAATGTGATATGCTCATACTCATTATCAATAATAAATGGAGCAGTGATAAGCTTTAACCTCCCATTTCCTATCACCCTCAAGTTTTCCATAAACTAATTATAATCAGTGAAAAGCCTTAATTTCAAGGCTTTTTACCTATCCAAAATGTAGAAAATGCCTCGAAAAATTTATACACATTTCACAAAAACAAGGTCAATAAAAAAAAGTACAGCATCAAATACTGTACTTTTTTAAAAGTTGCACAAAAATCAAACCACCCTTTTGTTAAATATTACTAAGACGCATTACGGCGCAATTTTCAATCCAAACCTCTTCATGCTCCTTCAAATAAGCTTCATAGGTAATGGGATTTAAAATATTCATTCCATATTCAGCACTTATCTCATCGATAAGCTTGAAATCCTTCTGATTGCCACTGCTATTTAAAAGAAGCATAAATGAGCCGTCCTTTCTCATTCTGTAAAGATCGCTCACGCCTTCAAATATATCTCCTATAGCCTTGCAGAACTTAATTACATCATCTAAATTCTTAAAGCCATAGAGCTTAATATACTTCTTATCCAACTGTAAAAACTTATTACGATTAAATCCCGATGAATCCGCATCTGAAGGCTTTCTTCTGGAAGTATTACTCTTAATTTCACCAAGAGCATTTCCTATTCCCATGGAAACCTCGTGATTCTTATCATTCTTAATCATTTCCTTTATTTCCTCGAGGTAATTCACCGGCTCTTTATCTTCATGAGTATCGACATATTCCATGTCTTCCTCTTCCTCGGCCTCATCCGGTTGTTCAACAGCCGTAATAGTAAGAACTAAATGATCAGGGGAAGATGAAACTGCCTCTATCATCAGTGTTCCACCATCAAATTGTATTCCAAACTGGCATTTTGCTCTCTCCATCATATCCTGAAATAGACTCTTAGCCTTATCAGTACCATAAGCTAGCTCAGCCACATTGATATCTCTCTCTTTTAAATCTTCTCCGCTTAATGTGCATCGAATTTTATTATTACTAATCTTCTCTATCTTCATATAACAACACTCCAATCCAACGCTATTTACTGAGGACTATTGTCAACGAATTTATACATTTCCTTGGCAAATTCCTTCTTTGTAGTTTCTACAAGTTCTGTAACCTCAACCGTAACTGTTTTTTCTCCAAATAAAATGTCTATAATGTCACCAACCTTAACATCATAAGATGCCTTACGAACGGTTTTATTAACCATAACTCTTCCCGCCGCACACGCATCACTGGCTACTGTACGCCTTTTTATAAGTCTCGAAACCTTCAAATACTTATCAAGTCTCATTCTCTCACATCCTTAATTACTAATATTTTCTTCCACCTCTTCATTAAAACATGTAATTATTAAAATGTAAAGTAAAAAAAGAACCGCCAACAAAAGTCGGCGGTTCAAGAATATCGTAAGTTAATAATACGTAAATCAATCAAAAATAATTAAATTATTTCTTCTTGTTTACAGCATCCTTTAAGCCCTTACCTGGCTTAAACTTAGGTGCCTTTGAAGCCTTAATCTTCATAGTAGCTCCTGTTGCAGGGTTTCTTCCCTCACGAGCCTTTCTCTTAATTACTTCAAATGTACCAAAACCAACTAACTGAATCTTGCCACCTTTCTTAAGCTCAGCCTCAACAACATCTGTAAATGCCTTTAAAGCTGTTTCACAATCCTTCTTTGTAAGTTCTGATTTTGCAGACATAGCTGCAACTAATTCTGACTTGTTCATTGGTAAACTCCTCCTTAAGAATTTAATTTGTTTGTAAACAATTACTATATATATTTATACCTAAAAATACGCTATTTGTCAATGTTTTTTTGCTAAAATCACGCAATTTTAGGGAATTTTAGCGATTTTTTTGATATTTTCCCCTAATTTTACACTTTTTCCATATAAAAACTACACTTTTATACTAGTTTTGACCTTGTTTATGAGCATAGATTACAGATTCCATATGATATTTTATAACCCTTGTAACCTTATCATACTGTGGCCAAGTCTCAATTATGTGATCCATAAGGGGATATGCACAGTTCTCAGTCTCTCCTATATATCTTTTTGTCTTTTTATCATTAAAGCCTTTGGCCATGGATGAAATATTATTGCATCTGTCAAATATCTTAACTATACAGGCTATTCTGTTATTATACATTCCTTTAAAATAAGCTTCCTTACTCTCTTTCCTTGTAAATCCGTCCTTTTTCTCATAGGTAAGGCAATCAACCGCTTTCTTAACCTCTTCCGAAAAAGGAAGGGCATCTACAGGAACCTTGCAATCCTCACAAACATCATGCAGTAAAGCAGTTACAATGGCCTCTTCCTCATCTATACCCAGATAAAGCATATGGAGAGCCACTGTCATAGGATGTACTATAAATGGAACACCCTCTGCCCTAAACTGACCTTCATGCTTTTCATCTGCATATTCTAAAGCCTTCTTGGCCTCGGTAAGCTTAAGTTCCTCTATTTCATTTAACAAAGCCTTATACAAACAATCACGATTCATTCCAAATAACATAAGAAGTACCTGCCTCTAATCTATAATCAAGCGTTTTGATAGCGCCAACGCTTCTGATATCACTTTATCCATATCATAGTACTTATACTGTCCCAATCTTCCACCAAATATTACTTTATCATCTATGGCAGATAATTCCAAGTATTTTTTATAAAGCTCTTCATTCTTTTTATCATTAACAGGATAATAAGGCTCCTCTGAAACAGTCCAGGTAGAGCTGTATTCCTTACTGATTATAGTTTTTCCCTTACTCTCCTTTAATGCCTTTTCACTAGGATTAAACCATTTATGCTCGATAATTCTCGTATATGGATATGCCTTGTCAGTATAGTTAACAACGGCATTTCCCTGATAATTATCGGTATCTAAGGTCTCCGTCTCAAATCTAACAGATCTGTACTCCAACTCGCCATATTTATATTCATAGAACCTATCAATAGGACCTGTAAATATAATCTTCTCAGCTATCTCATCAAAATGCTCCTTATTATCAAAGTAATCCGTATTAAGCATTACCTCAACACCATCGAGCATTTTTTCTATAAGGGCCGTATATCCATCGAAAGGAATCCCCTGAAATGCAGCATTAAAATAGTTGTTATCATAAGTAAGCCTTAATGGCAGCCTCTTTATAATAAATGCAGGGAGATCTGTACAGGCTCTTCCCCATTGCTTCTCTGTGTAGCCTTTAATAAGCCTTTCGTAAATAGTTTTACCCACCAGTTTTATAGCTTGTTCTTCCAGGTTTGAAGGCTCTACATCCTTATAATCCTTTGTCTCCTCTTCAAGCTTTTTCTTAGCTTCCCAAGGAGTAATTACCCCCCAAAGCTTATTAAAGGTATACATATTAAAGGGAAGTGAGTACATCTCCCCCTTATAAAATGCAACAACTGTATTGGTATATCTATTAAATTCACCAAACTGTCTGATATAGTTCCACACCTCTATATCATTGGTATGAAATATATGGGCACCATATTTATGCACATCTATTCCATCAATTCTCTCTGTATATATATTACCTGCTATATGGTTTCTCTTCTCTATAACAAGCACCTTTTTTCCAGCTTCATGTAACTTCTGGGCACATACTGCCGAATAAAGACCGGCTCCAACTAATATATAATCATATTTCATATCTAATACCTCTCGTAGTTATTATAATTCTTCTGAATCAAGCACTATTGTAAATGGCCCATTATTTACGAGACTTACTTTCATCTCAGCGCCAAATATACCTGTCTCAACCTTATATCCCTGTTCTCTAACTTTTTCAATTATATAATCATACATATCAGATGCCATATCAGGTGCTCCCGCCTTTATGAAACTAGGTCTGTTTCCCTTCTTGCAATCTGCATATAATGTAAATTGAGATATAAGTAATAATTCTCCTCCAACATCCTTAAGGGATAAATTAGTCTTTCCATTCTCATCAGGAAAAATGCGTAATCCAAGCATCTTTTTTATCATTTTATCAGCTACAGCCTTGTCATCTGTTCCATTAACTCCAATAAGAACCACAAAACCTTTACCTATCTCTCCATTAATTTTTCCATCTATCTCAACCTTTCCCTTATCAGCAACTTGAATTACAAATTTCATTGTATCATACTCTCCTTAATTATTAGTTAAAACTATCTTGCAAACCTTGCGTATCTTCCACATCAGATTCGCACTTAATTAAAACAAAGGGCATATGTTAACCATATGCCCTCTGAAAGCTCTTAAATTAATTGTCGTTTACTTTTTAATAAAAGCAAACATTTTTGGATTTTCTAAAAATTAGTGGGAAGCTAATTATTTGATCTTAACTGTGATCTTAGCGGACTTCTTACCTACCTTAACGGTAATCTTAGCTGTTCCCTTCTTCTTCTTAGCTTTGAATTTAAAGGTAATCTTACCCTTCTTAACCTTAACATTTGAAACTGCACCGAGTTTCTTCTTGTTAACCTTAACCTTAACTGTATCAGTTACTTTATACTTCTTAGCTTCTGCCTTAGTAACCTTAACTGTAAGAACCTTAGATTTCTTTCTCTTAACAGTTACTTTCTTCTTAGCAGCCTTAATCTTCTTAGCGCTATTTCTAACAGTAACCTTGATAACCTTTGAGAATGTACCAGCAGTTACAGTTACCTTATATGTCTTAGCGAATACTGCACTCTTGTTAACAGTAATCTTAATTACTGAAGAACCGGTAACAACTGAAGCTGATACCTTAGCAGCAGCACTTGACTTAACAGTTACTGTAGCATTAGTAGGAACTACTGAATAACCAACGTTAACTGACTTATTCTTAGCAACAACTACCTTTGACTTAGCAACACTAAGAGCTGTAGCTGAAACTACTGTTGAATCAGCTGATGCACTTGGTGCAGCTGAAGCGTCTGCTGATGCACTTGGTGAAGCTGAAGCGTCTGCTGATGCACTTGGTGAAGCGTCTGCTGATGCACTTGGATCTGCTGACTCAGACTCTGTAGGATTAGCAGCAGCATTATATGCATCTGTAGCAGCAGTAAGTAAATCAGTAAGTGAATTGAGGTATTCCATACCTGCATCATAATTAGTCTTTGCCTCTGCCTGTGTAGCCTTAGCAGCTGCAACAGTTTCCTCGTCATCTACATACTTCTCAATTGTAGCTACGAGTGAATTTAAGTTACCATATGCTTTCTCAATAGCTTCAACAGTACCCTTAATATCTGTACCCCAGTCATCATTTAATGCACCGAGTGCTTCTTCTGCAGCTAATAATGAATCTTCATCTGTTACTGCATTACAAGCAGCGATTACAGCATCATATGACTCCTTAACTTCATCATATGGGAAGTCTTCCTCAAGACTAGCTGTAAGAGCCTTAACGATGTTTGCATACTTAGCAACCTGTCCTGCCTCTACAGCGTCCTTAGCAACGCCTGCAGCAAGAGCATCATAACCTGTTACTGAGAAGTTAAGTGTTACAATATCACCAGCCTTAACATTGATTGGATCTGGAAGATCGTTAATAGCCTTCTCAGGTACTACATTAACGAACTCATCAGCTGCTGCATCATACTTGCAGTACTGATTGTACTCATTTACGAAGTTCCATCTGAAACCGTTAGCAGCCTTACCATCTGTGTAGCAAAGTCCACCACCAACTTCAGGATCATATGTAGGAAGCTCAAGAACTGTATCTTCTCTTCCGTCAATATGAGTTACTGTAATATTCTTAGGAGTAATCTGTGTTTCTCCACCGAATTCCTTAAGATATGTAGCCTTCTGAGCTAAAGGAATTTCAAGACCACCCATACCAAAGTATGGTGAATCTGCAGTTGTTGTATATGAAATGCTGTAGTCTCCATCGCCACTAACTGTAGTCTTAGCGATTCCCCAGCCACCGTCAGCCCAGTCAGTATGACCTGACTCCTGACCTGAAAGATAAGCAAGCTTGAAGTCAATACCGCCTGCTGCTGGCTCTTCTGTAGCCTCTGCAGACTCTGTAGCTTCTGCAGACTCTGTAGCTTCTGCAGACTCTGTTTCTTCTGGTGCAGCAACTTCTGCAAGTGTGAAGTTAAGCTCAGCACTATCGATAGCTACTTCATCACCACCAACCATAAGCTTAGCAACATAGTTAGTCATATCAGCAACAATCTGAACTGTATCATCTTCATCCTCTGTTGCCATTACATCACCATCAGCGAAGCCCCAGATGTTTGGACAATCAAATGTATAATAATTAACACCCTTACCAAGCTTATCAGCAAGAGCCATATCAGCATCACTAGATGCATCCTTACCATCAGCTACCTTAGCATTATACTCCTCTTTAGTAAGTGTTGTCATAACATTTGTCTTAAGGCCTTCAAATGAGAACATATACTCATCATTTACAAGTACATATACTTCAGAAAGCTCGAAATTCTTAGCACTCTTAACATAACCAAAGTTACCACTCCACTGATTCTTGAGTGAACCTGTTACATCATAGCTGTAATCTCCATCGCCATGGTAAGCAACATCTGTACCACAGATAGTAAATAAATCATTATCTACCTTCTCATAAGCTGAGAATGTAAGCTCTGCAGAATCAATATCATCAGCTGTTAAAGCGTAATCACCAACCATAACCTTAGCAAAGTAGTTTGTCATATCAGCAACTACCTTTACGTCATCATCATCATCTGCTGTAGCCATTACATCACCATCAGCGAAGCCCCAGAGGTTTGGAAGGTCATATGCATAGTATGTAGCACCCTTACCAAATAAATCTGCAAGAGCCATATCTCCATCACTAGATGCATCCTTACCATCAGCTACCTTAGCATTATACTCCTCTTTAGTAAGTGTTGTCTTCTCTACAGAATCACCACCGTCAAATGAGAATGTGTAAACAGCATCCTGTGTTGTTGTTACAGTTACTTCAGGCATCTCAACTGAAAAGTTGTAATTAGCCTTCATATAACCAAAGTTACCACTCCACTGACCTAAAAGTGAACCCTTAATATCATAAGTGTAATCACCATCAGCTTCAACGTCTACATTTGTTCCGCAGATCTGCATAATCTTTTCAGTCTCTGCGTCTGCAGCTGAAGCCTTCTGAGGTACTACCGCACTTGTTACAACCATAGCGGTTGCAAGCATTCCGGCAAGAGCTTTTTTCATTGTCTTAGTTAACTTCATTACCTAAAATTCCTCCTTGTTTAAAATATTTTTTCTTCTCGATGTATAAAAGTGGTGGGGGTTCCCCAAACATCCGCAAAAGTCCGCTTCTTTCACGCATATACCACTGACATCCATAAGTTACAAGAGACATTTTATCATAATTTGCATTTATAAGAAATGTAAATTTTGCACAATAAATACATTATTTTTTGTGCACTTTGCACAAAAAATATTAAATTTTTTAACATTTTTTTCACATTTAGTAAATAAGCCATATGAAACCTTATAAATAAGTTCATAAATTCCACTTCATATGCCACTTTAAATGCTACCTAAAACGCCTATTTAAAAGCTAATTCAAGCACCTTTACAAATACTATTACGTCAAAATATCTCCTAGTGCATATACTAAAGGAAAATGGTGTCAAATTTTCATCAAACAGATTAAGTTTTTGTCATTAACTTGTCAGTCCTAGTAAAGCTTTTTTCCATAGGCATAATGAGCCCTGTAATCAGTGTATGCTGCATTGTAATTATTCTTAAACCCTCTGCTCTCTGAGAATAGTGGATCATATAATCTTCCATTTATGTCCATCCAGGCATGTCCCGTATCGGAACAAATTGTTACCTTCTTATAGCCACAAGCCTTTGCAAGATAGCCAAATGCCGCTGATTCAGAGGCGCAGCACCCTGCATGATTATTAAATATGTCATTGGCAAATACTACATCCCAGTCCTTTGGATTAGTTCTCTTTGCCTGCTCCATGGTTCTGTATCTCTTATAAGGCATTTTTTCCATCCATTTATAAGCCTTATAAAGCTTAGTTGCCTTACTGTCAGTCTTTTTGGATACGCTCTTTACAACCTTCTGAGCCTTTATAAACACCTTAACTCTCGAAATGTTATATTTATTATTCTTGGCAATTCCTTTTTTATTTATTGGAATACTTTCAGCCTTTTTACCTATTACAAGCTTACCTGAATTCCTGTTAAAGAAATAACAATTTCCCTTTTTCTTCATCCAACCGGTAGTGAGTATACCCTTTTTATCTGTGTGATATACATTTTTCTTATATGTAAAGAACTTATTCTTTACCTTCTTCCCATTACTGTCTTTAAAATAAAGATTGCCCTTTTTCTTCTTAATCTTTCCTGTAAGAACCTCTGTAGTCTCTTCCTTCTTACCTATCTTTATAACAATGCCCTTTTTTACCTTTGTTTTGGTGTCCTTTTCAGAATCGTCAGTAGTATCAGTATCATCCTTGCTATCATTTGTATTATTAGTACCTGTAGCCTTAGCTGTCTTACTGTTAACACCTTCTACTGTTCCTGCCTTTGCTAAAACTCCCCCATTTAGATTTCCTAAAGCAACTCCTGTCACTAAAAGAAATGTTAATAGCCCCTTGCCAAATCCTAAATGTCTCATATTAAACCTCCCTTGCGACTGGTGATATCACATTATTCTCTTCGTTTTTTATTTTATAAGCTTTTACAAACTTTCACCAGCCTTTCCATTATAGAAACTTTAAATGTGGATGTCAAACTCAATAAAAAACCGCGGTTTAACCGCGGTTTTCCTCATAATATCTTATAATACTATATATTATCTTATACCATCCCATATGGTTTTATAAGACTCCATATGGCTTTATAATGCTCCAAATACCTCTCCAAGTCCCATATGCAGGCACATATCTGCCTGATTGTCATAAGGAGTTGTAGATTTATTAATTAGAACTAAATACTTACCTCTAAAGTATCTTAATAGTCCTGCTGCAGGATATACCACCAGGGAAGTTCCTCCTACTATAAGCATATCTGCATTAGATATAGCATTAACTGCACCGGTAACCACTGCATCATCTAAGCCTTCCTCGTATAGGACTACGTCAGGCTTTATAAGACTTCCACATTCATCACATAGTGGACGTGGAACACTATTTTTTATCTTATCTATATCATAAAACTTATGGCAGCCTGTACAATAGTTTCTAAGAGTACTTCCATGAAGCTCATATACTACCTTGCTTCCAGCCATTTGATGAAGGCCGTCGATATTCTGTGTAACCACAGCCTTAAGCTTTCCTTTTTCTTCAAGCTCCGCAAGCTTATAATGAGTTATATTAGGCTTAACCCCTTCTATAATCAGCTTGTCGCGGTAGAATCTGAAGAATTCATCTGTCTTTCTTTCGAAGAATGTGTGACTAAGCATTTCCTCAGGAGGATAGTCGTAATGCTGATTATAAAGACCGTCAACACTTCTAAAATCAGGTATTCCACTTTCCGTAGATACACCTGCTCCTCCAAAAAATACTATGGAATTACATTCCTCTATCATTTCTTTTAGTTTCTCAATTTTGGAATTAACTGCACTATCTGCCATAACCCCTCCATTTCCGGGAAGCTTACAAATTCCCCTTCCCACATAAAAAACACTTCTCATACATGCTAAAGGCTCGTCGCAAGTCTTGCGAGCCTCTGACACCTGATATTTCTTAATTCAAGGGAATATATTATAATTTCTCAGGCTCCGGATACTCTGTACCGAAGGTCTCAACTGTAACCTTACGCATTACCTGATCCTCAAGTGGAGCATCGCTATAGTCTGTATCTACGCATGCAAGCTTATCCACAACATCCATTCCCTCAGTAACCTGGCCGAAGCCTGCATACTGTCCGTCAAGATGTGGAGAATCCTTATGCATGATAAAAAACTGTGATCCTGCTGAATCAGGAATCATGGTACGCGCCATGGAAAGAACTCCGGCTGTATGCTTTAAGTCATTCTTAAAACCATTCATGGTAAACTCACCCTTAATGCAGTAGCCTGGGCCACCTGTTCCATTACCCTGTGGGTCTCCTCCCTGAATCATGAAGCCTTTAATAATTCTATGGAACTTTACACCATCATAGTAGCCTGACTTAATGAGTGAAATAAAGTTATTTACTGTATTAGGTGCTACATCAGGATAAAGTTCTGCCTTAATTGTTCCCTGTGTTGTCTCAAATGTTACTATTGGATTTGCCATTTTAAATCTCCTTTTTATTATCTTTTTTCCTGGCATTACGCCGTAAATCCCATAGGCTTTTGCCTGGTAATTTTTCGCAAACTCCAGCCTTGCCAACTCTGATAATTCTAACATAAATCATAATTCTTGTGAAGATAATTCATTCTATCCGATTACCTTCACCTCCTACTGTTTATTTTAAATAAAATTCTTTCTTGCATAAATTTCCCTCATACTTTTATAAAGTCTCCCTCGTGAGACCTTGCCAAATACAACTACAACAAGTTTTATGCCTGTCAAACTCATGTTTTTTTACAAAAGCTTTATGCCTGTAAAAGATATTATTTTCATTTAAATATAGATTCTCTTCGTTTAATTATTCCTGTTAAATGTTGCTTATATAATATCATATTGAGGAAATTATGGCAACGAAAAAGCCATTTGCTATGCTTAAGCACAACAAATGGCTTCTAATTATTTATATTGATTGAGGGATCTTTTCCGGAACTATTCCGGGCTAACCACACTAAACATCAAATCTTGTAAGGTTCCATTTTTTAATAATGGAGATAAGTGCTCTTTCGTAGCTTCTTCCTGTAGCATAACCACCATCACCGATGATTCTTGCTGCCTTCTTATAGCTCTTGCAACCTACGAGGCCCTTATATCTAAGCTTTTTACCATTCTTAGAATAAGCAAGATATGAAGAATGGTCCATAACTGACTGTCTGAAACTGCTGTATTTTCTGAACTTAGCCTTCATTCTAACTGTCTTACCCTTGTAAACTTCTCTGGTTACTATGGTGTAAGAACTCTTACCATTCCAATAGCTGTTCTTCCAAGTATTACCTGAAAGCTGTGTCTTCATACCGAAGTAATTCTTAGCCTTCTTAGCAAGCTTACTTTTTCCATAACCTGACTCAAGAATGAACTGAGCCATCATAACTGATGCAGGAATTCCTGTTCTAACCTGCTCCATGGTAAATGTCTCGCCAACCCTATTTACAATAGTCTTAGCTGACATCTTGGAAAAATTAACTGAAGTATTAGTATTAACATACTCAGAACTTGTCTGAAGTCCTTCTATCTTTAATGAAGCGGCATCTGCCTTTTTTACATTATCATTACCAACTGGAATTGCACTTAATAAAAGCGCTAAAATAATCATAGGAATAAGTTTTAAATGACGCATTACTCTATCCTTTCACCTATCTGTTAAATATCTAAATCACCGACAATCACTGTCATTACTATCTAAAATTATCACCCAACTGAGATATATTCTAACACCATATAATCATTTTGTCAAACTTTTTAATACTTTTGTAACATTTTTGTATTATTTGTGTATCATTTTTCTCAGACCACAATATACTGTTATTTATTGCTAAATACCCTGTCAAATGATATAATCAAAGCACAGTTTAAGGAAACTCAATTTTTTTATTTATATATAAGAATTTATGATCCAAAAAATTGTTTCAGGCAGGTACCAAAGAAACAAAAGGAGGTAAGTATGAAAGCACTTATAACAGGAGCCAGCTCCGGCATTGGCCGCGACATGGCTATAATCCTAAGTAATCTTGGAGTAGATGTATATATTACAGGAAGAGATAAGGTTAGACTTATCGAGACTATGTCTATGCTTAATAAAGACGTTTTATCAGCATTTATAATCGCTGATCTTTCAAAGGAGGAGGATTGTATAAAGCTTCACAAACGCCTCCAGGATAAGAACATAGACATTCTCATTAATAACGCCGGCTTCGGTGAATGCGGCGAGTTTACAGACACTCCTCTAGATAAAGAAATAAAAATGATAAAGACTAATATTACAGCAGTTCATATTCTTACAAAGCTGTTTTTAAAGGATTTTGAGGAAAGAGATTCGGGATATATTTTAAATGTAGCTTCCAGCGCTTCATTTTTGGCTGGTCCCTGCATGGCCACCTACTATGCCACAAAGAATTATGTTTACCGCCTTTCCGAGGCAATCTATCAGGAGCTTAAGGCTAAGGAAAGTAATGTAAGCGTTTCTATTCTTTGTCCAGGGCCTGTGGATACTGCATTTAACAAGAATGCCAATGTGAAATTCTCTCTTAAGGGCATGAAGAGTTCAAAGGTTGCACGAATTGCCATAGAAGAAATGTTTAATGGTACTCTTATTATCGTGCCGGGCCTTACTATGAAGTTTGTGAAGGTTTTATCAAAGCTTCTGCCTGAAAAGACCTTGCTAAAGTTTACTTATAAGACTCAGAGAAGAAAGCTGTATAGGTAAGGGCTGGAGGTATAGAGAAACTTTCAAATCTTTGACTAACCAACAAAAAAGACCTTGAAAAGCTTATTTATCAAGCTTTCCAAGGTCTTATTATATTTAATGTAAATTAAGTTCTCGATTCAATCAAGCCTTACCTACAGATCCGAAGAGTTCCATCTTCTCTTTAACTGTAGCCTTAATAGCCTCTGCACCTGGAGCTAAAAGCTTACGTGGATCAAATCCCTTACCTTCAAGGTCCTTACCCTCTTCGATGTACTTACGTGTAGCTTCCTGGAATGCAAGCTGGCACTCTGTATTAACGTTAATCTTAGCAACACCCATAGAGATTGCTTTCTTAATCTGGTCTGCAGGAATACCTGTACCACCGTGAAGAACGAGTGGAGTATTACCAGTCTTAGCTCTTACAGCCTCAAGTGTCTCAAAGCTAAGTCCAGCCCAGTTCTCTGGATACTTACCATGAATGTTTCCAATACCTGCTGCAAGCATTGTAACCCCTAAATCATTGATAGTCTTGCACTCTTCAGGATCAGCACACTCACCTGTACCTACAACACCATCTTCTTCACCACCGATAGCTCCTACCTCTGCCTCAAGTGAAACACCGAGAACATCACATGTATTAACTAAAACCTTTGTCTTCTCAAGGTTCTCCTCAAATGGAAGATGTGAACCATCAAACATAATTGATGAGAAACCTGCATTGATACAAGCCTTAGCACCTTCAAATGTACCATGGTCAAGGTGAAGTGCTACAGGAACTGTAATTCCGAGCTCATCGATCATTCCGTTAACCATACCAACAATTGTCTTATAACCACACATATACTTACCTGCACCCTCAGATACACCAAGAATTACAGGGCTCTTGAGCTCTTCTGCTGTAAGAAGAATAGACTTAGTCCACTCAAGGTTGTTAATGTTAAACTGTCCTACTGCGTACTTTCCTGCCTCTGCCTTTTCAAGCATCTCTTTAGCTGATACTAACATAAAAATCCTCTTTTCTGCACTGCACACATATTTAATTTTGATTAATCTTTATCTAAAATGCAGCCTTACCGCAGTGCTCATAGGGCTACATTTATATGCATCTTTTGTATTATATGATAATGAGAAATATTTTTCAAGTAAATGTAGCAAAATGCTGAAACTCTTTCACTGGAGTTTGCTTTTTCAATTTAGCAAAATGCTGAAATTTTAAGTAAGAACCTTGACCAAAAATTCGTACACTCTCTCTGCTGATTTAAGATCAAGCCTTTCATTTACTGTATGTATATCGTAAATGTCAGGACCTATGGAAATGATATCAAAATCAGGTCTTTTTTCAGAGAGAATTCCGCACTCAAGTCCCGCATGAATTATATCTACCTTTGGCTCTTCGTTATACATTTCTTTATATGTCTTTACGACTCCATCTCTAAAGTCACTATTTTCTCTGTACTCCCAGGCAGGATAGTCTCCACCTGTCTCAAAGGCTATATTATAGGCCTTTGCGCATTTTCTTAAAATGTTTACTATATGATTTTTCTTAGATTTCACTGAGCTTCTAACAGAATAAACCATGTCGAGGCTTTCTGTGTTAAGGCCCAGGATTCCAAGATTTAATGAGCTTTCTACCAGTTCCTGTCTGTTGTAGGTTCTGGAGCAGACACCATTTGGAGCTACTATTATAAAGTTCTTAATATCTTCAAATGCTTTAGATGGGATAACCATAGCCTCCTTAAAGCTATCATTGTTATCATCAACTATAATGTCATATTTAAGTCCTGGTTCTGAAGCCTTTAATTCCTGCTTTATATTTTCAGAAATGTTTTTGAGGTTACTTAGATATTTATCTGTTTCATGAGGATTGTCTGTATTTATAATAATTCTCGCACTACATTCATTTGGAATGGCATTATCCTTATTACCGCCAATAACGCTCTGAATGTGAATTGAAGCTAACTCCATAAATTCATCCAGCGCTCTAAACATAGTATATACAGCATTTGAGCGGCCCTCTCCAATTTTATCTCCTGAGTGACCTCCTTTAAGTCCATATATTTTATAGTTTACAAGCTTACTGTTCTTAGAAAGCTGAAGCTTTTCAGGAGTAAAGCTACGACTAAGTCTAACCCTTATTCCACCGGCACAGCCTGCTATAATTACACCTTCATCCTCGGAGTCAATATTTATAACCTTGTAGCCCTTTAAGCCCGAAACGTCGATAGCCTTTGCACCAAACATTCCTGTTTCTTCATCAGTGGTAATTATTACTTCAAGGCCTGGAAGAACGAGGCTGTCGCTATCTAAAAGAGCAAGGGCGTAGGCTACGCAGATTCCGTCATCTGCTCCAAGGGTTGTATCCTTGGCAGAGAGAAATCCATCCTTTTCTATAAGCTCTAAGCCTTCATTTTCAAAGTCATGACTGCTTCCGGAAACCTTTTCACAAACCATATCCATATGCCCCTGAATTATATAGACATCATCACCCTTATAATCAGGGTGTTTTTCCTTTTTTATAATAACGTTCAGACTTTCATCCTGTATGTAGGAAAGCCCGCGCTCCTTTGCAAAATTTACCAAATAATTACTTATTTTTTCATTATATCCTGAGCCCCTTGGCACAGCTGATATTTCCCTAAAAAAATCCATGTATGATTTTGACATTTTTTAATCCTCTTCTTTAAAGTTTTTTCTTGTAAATGCTTTGAATAGTTTAGCAAATATAGCTACATTTTTCAAGACGGGATAAAACAACACCAGCCACCTGCATATTGCAAGTGGCTGGTGCTTCAATAATGTTTTTCCTTCCCTCACTACCTATTCGTTATACGCCGAATGAGCATTAAATTCTTATCACCCTGTATAAAATGAACTACAATTATATTTTAAAGCTATATATGGCCTAAATCAAATTAAGAAATCTTCATTTTGCATTAAGAATCCTTAAGAATTTGAATTAAAGCTCAACTACTACCTCTGTGCTACCTGCTGCGCAGTCAGCTTCCTTACCGCATACGCAAACCTTGAAGTTCTTATCTGAAGCTGTGTACTTAACAGTAACCTTGTTACCCTCACGCTTAGCACAGATTTCTGTAAGAACGTTGCTTTCCTGATCGAAGATTGTAGCGCAAGCTTCCTTGCCATCCTCGATTTCATAGATTGTAGCAACTGCACCCTCAAGATAATCATAGAGAACGTTCATCTTGCCATCCTTATCGAATGCACCCTTAGTAACGATGCTGTTAGGACGAACAAGAATAGGCATCTCAAGATAGCCACATTTCTTAGTATAGTACTTGCCGCCTTCGAACTTCTCACCACTGTTGATGTCTGTCCAAACGCCTGTACCAGGTACATAGAACTCAACTGTTCCCTCTTCATTCATAACTGGTGCGATTAAGAGGTTGTCACCAAGCATGTACTGCTGATCAAGATATTTACAAGCAGTCTCATCACTAAATGCGATAACCATGGAACGCATCATAGGAACACCTGTTGTATGTGTCTTGTTAGCCTGTGCCCAAAGATATGGCATAAGCTCTCCCTTAAGTACTGTGTAGAAACGAAGTACATCACAAGCCTCATCATCATAAGCCCAAGGCACTCTGTAAGAGGTTGAACCATGGAGACGTGAATGTGTTGACATAAGTCCAAATGCACACCATCTCTTGTAAACATCAGCTGGAGCTGTTGCCTCGAATCCACCCATATCATGTGAGAAGAATCCGAAACCTGATGAACAAAGTGAAAGTCCACCACGAACTGTCTCTGCCATAGCTGAGTACTCAGCGTAGCAGTCACCGCCCCAATGTACAGGGAACTTCTGGCCACCTACTGTAGCACTTCTTGCAAAGAGACAAGCCTTATCCTTACCAAAGAACTCCTCAAGAGATTCAAATACAACCTTGTTGTAAAGGTATGTATAGTAGTTATGCATCTTGATAGGATCTGAACCATCATAGTAAACAACATTGGTAGGAATTCTCTCACCAAAGTCTGTCTTAATATTGTTAACACCCATTTCATAGAGTGAACGAAGGAGTCCCTTGAACCACTCACATGCCTCTGGGTTAGTAAAGTCAACGATCGCCATACCTGGCTGCCAGAAATCTGTCTGGAATACTGAACCATCAGGATTCTTAATGAAGTATCCCTTTTCCTTACCTATATCGAAAAGCTTTGACTTCTGTCCAATGTATGAGTTAATCCAGCAGCAAACCTCAAGGCCCTTGTCATGAAGTCTCTTGAGCATTGCAGGAGGATCTGGGAACTGCTCCTTATCCCACTCGAAGTTACACCACTCGTAACCCTTCATCCAGAAGCAGTCAAAATGGAATACCTGAAGAGGAATCTTTCTCTCTGCCATTCCATCGATAAAGCTGTTAATGGTCTCCTCATCATAGTTAGTTGTAAATGATGTGGATAACCAAAGACCAAATGTATATGCAGGTGGAAGTGCAGGCTTTCCTGTAAGAGTTGTGTAATTGCTGATTACATCCTCAAGGTCCTCACCACCGATTACGAAGTACTCAAGGTTCTCACCAGGTACTGTAAATGTAACCTTTGAAACTGTATCTGAGTTAACCTCAAATGAAACCTTATCTGAACTGTTTACAAATACACCATATTTCTTAGAAGAAATGTAAAATGGAATATTCTTATAACTCTGATCTGAACATGTACCACCGTCAGAGTTCCAGATTTCTACAGTCTGTCCATTCTTTACAAATGGAGTGAACTTCTCACCAAATCCGTAGAAGCACTCACCAATATCTGACTTAAGCTGCTCACGAATATATGTTGTATTTTTATCCTGTGGATAGTTAAAGAACTGATCATCTGCCTGAAGATTAAGTCTTGCATTAGCGTGGAACTGATTCTCAGTAATGATTGTAGTACTTCTCCAACCACCGCCTGTAAGATGTCTGTCCTTATAGTAGAACTGAACATCCCACTCTTCAGCAACCTTTATAACTACCTTAGTATCACCAGAAATAAGTTCAACAAAATCATCGCCCTTATTAATCTGTGGCTTATAGCCTGTATCCTCATTTAACTCAAACTTTGGATCATTATCAAGTCCACCTCTGTAATGGTCTACGTGAACCTTAATAATATTCTCTGATGTTGATGAATAAGTAATCTCAAGGTTTGGTCCGCTGAGTGTCATACCCCTGTGTTCTACAACGTAAGGTGTTGCAAGAACTTTTATAGAATTTTCTGTTGTCTCTACCTCATATGCCTGTGATGCATATGCTGTATCATACCCCTTTTTGCTGAGCCAAAATCCGTCTGCTACTTTCATTAAAAATACCTCTCTTTCTAATAATTAAAAATGCCTTTCAAAGATTTTGCTATTTAGATTATTATACTTAGATATTCCAATCTATATCTAAAACCTTTTTTAGTGCACTGTATATATTATAACTATGGCCACAGTTTATGTCTAGTATATTGTGGTCGTTTTATAACACTATTTTGATGTTAACACTATTTTTCTACTATTATTCATCAACTGTCTGATTGTCATTTTCATCATTAGACTGTTCACTAATAGCATTTTTATCTGATTTCTTAGCTTCCTTGGCAGCTTCTTTTTCCATTCTGGCAATCTCTCTTGCCTCTTCCTTCGCCTCTCTCTTAGCTTTCTTAGCTTCTTCCTTTTCTCGCTTTTCGCCGGCCTTAAGTGCCTTACTGATTTCCTTTACAACGCCTGTAATGTCTTCGGTTCTGTCATCCACATAATCCACACCGAAGCCACTCTTTCTGTCCTTCTCCTTAATCTTTTTCTTCATGTCATACATACGCTTGTCAGCAAGAGCATTTAACTTGTCAAATTTTGGATATTCAAATTCATCGGAGCAGGCAAGTCCATAAGCCACGGAAGTCCTGTAATCATAACCCTTCTTATTCTCTCTGTCTATAAGTCTTTCCATGTTATCTAGGGCATTTCTTACCCTATCGCTAAATGCACTTCCCTCAAGGACTACTAAGAACTCATCTCCACCCATTCTAAATATAGGTCCAAGCTCTGAAAGCGATTTCTTAAGTATGTCGGAAAAACCTTTAAGCAAGGCGTCTCCAGCCTTATGTCCATAGATATCATTTGTCATTTTAAGATAATTAAGGTCTAAGCTTATTACAGAGAATATCTCTTTATAGTTTATTTTTCCTAATACATTATCAAGCTCTGCACGGTTATAAAGCCCTGTAAGATTATCGGTAAATGCAATTTCCTCAAGCTTCTTAGCCTGACTTGCTTCCTTATAGCTTGAAAGATAATCGCTCATATAATCCGTAAATATACATCCAACAAAGACTATGGCTCCTATTGGCAGATAGAAATTAATGTATTTAAAATCATAAGAATAATTGGTGATAAGCCAATCTGACATTACATAAAGTGCGCTCATAGCCACAAATACAGCGAAGCCAATATTGAAAATCAAGTTTTCCCTTATAAGCTTCATTTTCTTTGCAAGATAAAGTGACAAGGCACCCGGCACCAGATAGAAAATCAAAAACAATAATACATATTTATCCGGATAGATGGCATTGTTAAGCATTAAAACAGTAAAGACAATTGCCACCAGAAAATCTACAGCAGCGCAAATAAACATATTTCTCTTAAAATTTATGCTGTAATTTTTGTAATTCTCTCCTACTATTAAGAAAATCGGGATAGGTAAAAGACTGAGTGAAATGTACTCTACATAGGTATTTACCAGTCTGTTGGTTGAAACAATCTGAATTGTATAAATATTGCAGGATATAAAGATTCCCACTATGGCTGAAAACAGGCCAATGTAAATAAGTGGAAGAAAGTTCTTATTATACATAACTCTCATACAACTAACAATAAGGATAAATGCTCCTACAACTATAAGAAATGAACATATAATTATGTTAAATACATTTTCAACCAGATAGTTATCTATAGGTTCCTTATTGCTACTTATGACAGGCTCATAAATTCCTGTAAATACGCCATCTTCCATGGCATAGTAAACTATCTTAATCTCCTTACCTGAACAATTATCAGGAAGAGATACTCTAACCTTTCCCTTACCCAGATATTTACCGCTTTTTACATTTTCAATTCCGTATTCATATATGGTTTTACCGTCAACTGAGACAGAAATACCACAGTTCTTTACAACCATTTCAAGGGTATTGTCATAGTTTTCATTTAACTCAGGAATGGTTTTGGTACAAACCATGTAAGACCCCTTGGTATTAAATGTATTGTAAAAATTAATATCCATAAGCGTCTGTTCCTGTTCCAAGGAAAACTTGCCACTTTTAGAATGGAGTTCTATATCCCATTTTCCCTCAAAAGATACAATATTCGTCTCCTGTTTTATCATAAATGCACCATACATAGCACCACCCACTGCAAGAATAGCCAGTGCAGTAAACACTATGGATAATAGCATTTTATAATACTTTTTTATCCAATAAATCATATCCACCTCTCAATTATAATTAAGATAATAGTTTTCTTATTTCATTTCGTTTTCATAGATAATTTTATTCTAGTCTCCTAAGACGATTATGTCAAGGAGAAGGGGCTTTTTTTATGGCTTTTTTTATGTGTTTTTAACTAGTTTTCAACTATTTCTTGACAACCATTTTCACTATCCATATAATGTACCAAAAGGCAATGAGGTCAAACTTGTTGCCTTTTTTTGCGTTTTTAGAAGTAAGGAGGAAGACATTATGAATGAGAAAAGGATTAAATATTTTATAGAAGCGGCCAGGACTCTAAACCTGCATAAAGCCTCTCTAAACCTTGGTATAAGTAGTGCAGCCTTAAGTAAACAGATTGCTTCTTTAGAAGACGAATGGGGTATTTCTCTATTTGACAGAACTAATAAAGGTCTGGTTTTAACCCCGGCGGGAACTGCCATGTATAGAGACATTTGGCGCATTAAGAACTATTATCTGAAGGCTCTTAACAATGCGAGACTTGAAAATGACAAGCAGGAACGCCACATTAGAATAGGCATCAGCTCTCTTGGAGGTGGAAAACTCCTACTAGATGTTTTTGAAAAGCTTCAGTATAGGGATAATTCATTTACCTATGAATTTGTAAACTTTAATATGTCCAAGGAAGAGGTGGAAAAAATTGTAAAAACCCTCGGTAAAAAAATCGACATTTTATTCAGCGTTTATGATGATTCCATTATAAATAAAGACTTTTGCAAGGCGGTAAAGGTAACTCACGAACGCCTTGCCTTAGCTGTTCCAAGAAAGCATCCACTTAGTAATAAAGACTGTATAACCCTTAAGGATCTGCAAAAAGAAAAATGTGTCCTTCTTCACAATGCAAAGGATAAGGATAATCATTTGATAAAAGCGAAGCTAAGTAAATATGGCATAGAAACAGAAAGCTTAGTAAACTATAACGAAGATACCTTCAGTGAATGCGAGAAAAATAATAAGATTCTTTTTGTTTTAAACTTCTGGAAACCCCTTAATCCACTTATTAAAATAATGCCTTTAGAATGGGATTGCGTAGTGCCAATATGCATGTATTACAGTAAACTCGCCAACACTGACACCTTGGAATTTGTAAAGAGAGTTAAAACCCTTTTGTAAAAATTTCAAAATAATTTTTATTTTTTTGTCATAACCAAAGGGTAAACGCAAAATCAAAATATTATACATTTTTTTGCTACATTTTTTCATGGGATTAACCTCACTGTTAACACGAGATAAATTATTGAAATAATCTCGTGAGAATCTTGAAAAATAGGCACTTGACAGTGATATTTTCTTGTGATAGTATCTGTGTCAATCGATTGAGACAAAGGAGTCACCTTCCCGATTAAGGCGACTCCTTTGTTTTTTTTTGGGCCCAATGTTTTCCCACCAAAAAACACTTTTGATATAGGAGGATAAGTATTATGAATCATAAAAAATTATTTGAAAGTATTTATAAGAAATTTACTGTTGCTGCTGTAACAACTGCCATGACTCTTACCTTGGCAGCTCCATATGAAGCAGGTGCAGCAGTAACTAAAGAAGTGACAGTTACAAGCTCAGAGAGACTTGAACAGCCTGTTAGTTCATATAAATTTGCAGCTAATGAGCTTGGGGTTGTTAACTTCCACCCTACATGGGGAGATAAAGAAGCTAATATCGAAAGCATGAAGAAATACATTGATGAAGCCTATAAATTAGGTGTAAAAATCCTTTTATTCCCTGAAATGTGTGTTACCGGTTATGTTTCATCCAGTAACCCTGAGTCAGAGGATTATAAATGGGCTGTTTCATCTGCAGAGTATTTAAATGGTCCTACAGCAAAAACCTTTGGAAAAATTGCTGACGACTATGATATGTGGATAGTTTATGGAGCAACTGAGAAAATCGAGGGAGATGACGAGCATGCGTATAACTCAGCATTTGCCTGTTCTCCAGAGGGTGATGTTACAGCATATGAGAAAATTCACCCTGTTGAGGGTTCTTGGTGTACACCTGGTGAAACCCCAGTCCTCCTTGATGCCGGGGAGTATGGTAAGATTGGTTTAAGCATCTGTTATGATACATATGCAACACCTGAGCTTTCCAGATACTATTCTGCACAGGGTTGTAACCTCCTATTAAACCCTACTGCAACCTCTCGTGGTTATTCACTTACAGATGATTCTAAATGGGAGTGGTATTATAAAAACCGTATCGAAAGTGCTTGTTCTCGTGAAGGTTTTACAATGTTAAGTGCCGATTTAGTTGGTAAGGACGGCTTAAATGATAAGTACACCTTCCCAGGTGGTAGTGTAATTCTTAGTGGTGCTTTCTCAGGACCTGCTTATTATGGTGGTACTGCAGATGCTAATGGTAAGGCTAATCCAAAGGCCGATATTATAACCGGTGAAGAAGGCTTGGTTACAAATGTAGCTGAGTGCTCAACCAGATCAAGCGGTGCCTGCAACAATAAGGATTTTAATCCTGAACTATATACTACCCTTTATAAGGAATTAGCAGATAAAAAAGCAAGTGGCGAAACATTGAGCTACAAGTATACAGGTAAGAGTACTCCAAGAGCTGCAACAGTTAATATGACAGGTTATTGGGGTAATAAGGAAAAGACAGTTGATAAGATGATTGAATACATTGAAGAAGCAGCAGAAGAAGGTGTGGACATCCTTGTATTCCCTGAAACAGTTCTTTCAGGATATGGATATGTAACTCCTGATAAAGATCCATTTTATCATAAATACGGTGTTTCAATGCAGGTTGCAACTGCAGAAACAATCCCGGGTGCAACTACTAATTTATTATCTGAATATGCCAAGAAATATGATATGTACATTATCTTTGGTATGACTCAGAAGGAAAAGAAATATAAAATGTATGAAGAAACCTTTTACCGCGCCGAAAGCAGAGGTGCAGTTGAAAAGGTTTATAACTCAGCAGCTATCTTAGGTCCTGACGGATCAATAGATTCTTATCAGAAGATTCACCGTGCAGGTGACGAGGATCAGTGGTCAGCATGCGGTAAAACTCCTAAGATTATAGATACAAAATGGGGTAAGATTGGTGTAGACATTTGTCGTGATGGTCATTTCTATCCTGAGCTTGGTCGTTATTACGCAGCTATGGGATGTACCATGTTCATCCACCCTACAGCAACTACCGGAAATGCATGGTATCGTGAATCAAGAATCGCATCTTATACAGACCGTGACTGCATGAATGCAATTACCTGTAACCTTCTTGGTGGTGACGGTATCTACGATCCAAGTAAATCCTTTGACCCTACAGATGACGAAGCAAACTTCGACGAGAATGGAAACTTCATCGGTGGTGATGAAATTCCTGAACCAATGGATTATGATGCAGACAACGATTACTGGAAATCCGAAAACTGGATTGGAACCGGCGGAATATTTAACAGTACAAGTTTAATTATCACCAAGCAGAGATCAAATGTAAGCTTAAATGGTACCGGTTCTGAATCAGAAACCTATGCAGAAAATGGTCTTACAAGTCCTTTAGGTCTTGAAATCGCAGATATGGATATGAGTAGAGCAGGTTTCTCAATCGCAGGATTTAACCCTGGTTTATTCTCAAAAATGTATGACAAGCTCTCTGTATTATACCGTGGCGGATACACTTCTATCTACGAAGAAAATGCAGTTAGTGAGCCTGTAACTCTTAACTATAAGGTTATGTCAGATACAGTACTTGCAAGTGCTGCCCCTGCTTCACCAGAGGTAAGTACTTCACCAGCTGTAAGCGCATCACCTGAGGTAAGTGCTTCACCTGACGCTTCTGCTAGTCCTACTTCTGATGCTTCAGTATCACCTTCACCTGAAGCTGAGGTTAAGGCACCTGACAAGGTTAAAAAGGTAACAGCTAAAAATGTAAAGGGTAAGAAAATAAAGCTTACCTGGAAAAAGGTTTCAGGAGCTAAGGGTTATGAGATAAAGTATTCTTACAAGAAGAGCTTCAAAGCTTCAACTACTGAAACTACTACAAAGACTTCTTACAAATTAAAGAAGCTTAAGAAGGGCAAAAAATGCTTCATTAAGATTCGCGCATATAAGCTTAATGGCAAGAAAAAGGTATATGGTAAATGGAGCAGTAAGGTTAAGGTTAAAGTAAAGAAATAATTCTACCTTAAAACATAACGTCTTAGTTAAAAATTTAAGAACCTATGTAAAACAATAAAATAGATTTAATACTAAAAGCATACTTAAAATTATTAAAGGGCTGCCGGCTAAAGTAAAACTGACTTATGATATTTATTTTTCATCTCCTTGTTTGGTCAGATTTGGTCGGCGGCTTTTTTTGTTGTCTTGCAAAATTATTCAAAAAAAAATATATTCTTTTCTAACAAAATTAATTCTTATTTTATATAGTTATTTTTGACTTTATAAAGCATTTGTGGTAAATTACTATGGTAATAGAAACTTGAAGAAATCAAGTATTTTTATGTAATTTTTTTATATAATTTTTAATGTGAAACTGTCACAGGTTAGAAGGGTAAAATGTCTCAAAATAATTATTTAAAGCAGACAAAAAAATATACTAAAAAAATGACTAAGAGGGCCAAAAAAGTGACTAAAGAAGCTAAGAAAGCTCATAGTAAATTTTGGAATTTCCCTCCGATAAAGTTCATTGGATGGTTTATGGATAATGTTATGTATAGTAATGTTGCCGCTAATGCCGGCATGGTTTCTTATATGTTAATATTATCCTTTTTCCCGTTCTTTATTTTTGTATTTGCCCTTCTTAAAAATACACTTATTCCAGAAGAATTATTAATCAATGCAACAGATACTATTCTTCCAGAATCATTTCACACCTATTTACATGACCTTATCGGTGCACTCTATAGAAATGCTTCTGTTTCTATAGTATCCATCACCATCGTCATGGCTGTATGGCTCGGTTCCAGAGCAACTCTTGCCATTATCGTTGGTCTCGACAAGGTTTATGGCATTAAAACCATGAGAAAATATATTCCTGCAAGACTTCAGTCAATGCTTTACACTGTACTCTTTGCATTTCTTATATTATTCTCTCTTACTGCACTGGTATTTGGTAACTCTCTTTTAGATTATTTTGCAAAAGAGTATCCTAATGCAGCTCCAGCTCTTGATCTTATTAACTCTTTAAAATCTTATATCAGTTACTTCGCTATGTTCTTACTCTTCTTAATAATGTACAGATTTATACCTAATCATCAAAGAGCTGAAGGACATCATAGACGAGTAACCTTTATAGATCAGATTCCTGGCGCCCTTATAAGTGTTTTCTTCTGGGGTGTTTATTCCTATATTTATTCTATTTTCATAAGACATAACTATTATGCATCCTTCTATGGAACCATGACCACCATCGCTCTTCTTATGGTATGGCTCTATTTCTGTATGTATATTTTCTTCGTAGGAGGACTTATTAACTCCCTCCTCTACAAATATAAATTCTTCAGAGGCGTTAAACTCTTCATTCTAAAACACATGCGCAAAAGAAGACTTCTCAAAAAAGCCGCAGACAAGCTTGCTGAAAAGATAGAAGAGGCAGATAAGATTGAGGTTGTTGAAGGTGATGAGGAAGTTGATGGGGTTGATGAAGTTGGTGGGGTTGAAGGTGATGAAGTAGTTGATGATGGGGTTGAAGGTGATGAAGTAGTTGAAGGTGTTGAAGAAGTTGAGGATAATGTTGATAGTAAAGATAATGCTTAACTTGCTTAATTCTCGCGCTACTGTTGTGATTATGTTAATCAAATTTATCGAATATAGAACGACATAAGCTAAATCCATTACTATAATGCTGATTTAGCTTATTTTTTTGAAATTTCTCCACTCCCACCATCATTTTCTAAGCTAAATCCACCACCTAATCGCTGATTTTGCTTAACCACTAAAAATAATTATATTAATATAAAAAAATTTCTTGCTTATTTCATTAAAATGTGCGATACTAATATACGTTGTAGCATCGTATTCATGTATACAACTTGTAAAAATATATATATTATTTAGGAGGTTACATTTAATGAAATTAAGCAACCAGTATTTAATCGACTTATTAGAAAGCGTTAAAAAGAGAAATGCCGCAGAGCCAGAGTTTATCCAGGCTGTAGAGGAAGTTTTAGTTACTCTTGAGCCAGTAGTAGAGAAGAGACAGGATCTCGTTGATGCAGGTGTATTCGAGCGTATCGTAGAGCCAGAGCGTCAGATTATTTTCCGTGTACCTTGGGTAGACGATAATGGTAAGACTCAGGTTAACCGTGGTTTCAGAATAGAATTTAATTCTGCAATCGGACCTTACAAGGGAGGACTTCGTTTCCATCCTTCAGTTTATGTAGGAATCATTAAGTTCCTCGGTTTCGAGCAGATTTTCAAGAACTCACTTACAACACTTCCTATGGGTGGTGGTAAAGGTGGTTCAGACTTCGATCCTAAGGGTAAGTCAGATGCAGAGGTTATGCGTTTCTGCCAGAGCTTCATGACAGAGCTTTGCAAGCACATTGGTCCTGATACTGACGTTCCAGCTGGTGATATCGGAGTTGGCGGTCGTGAGATCGGATATATGTTTGGTCAGTACAAGAGAATCAGAAATGAGTTCACTGGAGTACTTACAGGTAAGGGACTTACTTATGGTGGTTCACTTGCTCGTACACAGGCTACAGGTTATGGTGTATGCTACTTCACAAATGAAATGCTTAAGGCTAACGGAAAGAGCTTCGAAGGCCAGACAGTAGCTATTTCAGGTTCTGGTAACGTTGCTATCTACGCTACAGAGAAGGCTACACAGTTTGGAGCTAAGGTTATCTCAGTTTCAGATTCAAACGGATTCGTTTATGATCCAGACGGAATTGATCTTCCACTTGTACAGCAGATTAAGGAAGTTGAGAGAGGACGTATCAAAGAGTATGTTGAGCGTACATCTCATGCAAATGCTGAGTATCATGAGGGAAGCGTATGGACAGGTCTTAAGGCTAAGGTTGATATCGCTCTTCCATGTGCTACACAGAACGAAATTACAGAAGAAGGTGCTAAGAACTTAGTAAGCCTTGGATGCTATGCTGTAGCTGAGGGTGCTAACATGCCTTCAACTCCAGAAGCTATCGATGTTTACTTTGCAAATAAGGTTTATTATGGACCTGCTAAGGCTGCTAACGCTGGTGGTGTTGCAGTTTCAGGTCTTGAGATGAGCCAGAACTCAGAGAGACTTAGCTGGACATTTGAAGAAGTTGATAACAGATTAAAGGGTATCATGACAGAAATCTTCAAGTCTTGTGATGAGTCTTCTAAGGAATTTGGTTTAGAGGGTAACTACATGGCTGGTGCTAACATCGCTGGTTTCCTTAAGGTTGCTGAGGCTATGAAGGCTCAGGGTTGCGTTTAATTAATGATTTGATTGAAATTAATTGATATTTAGTTGATATTTAATTATTAATAATAAGCAAGTAATTTATGTTCTAATAAACCCATTTATAAGAATATAGTAAGACCGTCGGTACGGATGTGCCGGCGGTCTTTTTTAGTTTTTCAAATTTTTTTATTTCTCAGATACGAAGCAGCCGTCCTCGCTGTAGTAGTTCTTCTTTCCTACCTTCTGGACTGTCTGAATCATAAACGAATTATATTTGCTACCTGCTTCCTTCTTTACGGTTACCTGATTTGACTTAGTTGTAAAGAGATTCTGATATTTCTTTTTCTTTGAATTATATCTTCTGATTCTGTAGGCTGTAGCACCCTTTACCCTTGTGAAGCTCACAGTGACTGTATCAGAAGTTTTTTTCACAACCTTATACTTCTTAACTTCCTTTGGTAAAATCTTAAATTTAACGGTCTTAGTGCCTTTATAATTGCCTTTGAACTTTATCTTTACTGTCTGAGTACCAACCTTTTTAAGATTTGTTTTCTTTTTGATGGTATAATCAGTCTTTTTGTAGAGCTTCTTAGTTTTCTTATCATAAATCTTTGGAGTAATTTTCTTACCCTTATATGTATAATTTAAGGAAAATACCTTTCCTACTTTTTTCGCATTTATTTTAAATGTAATGCTCTTCTTATCAACATTTCCTGCATATCCGACTACAGTGATGGTTCCTGTTCCCTTATTAATATTGTTTTTATAGGTTACATAGTAATCTTCATTTTCAGTAAGGGTTTTTCCTTCCTTGGAAACAACCTTAACAACCGGCTCAATCTCAGAACCTGTATATGTGTAAGCTGTCTTAGTTGTTGTGATGGTAGAATTCTTAATAACAGCTGCACCTGAGGTTGCAGCTGCATCCCCCTTAACATACAGATTAACCTTGAAGCTTATAGGAGAACTAACTGCTACATCACTTCCAATCATATAATAATAAGTCTTTCCTGCTGTAAGACTCTGCTCAAGATAAAAGTTAGAATTAATGGTTGATAAATCTTTATTAGATGCTATAAATGATTCGCTACTGTCATAAAGAATAACCATTGGATCATAATTTCCTTCAGAGCTTATAACATATGTATCTGTCTTTTCAGGTACAAATTTATAATAAAGCTTCTCTGTTGATTCCTTGATTACACAGTTTATACTTCCTGTTGATACTGCTGTTGCTGTCTTAAATCCATTAGTTTCTACTGTTTCTGCAGCTGCCTGTGCAACTACATTTGAATCAGGATTATTACCTGCAAAGCAATTAAAGCTGTCTCCTGCTGCAACTCCTGTCATAGCTATTATAGCTGCCATGGTCAATGATACAAGTTTGGAAATCTTTCTAATCATATGTCTATCCTTTCCTTGTCCTTAGGGCATCTAAGAGCCCTCCTTAAATGTGTTTTCTTCCTAAATTTACAAAAAAGGCGTTACAATTAAATAATTAATACTAATTTTTAACTGTAACGCCTGAATTTATTTGTTTATCAAATGGTCTAAGAATTAGATATATTTAGCTGTTGAAAGCTTGATTCCAGGACCCATGGTTGATGTAATTGTAACATTCTTGAAGTACTGACCCTTAGCAGCTGATGGCTTAGCCTTAACAAGTGCTGCCATAAGAGCGTCAACGTTCTCAAGTAACTTATCTTCTTCAAATGAAACCTTACCAACTGGTACATGTACAATGTTAGCCTTGTCAAGTCTGTACTCAACCTTACCAGCCTTAATATCGTTAATAGCTGTTGTAACATCCATTGTAACTGTTCCAGCCTTAGGGTTTGGCATAAGACCCTTAGGTCCGAGTACACGTCCTAAACGTCCTACAACACCCATCATATCAGGTGTAGCAACTACTACATCAAACTCAAACCAGTTCTCGTTCTGAATCTTAGGAATAAGATCTTCAGCACCTACATAATCAGCACCTGCTGCTGTAGCCTCATCAGCCTTAGCTCCCTTAGCGAATACAAGTACTCTTACGCTCTTACCTGTTCCGTTAGGAAGAACAACAGCGCCACGAACCTGCTGATCAGCGTGACGTCCATCTACTCCAAGTCTGGCATGAATCTCAACTGTTTCATCAAATTTAGCTGTTGAAGTTTCTTTTACGAGCTTTACTGCCTCTTCAACATCATACTGCTTACTTCTATCAACTTTCTTAGCAGCCTCTAAATATTTTTTTCCTCTTTTCATAAATAAAAACCTCCAAAGTGGTGTTAACGGCGAGTGGAAATGCCTCCCACAACGTCCAATTTCTTAGTAACTGTCTTTTTGCGATAATGTGTAAATCTATGTTTTAAAAACGAAGCTCTGTTATTTAATAATTATATCAGAACTATAAAATTACTCTTCTACAGTAACACCCATACTACGTGCTGTACCAGCGATCATGCTCATAGCAGTATCGATGTTAGCAGCATTTAAGTCTGGCATCTTAAGCTCAGCAATCTCGCGAACCTTATCCTTTGAGATAGTAGCTACCTTAGTCTTGTTAGGTACGCCTGATGCCTTCTCGATGTTACATGCCTTCTTAATAAGAACTGCTGCAGGTGGTGTCTTAGTAATGAAACTAAAGCTCTTATCCTGATATACAGTGATAACTACAGGTATAAGCATACCTTCCTGATTTGCTGTTCTAGCATTAAACTCTTTTGTAAACTGTACAATATTAACACCGTGCTGTCCAAGTGCAGGACCAACTGGTGGAGCTGGTGTAGCCTTTGCAGCAGGTATCTGTAATTTAATATATCCTTCGACTTTCTTAGCCATTTTGTAAATTCCTCCTTTTTATGTACATCCTAATGATATACACCGTACATATTAGATTTCAACTTTCTCAATATCATCAAAGCTGATCTCAACCGGAGTCTCACGACCGAACATATCTATATAGATAGTAGCAGTGCGCTCCGAATGATTAATCTGACGTACAATACCGGTAGTGTCTTCCCAAACACCTGATTTAACAAGAACACTGTCTCCGATACTGAATCCAACCTCTGAAGTATCTGTCTCCTGAGACTTGATACCCATATCCTTCATCTCCTGTTCGGTGAGTGGAACCGGCTTAGATCCAGGACCTACGAATCCTGTTACTCCACGGGTGTTTCTTACAACATACCATGTTTCATCATTCATAACCATGTTAATAAGAACGTATGCAGGGAACATTTTCTTCTGAACTGTTCTCTCTACGCCATCCTTTTTCTCAACAACGTTTACCATCGGAATAGATACTTCTAATATCTGGTCTTCAAGATGATTGTTCTGAACGTTCTGTTCAAGATCAGTTTTAACCTTATTCTCATATCCCGAATAGGTATGTGCAACATACCAACGTGCTTCCGTATCTGCCATAAAAATCCTCCGTTTTCAATCTTATTAAAAGATTCTATCGAGTCCTGTCTTGATTACCCAATCAAGACCTGCTATTACTAATGAAAGAATAGCAGTAACAACTATTACCTGAGCTGACTCTTTAACGACAGTATCTCTGTCAGGCCATACGATTTTCTTAAATTCACTCTTTAAACCTGCAAAACCTGAGTTTTTCTTTTCAGCTGCTTTCTTCTCTGCTGCCTTCTTCTCAGCCTTTGTCATGGTTTTTTCCTCTTTTACCTCAGAATCTCCCATTACTTCAATTCCTTTCCGGGTCGCAAAATAATTTAATTATTTTGTTTCCTTATGTAATGTGTGTCTCTTGCAGAATCTGCAATACTTCTTAGTTTCCATCCTGTCAGGATGATTTTTCTTTTCCTTGGTCGTATCATAATTACGCTGCTTGCACTCTGTACATGCTAAAGTAATCTTTACTCTCACGACTTTCACCTCCAAATCATAATACTTAAAACATAAATTTAGGCACAAAAAAAAAGACCTGTTACATCGTCGCCGTTAAACTATAGCACAGACAATGTAACAAGTCAAGTTTATTTTTGAATTCTTACGATATTTTAATCAGTATAAATGCGTGTTTTACGCCTTACCTTATCAGTCCACTCTTGGGTCTCCCATGAAAAACAATGCAACTGTTCCAGGACCTGTATGAGAACCTATAACTGTTCCAATAGAATTGATTATGACCTTTCCCTTTAAATTAGGAAACTTCTCTTCAATTAAATCTCTAACAGCCTCAGCATCCTCTAAGCAGTCAGAGTTGCTGATTTCACAGAATCCATCGTAATCAAGGCCATTTTCTGCATGCTCCTCCATGAGCTTAACAGTTTCTTTAATAGCCTTCTGCTTAGTACGAATCTTAAATCTTGGAATAAGACGTCCCATATAATCTACATTTAAAATAGGACAAATCTTTAAAAGAGTTCCAAATGCAGCGCTTGCTGCAGACACTCTTCCACCTCTTTTAAGATGGGTAAGGTCTGAGGTAAAGAACCAATGATGAACTCTAAGCTTGTTCTCCTCGATCCACTGTAAAGCCTCGTCCACTGTCTTTCCCTCATCACGAATCTTTGCAATATATCTCATAAGCAGTCCATAGCCTGAGGATGCCGCAAGGGAATCCACGATTTCAATTCGTCTGTCAGGATATTCTTCCCTCATCATATCTGCTGCAATATTTGCAGAATTAATGGTTCCTGAAATTCCTGAGGAAAGTGTTAGATGAATAATGTCATTACCCTTCTCAAGCTCAGGCTTCCAAAATTCGCAATACTCACTGGTATTAATCTGAGAGGTCACAGGCATTGCGCCCTCTCTAATGTGCTGATAAAACTTGTCAAATGGAATGGTCTCTCCCAAATCATCAGGATAATCCTTCTCATCCATTCTAAAATGAAAATAGGTTACAGGAATATTTAACTCCTCAAAAAACTCCCTTTTCTCATCAGCTGTTGAACAGCAACATAAGGTAAACTTAGTATCTGCCATATGCAAACTCCAATCTCAAATGTCCATACATTTAAAATCATTAATTTTAAATGTAACTAATTTCCAACCATAACATTTTTAATTATACTATGTTTTTAGTAGGTTTTCAAAAAGTATTTTCTTACATTTTTAAATAAAGCTTTATTCTAAATCCGGATTATAAACTGCCCTTTCGCCACCCACGTATTTAGGGCGTCTTCTGGCAGCGGTTATACTAGCCTTCCCGATATTTTTATGCTCTAACCTAAGAGGCACCACCACCGGATGAATATGCATTCCTATTAGAACGCCTCCTATATCTATCCCGGCATCCGCCTTTGCTTCAATGCTTTCCACCACTACAGGATCATGAAAACCATTATAAGATGCCACTGCAAATGCACCACCTGCGTGAGGCTGTGGAATTACATTAACCTCCTCGAAGCCGTATTTCTTTGCAACCTCTCTCTCAACTACCACCGCTCTGTTAAGGTGCTCGCAGCATTGAACTGCGAGAAATGCACCTCTCTCTTTAAGGCTTTCAGAAATTACCTTATGCATAACTAAAGCGGCGTCCTTATTAGATGCGGTTCCCATATGCTCTCCAATGGTTTCACTGGAGGAACAGCCTACTATAAAAAGACTTCCCTCTCCTACCTTGGCCTTTTCTAAAACCTCATCTATTACAATTCGCACATCTTCTTCTATTTGCTTTAAAATCTCTGACATTTTTTTCTTCCCATTTTTCTTATTTTTTCTTTTACTGTCTTCTGTAATAATCACATTTATTGACTTATATAATCATTTTTACTGCCTTTTATAGTAGTCATATCCACTACAGATAAAATAGCTTCTTATGTATCCGTCCTGGGATACGAAGGCAATCTCATTAGTAGCCTCTAAATAATAAATATGGTCGTTATCCTCAGCTTCAAGCTTATGCTTAGCTTCAGGATCATTTATAAGTGCATTGGCTGCTGCCAAATACTCTTCTTCAGATTTAAATCCCATCTCTATACCATGCTTTTTATAATGGTCAGTTAGATTTGAGTGATATCTGAAGGTGTAGGATTTTTCGCTTTGCCCCGACTTACTGCTTCTGTTGTCCTGCTTTGTTACAGTTGTTTTTCCGGCGTTATTACCTGTATTACTTCCAAATATATCTGTATTACCATTAACAGTAAATGCACCGGTTGCCACCAGGATAGCGGCTATTATACCTATTAAAGAGTTTTTCCTGTAGTTCTTTTTCTTATCTGATTTATAATTGTTACTATTACTAAAAGTGTTATCATTGTTTTTCTTATTATGATTGTTACTCATAAATTTTTCCTTATCTTAAAAATTCCCCATTAACATACAGTATATATTAACCTACTTAATCCCACATTTCAAACCATATTTTATCACATTTGCTTCATACCCTTTATTAATTATTCTCCACGCCTTATTAAATAGCTTTAAGTTGCAACTTAAACTTTTACCTAAGCTTCACTCCATAAATTCTGCAGCCTCTGGTTCCCACAACCAAAATGTTATTATAAACTGCAGGTGATGCCTCTACATTGCCGGCTCCAAGGAGTAGTTCGTCATTGGTTCTACCTGTGACACCGTCTACCATAAGAAGCTTAGAATCACTTCTTGCATAGAGAACCTTACCTCTGCCCGCCTTATTGTAAACGCAAACAGGTGAGGACCAGGTATATGGACCCTTTTGTTGCCATTTAATTCTTCCGTTGGATTTTCTTATGCAGGCTAAAACTCCATTACTGGTACCGCCCGTTCTTCCTACAGTTACATAAATGTAGTTATCAAGATTATTCTTTCCAACAGCTATAGTTGACTGAACACCGCCTGATGCCCCGTCCACCGAAGAACAGGTAAAGGATCTTTCCCAAACCTTTTTACCATTGCTGGCATCTATCTTCCAAACCGGAATCTCCGCCGTAGAGCTGCTTCGCCAGCCTAGGTGGAAGGATGTACTAATGTAAATGTATAGCTTTCCATTTTCAACTGAAAGCACAGGGGTGGAATTGGAATCATCCAATATATCCTGCATCCAGCGAACCCTTAAAGTATTAAGGTTTAGGCACATTAGGTTACCGCCGTTATCTGCGATAAATAAATATCCTCTATATATGGCAGCGCTGTCCTCCATTCCAAGCCAGTAGGTGGAGTTATTGTTACGTTTACCCTTATAGCGCCATTTTACTATTCTTCCAGGCTTTATGGAAAGCTTACCTCTCCTTCTGTTAAATCTGGTGTTAAGCTTTATAAGGTATAAAATTCCATTTTCACCCGGCTGAATAAGGGTGTCTGTTTTAGCGTCCACCAGGGCTGAGGAATCGAAAAAGCTTAGATGTCCTCTAAGGGAAAATGAATCGTCATTACCATACTCATACATTACCTCGCAGGTAAGAAGATTTATTATAAATGCTCTGGAGGTGCCATTGTTACTATCATAACCGGAGCCCACATACATAATAGGATAGCCTCTTGGGTCTAAGGCACCTGCTCCCTTAAATACATATCCAAGCTTCATAGGACTTCTGGTCTGCTTGCCACTGTTAATGTCGATAAAATATATATTTCCATCCATGCTGGCGTAAATTGCCTCTATAAGATTTCTGTCCCTTTTAGCCCAGCTTGCCATATTCATATGCCTTTTAACAGACATTGGCCAATGCATGAGAAGAGGCTGACCTGTCCATCCGTTACCGCTCCAATATCTTCCCTTGGCGGTAAGACTACCTGTAGGAACCTCCCACATTTTCTGAAGCTTAAATCTTCTCATATTGGCAACTCCATAAACCGGAGTGTCTCTAAAATTATTACCTCTAAATGTAATTACTCCCTGAGCCTTTGTATACTCATCACCCATTCCAAAATCGATGGTTCTTTCCTTCTTATAATCCGATATATCTCCAAGAGTCTTACCATTTACATTGATATTGGTGAATTCCATCATTTTATCAGGATTGGTTTGTCTTGTGTATTTTGGAAGAAAATCTAAAACAAATGGTGCGCTGCTGGCAGTTACTCCTGCTATGGCTTCATCAGAACCTATTGGCTCTCCGCTTTCAGACGCAGATGCTGCACCTCCTGATGCAGCCTCAGATTCCTTTGGGGTATCAGAAGCCTTTGGTGATGCACCCGAACCATTACTACCTTCCCTTGTAACAACCTCACTACTCTTATTTGAGCTGTTTTTCTTAATTCCAATAGCTGCAGTTATTATAAAAGCTGCCACAAGTCCAATTAAAAATGTTGGTATAGCTATTTTTAAAATTCGCTTCACGACTACTTCCTCCTAGCTTTTAATTCTCTCATAATAAGTTTTAAATCTAACTCTTATTCTCTTTAAACTATATTAATTCTAAGTTATCTTACTTCTTAGAATCTTCATCCTCTTCCTCTTCGTCCTCATCAAGGTCGATTACATCTGCATTCTCTGCGCTTCCACCGGTAATAAGCTTTACACCCTTACCCATTCTGCTGTATTTCTTAAGCTTTCCTGCCGGAATAAATGCTGTAACGTTAGGACTTTTATCTATTCCAAAGAATATTCTTATAAGCCAGATTAGAAATAAAAATGTAAGTACCGGGATTACACAGTTAACTACAATCATTATAACCATGGCTTCCACAAACTTATTGACGGTATCCTTTATTTTATCCACTGACTGCTTAACCTTTTCACCTACTCCGGTGGTAAGGTCTGAGGCCTTTTCCTTAACATTATCCCACCAGGAGTTATTCTCATCATCTGACGTAGAGCCCGAATCCTCTGTTCCATCTGAAATATCCTCTATATCCTCCGCTGCATTTTTTGCAGAATCCACGGTTTTATCGATGGAGGCCTTATAGGTTTTATCTATTTGATTGGATATAAATAAACTAAGGGGAATTGCTATAGATATTGCAAGACCGAATAAAACAAACTTCTTAAAAAGATTTTTAAGCTTTTCTTTGTTAAAGTACTGGTTGATGGCATTTATGATGAAGCCTACAGGAATCATTACATAGAAGCCAACTCCAAATAGAATTGTTAAAAGATATTTTTCAAGAGTTACTGCACCGAGAACCACAGCGAAGCCTCCCGCCATGTCTATAAGCTGTTCAGCAACAGGGGTGGCTATATCATCCGGCAATATGGTAAGTGCCGTAGATGCCACAGTTAATGCGCCTGTTATAGCCATAACGCTATCCTTCTTGCTATCTAAAATCTTTATGCTTTTCTTATGAAACTCAGGATCAGAAAAAATCCTGCCAAACACAAAGATGGAGATAAGGGCTAAAACCACTGATGCTATAGCTATAACAAGCTTTTTATGCTCTATAATTTTTTTCTTTAAATCCTCCATAACAACTAAATCCTTTCACTGAATTCTTTAAGGGAATATTTTAACTTAATTCTTAATCTAATTTTCAACCTGCGGTAACATAATTATCTTAATAAATTATTCTACCACAAGATTTAGTTGTTGTCATTAGGGTTTAAGGCTTAAAAGCACATTTTCTATCTCAATAAATATTTTTTCTTTATCATAATTTTTAATTAAAATATATGGGTTTAGGCCGGTGTACATTTTAAGCTTTCCATTAGAATTCTTAATGGTCTCTGCAAGGTGCAGCATATCCATCTTAGTATTTTCCTTCATGTAAAGCCTTATTCCATCGGACTTCTCAGCTATTTTATTTATAAATACACTGTGGGCCTTGGCCTTAATAAGAGCCACATCTATAAGATTTCTAACCTCTATAGGCACGTCTCCAAAGCGGTCTATAAGCTCATCTATCATATCGGATTTCTCGGTTTCAGTCTCAACCACAGCAATCTTTTTATAAATGTCTAACTTCACATACTCCGATTTTATATAGCTTGCAGGGATGTAGGCATCTATATGAATATCCACTGTAGTTTCAAAATCATACTCATCTGCCTCTTCCTCAGTAACCTCTCCCTTAGCTTCCTTAACTGCCTGAGAAAGCATTTTAAGATAGAGGTCATAGCCCACTTCGCCCATGTGTCCTGACTGCTCGGCCCCAAGGACATTTCCGGCACCTCTTATCTCTAAGTCTCGCATGGCAATCTTTATACCGGAGCCAAGCTCAGTAAATTCTCTAATGGCCCCAAGCCTTTTCTCTGCTACCTCTGAAAGAATCTTATCCTTCCTATACATGAGAAATGCATAGGCCATTCTATTAGATCTTCCCACTCGGCCTCTCAGCTGATAGAGCTGTGAAAGCCCCATCCTGTCGGAGTTCTCGATGATGATGGTATTAACATTAGGAATATCTAAGCCTGTCTCAATGATGGTGGTGGATATAAGCACATCAATCTCACCGCTTATAAAATCCATCATGATTTTCTCTAACTCACGCTCATTCATCCTGCCGTGAGCATAGGCAATATTCACCTCCGGAAGCATGAGACTTAACTTATAAGCCACATCCGAAATGGTATCTATTCGGTTAAATACATAGTATACCTGGCCGCCTCTTGCTACCTCCCTGACTATAGCCTCTCTAACTGCCTCGTCATTATATTCCATAACAAAGGTCTGTATAGGCATTCTGTCAGTTGGTGGCTCTGTAAGCACACTCATATCCCTTATGCCTGCAAGAGACATGTGAAGGGTCCTTGGAATAGGGGTTGCAGAAAGTGCCATGGCATCTACATTTTTCTTAATGTCCTTTATTTTCTCCTTGTGAGTTACGCCAAAACGCTGCTCCTCATCCACGATGAGAAGGCCTAAATCCTTATATTCCACGTCCTTGGATAAAAGTCTGTGGGTTCCTATAACTATATCTATCTCGCCCTTTTTAAGGCCCTTTAAGGTGGCATCTGCCTGCTTCTTGGTAACAAACCTGGAGAGCATGGCTACATTTATAGGAAAATCATTTATTCTTTCCAAAAATGTATTATAATGCTGCTGGCAAAGTATGGTGGTAGGCACGAGAAGCGCCACCTGCTTACCGCTCATAACGCATTTAAATGCAGCTCTTAGAGCTACCTCTGTCTTACCATAGCCTACATCTCCACAGATAAGGCGGTCCATAATCTTCGTACTTTCCATATCGCTTTTTACGGCCTCTATGGCATCTAGCTGATCCATGGTTTCCTCATATGGAAATACCTCTTCAAACTCCTTCTGCCATACTGTATCCTCTAAAAATGCAAAGCCCTTTTTCTCCTGCCTTGCAGCATATATTTTCACAAGTTCCTTTGCTATATTTCTTACATTTTTTCTTACTCTGGACTTCTTTCTATACCACTCCTTGCCCTCTAACCTGTCGAGCTTCGGCTTGGTATCTGCGTCCTTGGCTGCGTATTTTTGCAGCATATCTAAGTTTGCAACAGAGACATAGAGAATTCCTCCATCACCGTATCTTAGCTTTATATAATCCTTTATAACACCGTCGTTATTAATCTTCTCCATGCCCTCATAGACTGCCAGTCCGTGATTTTCATGGATGCAGTAATCTCCCGGCTTAAGGACATTTATATCCTTAATGGCATCCTTATTAGTCTTATGCTTTCTGTGAAGCTTCTTCTTATAGCTACTGCCAAATATCTCGCTTTCGCTAATTACCATAAATCCTAGGTCAGGATAGATAAAGCCCCTCTTTATAGAGCCTATGGATACTAAAACCTCTCCCTTTTTAAGAGGCTCCTCCATGGTCTCCTTGTAAAATGCAGGGATGTCATACTCATTTAGGGTATTCTTAATTCTCTTAGACCTGGTATGAGAGGAAGAAAGAATAACGATTTTATATTTATTTTTTCTGTATTTTTTTACGTCCTCTATAAACATATCAAAATGCTTTCCATAGGAGGATATAGCCTGCACCTTAAGGTTGTACTTTACCACAGGCTTTATTTTTTTGGGAACTGTATCTAAAAGCCCCATCATTACTACAGCCTTATCATTAAAAAATGAAAAGAGCTTATTATAATCTCTAAGGACCTTTAACTGCCTTTTTACAGCATATCCCTTTTCAAGTCTCATGGTCATACTGTCGGAAAATTCGTCAGATATAATCTTCGCACTCTCTATACTTCTTACGGGATTATCGATTATAAAGAGAGTTTCCTTCTCATTAAAGTATTCGAAAAGTCCCATAAGGTCGCTGTCAAAATATGGAAGATAAGCCTCAAGGCCTGACTTTACACCTGAGAACTCTATACCTTCCTTTATCTCGTCAAAGGTTTTCACCACATTGTTAAATGCTTCGTGAACCCCGTCTGCAAGATACTTTTTCTTATATTTTTCTACGTCTTTTTTGATTTCCTTAAGACCCTGATCGATCTCAGTATTAGACAGAATTATCTCCGAGGCAGGAAATATAACTACCTCTGTAAGATTATCTATGGAACGCTGTGAATCAACGTCAAACTCCCTGATAGTGTCAATCTCATCACCCCAGAATTCTATACGCACAGGGCAGTCAGCAGAAAGTGGAAATATATCGATAATTCCGCCGCGAACGGCAAATTCACCCGGCCTTTCTATCTGTACCTGTCTCTCATAGCCCATTTTCACAAGTTCTTCGCTTAAGTCTTTAAAATCAACCTCTTCCCCCACTTTAAGATATTTGGCATTATCCGCATATCTGTCTAGGGACTGAAGCATCTCAAGGCCTGCTGCCATAGTGGTCACTATGGTTCCACCCTCATTACTTACTATAAGCCTTTCTATAACCTTAAGTCTCTCGCTGGCTATAGCCTGGCCATGAATATTTACACTATAAAAACAGAGGTCCTTAGCAGGATAGTAAAGTACCTCTGTGTCAAACATTTTATATTCATCGCAGATTTCCCGTCCGCGAATTTCATCTGTGGTAATTATAAGCTTCCATTTATATTTCTTGGTAAATTTATTAGCAAGGGCGTAGATGAATTCTATCCTCTCACTGCCGGAGGATCCTGAAATGTATATTGGAAACTGTTCATTTTCAATGGATTCTACACTTCCCTTATAGGCCATGGTTTTCTTTATGGGACTTATAAGGGTATTAAATCTATCTTTCATAACATTTATACCTTATGCTAAAGCATATAAAAAACTAGTTATACTTGTTCATGGCAGAGCTTACGCCATTTGTAATTATCTCCCGGGTAGCGCCACAGGCATTATCTAAGGCCTGTCTTATATCATCCTCATCTTCCTTTTTGAATCTGGATAATACAAAGTTTGCCAGGTCATAGCCATCAGGCTTTTTACCTACTCCGATTCTTATTCTTGTAAACTCATCTGTGCCAAGCTTCTTTATAATGTCCTTCATGCCATTATGTCCGCCGGCGCTTCCCTTAGGACGAATTCTAAGCTTGCCCGGATCTAAGTAAATATCGTCATAGATAACAATAAGCTCAGACTTAACATCAATCTTATAAAACTTAGATAAAGGCGCTATGGAATCACCGCTCAGATTCATAAAGGTCTGTGGCATAACAAGAAGCACCTTTTCTCCTGCTATATATCCTTTACCAACGAGAGCCTTGCCCTCGTACTTTCTCATAGGTATATCGAATTCATCAGCTATGCAGGTTACAGCTGAAAAACCTATATTATGCCTGGTTCCGGCGTACTGATCGCTGGGATTTCCAAGCCCTGCAATTATATACATGATAATCCTCTACTTTCATTCTAACACCCTGCATTAAAGATTTCCTTAGTGCAGGGCGCTTTTAATTACATTTATATATTACATTTAATCCTCAGACTTAGCTGCGATATTATTAGTAACTCTGTTGTAAAGCTCGAGAGCTGCATTATAACCCATCTTCTTCTGTCTGTGGTTAACGGCTGCAGACTCGCAGATAACAGCTATATTACGTCCGGGACGTACGGGAATGGAGTGGCAAACCACCTTATTACCAAGGAACTCCTTATAATGCTCCTCTAAACCAAGTCTGTCATACTCCTGCTCCTTATTAAACTCCTCAAGGCTTATAACCAGGTTAATCTCCTGCTCATTCTTAACGCTTTCAACACCGAAAAGAGTCTTAGCATCGATAATTCCTATACCTCTAAGCTCGATAAAATGTCTTGTAATATCAGGTGAGCTTCCCATAAGGGAATCATCGCTAACCTTCTTAATCTCTACAACATCGTCGGATACAAGTCTGTGTCCGCGGTGCATAAGCTCTAAGGCAACCTCTGATTTACCGATACCGCTTTCACCCATAATGAGAACACCCTCACCATAGATATCTACCAAAACACCGTGAACAGAGCATCTTGGAGCCATTTCCACATTCAGCCAGCGAATAAGCTCAGCTGAAAATGTAGAGGTTGGTGTCTTACTTCTGAGAAGAGGAACATTGTATTTATAAGCTATTTCTATAAGCTCCTTCTCAATCCAGATATCTCTACAAAAGATAATACATGGTGGCTTTGGAGTATCATTACTTCCTGCCATAATTTTTTCCATAACAGAAACTGAGTACTCGATACCCTTCTGTCTCATATAGGTATTTTCCACGTGTCCTATCACCTGGATACGTCCGGAATCAAAGTAATCGAAGAAGCCCGCAAGCTGAAGAGCAGGTCTGTTAATATCACTCTGATTAATGGTAATTCCTGAAATATCTATATCAGGGGTACAATTCTCAAGCTCCATTTTTTCAATTAAATCTTTAAGTCCAACATTATATTTTCCTTTTTGCATAAGCACCTCATTTATTCTTTGAAAATCATTATTTGATAGTTATTCCTTGAAAAATTTATAAATGTTTTCTGCTGTTTTTCTGTCCATGCTCTCCACCTGCATTATATCCTCAACGGAGGCATTCTTAAGTTCTTCCACGCCCTTAAAATATTTTAAGAGTGCGCGTCTTCTCTTAGGTCCAACGCCCTTTATATCATCAAGGCTTGACTTAACCTGAACCTTGGAGCGAAGGGAACGGTGAAACTCTATGGCAAACCTGTGAACCTCATCCTGTATGCGGGTTATAAGCCAAAAGCCCTCTGCATGAATATCTATAGGAAGCTCCTCATTGTTAAAATAAATGCCTCTGGTTCTATGCTTGTCATCCTTCACAAGACCACAGACAGGTATGTTAATCTTAAGCTTATCTAAAACTCTTAAAGCTACATTTACCTGACCTTTTCCACCATCCATCATAATAAGGTCCGGGAACCTTGCGAAGCCGCTTTGGCTATCAGCATCCCTTTCCTTATCCTTAAGACCGTGTTCAAAACGCCTGGTAAGAATCTCTTCCATACTCTTATAATCATCAGGACCCTTTACGGACATGATTTTAAATTTTCTATAATCACTTTTTTTAGGCTTTCCATCTTCAAATACTATCATAGAACCGACAGATTGAAAACCACTTGTGTTAGAAATATCATAGGACTCCACTCTGTGAATGTCCTTTAGACCAAGCCAGTCCATTATTTCCTGCATGGCTCCAACTGTACGCTCAGCCTCTTTTTTAAGCCTGTCTCCCTCCTTTTGAAGGGTTAACTCTGCATTTTTATGAGCAAGAAGAGCAAGCTTTTCCTTCTGTCCCTTTTTCGGAACTACTATGGAAACCTTCTGATGCTTTCTCTCTGAAAGCCATTTTTCAATGAGTTCCACATCCTCTATCTCTTCTTCTATAACTATCTCTCTAGGAATGTAAGGAGTGCCGCGATAATACTGCTTTATGAAATCCCCTATAACAGTTGAATCCTCTTCCTCACTTACCTCATCCATATGAAAGTTCTCTCGTCCGATAACCTTACCCTCGCGGACATAAAACATCTGCACAACGGCCTGATTCTTGTCCTTAGCCATAGCTATAAAATCCCTGTCCACGGAATCAAAGCTGGTTATCTTCTGATGAACCATAGCTTTTTTAATATTGGTAATTAAGTCTCTGTAGGAAGCTGCATCCTCAAAGTCAAGGTTCTCACTGGCCTCTGTCATCTTCTTTTCGAGAGTCTCGATTATAAGCTTGTAATCGCCATTTATAAACCTTAGTGCTGCCTCAAAATTCTTCTTATAGTCCTCTTCGGATATAAGTCCCTGGCATGGAGCGTCACACTGCTTAATGTGATAATTCAAACAGGCTCTTTCCTCTCCCAGGGTCTCAGGAAGCTTTCTGTTACAGCTTCTTATATGATATATTTTTCTGGCTGCTCCAAGCATATCCTTAGCAGCCCCCGCACTGGTATAAGGTCCAAAATATCTCACCTTGGCGCTATTTTTTTCCTTACCCTTACTCCTTGTAAGAAGGAGTCTTGGAAATCTTTCTCCTACAGTAGCCTTTATAAATGGATAGCTCTTATCATCCCTAAGCATGGTATTATACTTAGGTGTATATTCCTTGATAAGATTACTTTCCAGCACCAGAGCCTCTACCTCAGAATCCGTTACAATGTACTCAAATCTCGCAATCTGAGAAATCATTTTTTCAATCTTTGGCGATACATTTCTGGACTTCTGAAAATACTGTCTGACTCTGTTCTTAAGCACTACAGCCTTACCTACATAGATAACGGTATCTGTTTTATCGTGCATAAGATATACACCGGGCTTATCCGGTAATTTCTTTAATTCTTCTTTAATATCAAACATTTAATTAAAATATTTCTCTTCTCAATCCGCCTTTTTATCGGCATCCTTGTCTGTCATGTACTTCTCGATTACATCTGCGATTCCGTCCTCATCGTTAGAAGCAGTTACAACATCTGCAATATCCTTGACCTCCTGCTGAGCATTGCCCATGGCTACACCCAGTCCTGCATATTTAATCATGGAAATGTCGTTAAAGCTGTCACCTACGCAGATAACCTTTTTCTTGTCTAACTCAAGGAACTTGGCAAGCTTATCGATTGCCACCGCCTTATCCACGAACTTAGGAAGAATCTCCACATAGCATGGATCAGAACGGAAAATGTTAAGCTTGTCACCAAACTTATCCTTCATAATCTGTAATACTTCAGTCATTCTCTCAGGAATACCTGAAAGAAGAATCTTATTTACAGGGAAGTTAATGGATCTAAGGAAGTTCTGTGGCTCATTAATAGTCACGTCACAGGCCTTGGCATCGAGAGTTATATACTCATTAATACCATTACCCACTAACATTTCCTTCTTGGCATCATTATAAATAACTATACCTACATTTAAAACCTTAGCAGCCTCATAAACCTTTGGAATTACCTCATCCGGAAGCACCTGATTATAAATGCATTCTCCTGTCTTACAGTTTACTACTGTTGTTCCGTTAAATGCAATAACATAACCGCCAAATTTATCAAGCTCTATGGCTGCTGCCGTATGTCTAATACCTGCTATGGACCTTCCGGAAGCTATAGCTACCTTCTTTCCACGTTTCATGGCATCAACTATGGCAAGCTTGGTCTTCTCATGCACCTTCTTATCTGAGCCTACCAGTGTTCCATCTACATCTAAGATAAGAGCTTCGTATAAATCACCCTCTGGCTCCTTTATCCCCTTAACCTCGCGGAATATCTTCATGAATTCCTTACCTGTTATGGTTTCATGCTCGATTAAGAATTCTGCAATCTTATCTAACTCTTTTCTATTCTCAGCAAGATATTTCTCAGCCTTCTCATAGCAAACCTTTAAGATTTTCATAACCTCAGTATCTATGTCTGCTGCAGTCTTATCACTACAGTTAAGAACTGCTCTTCCGTCTAAATATCTGCTCTCAATGGACTCTAATCCTATAAGACCGAACTTGTCACTCATACCGTACTGGGTAACCATGGCACGGGCAAGCTTAGTAGCCTTTTCAATATCATTAGAAGCACCTGTGGTAACTGAATCAAATACAAGCTTTTCTGCAGCTCTTCCACCGAAAAATGTAGTTATCTCCGTAAGCATTTCATCCTTACTCATAAGATATTTTTCTTCCTCAGGAACCTGCATAACATATCCTAAAGCACCCATGGTTCTAGGAACTATGGTAATCTTCTGGACAGGCTCTGCATTTTTCTGAAGCGCTGCCACAAGGGCGTGACCACACTCATGATAAGCCACGATTCTCTTTTCTTCCTTACCAAGGATTCTATCCTTCTTCTCTTTACCTGCTATAACCACCTCTACAGCCTCGAAAAGATCTGCCTGATTAACGGCTCTTCTACCGGCCTTAACCGCCATAATGGCAGCCTCATTAATCATATTGGCAAGGTCTGAACCTACTGCACCAGAGGTAGCAAGTGCTATAGCATCAAAATCTACAGATTCATCCAAAAGCACATCTCTTGCATGAACCTTTAAAATATCTATTCTGCCCCTTAAATCAGGCTTTTCAACTATAATTCTTCTGTCAAATCTTCCCGGTCTTAAAAGAGCCTTATCTAAAACCTCAGGTCTGTTGGTAGCACCTATAACTATAAGACCCTTAGACGCATCAAATCCATCCATCTCGGAAAGAAGCTGGTTTAAGGTCTGCTCTCTCTCGTCATTACCGCCGCCATACTGAGCATCTCTACTCTTACCTACGGCATCAATCTCGTCGATAAATATAATACAAGGAGCTGTCTGCTGAGCCTGCTTAAAAAGGTCTCTAACTCTGGAAGCACCTACACCGACGAACATCTCCACAAAGTCTGAACCTGTGAGAGAGAAAAATGGAACGCCCGCCTCACCTGCTACGGCCTTTGCAAGAAGGGTTTTACCTGTTCCCGGAGGTCCTACTAAAAGAGCACCCTTAGGGAGCTTGGCACCGATTTGCGAATATTTACCCGGATTATTTAAGAAGTCAACCATCTCAGTAAGAGAATCTATAGCCTCCTCCTGACCTGCTACATCCTTAAATGTAACGCCGGTTTCCTTCTGAACATACATCTTGGCATTGCTCTTACCTACGCCCATGATTCCACCTGAACCCTTGGACATCATCCTCCAGACGAACATGAAACCAATCCAGAGAATAGCTATAGGTAAAATATATTCAATGATTATAAGTAAGGTATTAGACTTTGGAATCTCCTCTTTAAACTCAACTCCTGCCTTGGTAAGTCTGTCTACCAGATTATAGTCATTAGGAAGATAGCCTGTATAATAGGTTACTCCGTAGACACCATCTCCGCCATCCTTTGGCTTAATCTCTATTCTGGTGCTGGAAATCTTAACAGACTCAACCTCATTATCCTCAAGCATTTCTATAAATTTATCATAGGAAATCTCTTTGTTAGTAGCATTTTTAACCTGATTATTCATATAGAAAAATCCGATAAAAAATATTATAGCTATAATAAGAGCTACGACAATACTTTTTTTATTACCCTTTTTGTCATTATTATCATGATTATCGTTATTATTTCTATTATTATCCATCTTACACCTCCTAACTATGATACACCCTTACAGTTTAGGCATTTTAAGTTACACGTGGTCTAGTCTAACATATAAATATATATTTTTTGTGAACTCCAAAAAGCACTAAAAATCTACCTTTTCCTGGTTTTTATCATTCTTTCTCATATCTTCCGCTGGCACCGCATGGAAGAATGAGCCCCGAATCAGTCACAGGAAGACCTATCTCCTGTGCATTTACCTTTCCATCTCTACCCTTTAAAAACGCTTTAGACATCATATATGTAAGTACTGCAGGCTGCAGGCCCGTAGTATATGAATTCAAAAGTACAAAAAGTGGGTCCTCCACAAGTATATTATTACATAAGGTGAGGAATTCATAAATGTTATCCTCTAATTTCCATATCTCACCCTTTGGTCCTCTTCCATAGGAAGGTGGATCCATAATAATGGCATCGTATTTATTACCACGCCTTATCTCTCTTTCCACAAACTTAACACAGTCATCTACAAGCCATCTTACAGGTCTGTCCTCAAGGCCTGATGAAATGGCATTTTCCTTTGCCCAGGTAACCATACCCTTAGAAGCATCCACATGGGTTACATGTGCACCTGCCCTGAGACAGGCAAGAGTAGCGCCTCCAGTATAGGCAAAGAGGTTAAGCACCTTTATCTCTCCATCATTCTTTTTACTGTTCTTAATCTTATTATACATCCAGTCCCAGTTAACTGCCTGCTCCGGGAAAAGTCCTGTATGCTTGAATTTGAAAGGCTGAAGGTTGAAGGTTAAGCTATCTTCATCAGAAAGCGCGTACCTAATCTGCCACTTCTCAGGAAGGTCAAATACCTCCCAGCTTCCGCCACCCTTCTTGCTTCTGTGGTAATGTGCATTCAGCTTCTTCCAATATTCATTATTCTTATCTGTACTCCATATAACCTGAGGATCCGGACGTAAAAGTACATAATCGCCCCATCTTTCAAGCTTCTCTCCATTAGAGGTATCTATACATTCATAATCTTTCCATCTGTCTGCAATCCACATAGCATTGTCCTTTTCTAAATTAAACTATTTGAAATTATTCTAAACTAAATAGAATTCTCTTCCTAATATTTTTACTGAAATAAAACGACCAACGGACACGAAATAAATGTCCGCTGGCCGTACAAATTCTAATAATAATTAAATGCTTATCCCATTACAATCTTAACATCGTAATTAGTAACACCCTTCTCATAAGGGATTACTGTAGTATTCTCATACTCCTTACCATTAACGATAAGCTTCTTAACACCCTTCTCAACATGAGCTGTATTATCTACTGTAATGTTATAGGTTCCCTCACGGAACTTTCTAACCATAGTAAATCCATCACCCATCTCAGTAGGGATACAAGGATCTACACTAAGACCCTTAAGTGTAGGAACTACACCTAAAATGTACTGGCTGACATTTACAAATGTCCATGCTGCAGTACCTGTAAGCCATGAGTTCTTAGCCTGTCCAAAGAACTTAGCATCCTTACCTGCGATCATCTGTGAATATACGTAAGGCTCTGTACAATGAACCTCACTAATATCCTCGATGTAAGCAGGACATGTCTTCTTATAAATTTCAAATGCACGGTTACCTCTTCCGATAACTGTCTCAGCACAAGATACCCAAGGATTGTTATGACAGAAGATACCTGCATTCTCCTTATATCCAGGTGGATAAGAAGAAATCTCACCAAGTTCTACATGATACTTAGTATATGGTGGCTGTAAAAGTACGATTCCATACTTACTGTCAAGCTTCTCCTTAACTGAGTTAAGAGCAGCTTCAGCCTGACCTGACTCAACACCAACACCTGCAAGAACACAGAAGCCCTGTGGCTCGATGTAAATCTGGCCCTCTTCACATTCCTTAGAACCAACCTTGTTACCATTAGCATCATAAGCACGAACGAACCATTCTCCATCCCAGCCCTTATCAAGAAGTGCTGCGGTCATGTCCTCAACTTCCTTACGTGCATAATCAGCTTCATTATGATCACCTGTAAACTCACATAAATCTGCATACTCGTTACCATATTTTACAAACATACCACCGATAAATACAGACTCAGCTACAGGTCCCTCACTAGGACCAAAGGTCTGGAAGGACTCACCAGGCTGCTCTGAGAAGCAGTTTAAGTTAAGACAGTCATTCCAGTCAGCTCTACCAATAAGTGGGAGCTTGTTAGGACCCTTGTGGTTAACTATATAATCAAATGAGCGCTTTAAATGTCCCATAAGAGGAATAGCCTTTGATTCATCATTATCAAATGGAACCATCTCCTCTAAGATACTGGTATCACCAGTCTCTCTAACATAAGCACTTGTACCTGCAATAAGCCAAAGTGGATCATCATTAAAGCCTGATCCTATATCAGCATTACCCTTCTTGGTAAGTGGCTGATACTGATGATAAGCAGAACCATCTTCAAACTGAGTTGAAGCGATGTCGATGATTCTCTCTCTTGCTCTCTCAGGAATAAGATGAACAAATCCTAAAAGATCCTGACATGAATCTCTGAAGCCCATACCTCTTCCGATACCGGACTCATAGTAAGAAGCTGAACGAGACATGTTAAATGTAACCATACACTGATACTGGTTCCAGATATTAACCATACGGTCAAGCTTCTCCTCAGGTGACTTAACTGTGAACTTAGAAAGAAGCTCTTCCCAGTTATTCTTAAGCTCAGCCATAGCTGCATCAACCTGCTCATCTGTCTTATATTTCTCAAGAAGCTTAAGTGCTGGCTCCTTGTTAATTACATTAGGAGCTACAAACTTCTTGTCAACCGGATTCTCACAATATCCAAGAACAAAGATCATGCTCTTAGTCTCACCCGGCTTAAGTGTTACATTAATCTGCTGTGAAGCGATAGGGAACCATCCACTGGCTACAGAATTATGAGCCTTACCCTCTTCTACAACCTGAGGCTCTGAAGGTCCTCTGTAAGCACCAAGGAACTCATCACGGCTGGTGTCGAAACCGTCTACAGGTACGTTAACTGCACGAACTGCATAGTGATTACGACGCTCACGATACTCTGTCTTATGATAGATAGTAGCACCATCATCTTCTACTTCAACTTCTCCTGTATTAAGATTACGCTGGAAGTTTGTCATATCGTCCATCGCATTCCAAAGACAGAATTCAATATATGAAAATACAGAGAATGTCTTCTCCTCGTTAGAATCATTAGTAACCTTTAACTGGTTTACTTCGCAAGCATCATTAAGTGGTACGAATGCAAGTAAATCTGTTGAAAGACCATTTTTAGAAGCCTTAAAACGTGTATATCCCATACCGTGACGGCATTCATAGGAATCTAACTCTGCTCTAACAGGCTGCCATGCAGGATTCCAAACACTGTCGCCATCCTTAATATAATAATAACGTCCGCCTTCATCATTAGGAATGTTATTATAGCGATATCTTGTAAGTCTTAAAAGCTTAGCGTCCTTATAAAAGCTATATCCTCCACAAGTATTGGAAATAAGTGAAAAGAAGCTGTTGCTTCCAAGATAGTTAATCCAAGGAAGAGGTGTTTTAGGCGTAGTTATTACATACTCTTTACTTGGATCATCAAAGTAACCAAATTTCATGTTTCCTCCGTTCTGTCAAAAATGACCATATATAATTTTTACTACTAAGTCCTAAGTATATATTAAATCCGCTATAAAATCAAGTAACTTTACTCTATTAAACCTTGAAAAATCCTTTAATTTTTATTATAATATACATTAGTTAAATGTGCGACAATTGAATACTTTTTTATCAATTATTATCAAATAAAGTAAAACCCCGCTAGTGAGCGGATTAAAGGGGGTAATGCTAATGGATAAAATGACTGAACAAGAGCTGGTAGAGAGCTTTTCAGATGCGATTAAATATAATCACATTTTTGTCTGCTATCAGCCACAGATCAACCACTCTACGGGACGTATGATTGGAGCCGAGGCTCTTATGAGATGGAAACACCCTGTTTATGGTGTTCAGTTTCCTTCTGACTTCATACCTGTTCTGGAGAAAAACAATTTAATAATAGAGGCCGACATCCATGTATTTAGGACTGTTTGCGACTTCTTAAGACGCTGTATAGATGAGGGACGTAAGGTTGTCCCTATCTCTGTTAACATGTCCAGATATGATATCTACAACAATGATTATGTGGATAGAATCGAAGCCATAAGAAAGGAATTTGATATTCCTGTAAAGTACTTAAGAATTGAAATCACAGAATCCTCTGCCATCGGAGGTATAGATCTGATTCAGTCTGTACTTAAAAAGCTTCATTCCTATGGTTATCTGGTGGAGATGGATGACTTCGGAAGCGGTTACTCTTCCCTTAACATTTTAAAGGATTTAGAGGTAGATATCATAAAGCTTGATATGCGATTTTTACAGGGTAATATTGGCGGAAGAGGTGGCATTATCTTAACCTCCATAATACAGATGGCAAGATGGCTGGATACTCCTATTATAGCAGAGGGTGTGGAAACCTTAGATCAGGCTGAGTATATGAAGAGCTTAGGCTCTAACTATATCCAGGGTTATCTTTATGCCAAGCCTATGGAGGAGGCTGAGTTTGTAGAGAAGCTTTCTGCAATGAATCATGAAGCCCTGTCTCCTGCTTTGGATCTGATAGACAATCTTGAGGCCGGTAAGTTTTGGAATCCTGAATCCCTTGAGACTCTCATATTCAGTAACTATGTAGGAGCTGCTGCCGTATTCTCTTACAGAAAGTCAGATAATAACATAGAGCTTCTTCGAATTAATGCAAAGTACATTAAAGAAGTGGGTATGGGACGTGAAGAAAAGGATGTAGTAAATTCTAATTTCTGGGAGGATTACGACGAGGAGAATCAGAAGGTTTATATCGATACCATTAATAAAGCTATTAATTCCAATGAAGAAGAAAGCTGTGAAACCTGGAGAAGAATCTGCTCTAAAATGTGTGGAGAAGAAAAGATATGCGTCCGCACGGATATGCGTGTAATCGGAAAAACCGAGGATGTGTATATGATTTACGCAATGGTTCATAATATTACAGAGGAAAAGAAGAATTACTCTGAGCTCTTTGAAAGTGAGCGTCGTTTTAGATTTGCCAGTGAGCAGGCCAATGTATATGCCTGGGAATATGATATTAGAACTAAGGAAATGCGTCCTTGCTACAGATGTATGAGAGATTTAAAGCTTCCTGCTCTTTTAAAGAATTATCCGGAGCCTGCCATAGAGGTTGGAATCTTCCCACCTGACTATGCTGATATGTATAGGGAATGGCATAAAAAGTTAGAGGAAGGCGTAGATCACCTTGAAGCCATTATCCCTCTCACTGTTGGACGCGTGCCTTTCCATGTAAGATATACCACAGAATTTGACGAAGCCGGAAGACCTCTTAAGGCCTATGGTTCCGCCACTTTAGTTATAGAAGAAGACTGTGAATGTAAGGATAAAGAAAAGGATGATGAAAAATCCGAAGCAAAGGATGAATAGTCGTTTTGGTTGGACTTTATCATATAAATGTGTTATCATACATAAGGTCAAATTAAGGAACCCTAAGGATTTGACTATCTATAGCTTATATGGAAGGAAGAAAAGTTCATGAGTACTATTAAGTTATATAACACACTTACAAAAAAAGTCGATGATTTTACCCCTAATGATCCAAAGGAAGTAAAAATGTACACCTGCGGACCTACAGTTTATCATTTCGCACATATTGGTAATTTAAGAAGCTATATCATGGAGGACGTTCTTGAGAAGTTCTTAAATTTCTATGGTTACAATGTAAACAGGGTTATGAATATAACAGATGTTGGACACCTTACCTCCGATGCAGACACCGGAGAAGACAAGATGTTAAAAGGTGCCAAAAGAGAGCATAAAACGGTAATGGAAATTGCCAAATATTACGAGGATGCTTTCTTCGAGGATTGTGCTAAATTAAATATTAAGAAGCCGGACACTGTTGTTCCAGCCACAAGCCGTATCGAGGATTTTATAAAAACCATCGAAGACCTTATGGATAAGGGCTATGCCTATCTTGCAGGCGGTAATGTTTACTTCGATACCTCTAAGCTTGATAATTATTATGTTCTTTCCAATCAGGATGAGACAGATCTTACAGAAGCAGTAAGAGATGATGTTACTGTAGATGAGAATAAGAGAAATAAAGCTGACTTCGTGCTTTGGTTTACAAAGTCTAAGTTCGATAATCAGGAGCTCAAGTGGGACAGTCCATGGGGAACCGGTTATCCAGGCTGGCATATAGAGTGTTCATGTATCAGTATGCGTGAGTTAGGTGAGTATCTGGATATACACTGTGGTGGTGTAGATAATATCTTCCCACATCACACTAACGAAATCGCTCAGAGTGAAGCCTGTCTTGGACATAAATGGTGTAACTACTGGTTCCATGTACAGCACTTAAATGACGTAACAGGAAAAATGAGTAAATCCAAGGGAGAATTCCTTACAGTATCCCTTATAGAAAGCAAGGGTTATGACCCACTTTCTTACCGTTTCTTCTGTCTCCAGTCTCATTACAGAAAGCCTTTACTTTTCACCTATGAGAACCTGGACAATGCTGTAACAGCCTTTAATAAGCTTTTAGACAGAGTTTCAAAGTTAAGCTCTGAGGGCGAGGTTGATGAAAGTGCATTTAAGACCTACAGAGATAAGTTTATCGATGCTCTTTCAATGGATTTAAATACTTCACAGGCATTTACAGTTCTTTTCGAAGTACTTAAGGCAGATATTAGTGATGCTACAAAGCTTAAGCTTATAGAAGATTTTGACAAGGTATTCTCACTTGACCTTATTAAAAAGGCAGAGGAGCTTACTTCTAAGAGTGCAGGCAGTAATGCCGATGCAGAGCTTGTTTCCTATATTGAGGACATGATTGCCAAGAGAAAGGAAGCTAAGAAAAATAAGGACTTTGCAACTGCTGATTCCATAAGAGATGAGTTAAAGAGTAAGGGCATTATTCTTAAGGATACCCGCGAGGGAACTACCTGGGAAATGGAATAATCCCGGAAAAATAAAATTTATTAAGTTTAACATAAAAAGGAGTCTTCGTAATCGAAGACTTCTTCTTTTATTTCTTATGTTTTGAGCAAATTTTAATGACCACTTTTTACATTTAACTTAGTATTTCATTTAATAAAACAATAGCGTAACAAACTGCATTGATTTCGCAATAAACAGCACTTTACAATGAATCTATTACATTTTACAATATATATAACAAAATAACCCCGAGGGTGTGTATAACTATAAAAAAATTTATAAGAGGTGTATAGCTATGAAAAAAATATTTATACCAATATTTGTTATGATGGTATTAGTTTTCCCGACAGTCGCTTCAGCTAATTCTATCCCTAAAGTAAGTCACGATTCTTTTGTATCTGCACTATTAGATGACGAAAAACTTATTTCAACTCTTGATAAATATGTTGAAAGCACAAAAGACAGTGCTGAACCAGAAGATGTAGTGAAGAGTTATGATCTTAATGAAGCTTGGCTTGAAAATATGATTTCACTAGGCGTTCAACCTAACAAACAATGGAAAGAGTCAAAAACCATCGAAAACTTAATGACGGAGGATAATTTTATTAATATACCTGCAAAAAACGGAAATGATGAAAACATTTTATTGATATTAAAAGAAAATTACAAAAACGATAATTATGATATACAACAAGCATTTGATACATCATCTGAAAATATTAGTAAAGATGCTAAATATTCAGAAATGAATAGGATCATAGAAAAATCAGACCTTAAAGCTGATAATTTTATCATTTTATATTCCTTTGTTTATGATATGGAATTACTTTATTTTAAAGATTCATCAGACCAAAAATATGTTATACCCTATAATGGTAATAGATTAGAATATGTAGATATTATAGGGCTTAAGGAGGGAAAAGCATATAAAGAAAACACTTTTATGGAATCACTTTGTAATGCCATTGAGGATTATTCTGATGAAGAGGTAGAAGAATATAATAAAAAAGAACTCATTGGTAGTAGTTTACCTGTAAAAATAAAAAAGCAAGCTCAAGAAAAGTATAAAAAAAAGGTAGATGCCGCAAACGAAAAGGCTTATAAAGCAATGAATACTAAAGACAGTAATATCAATATGAAATTTATCTTGCCTGCTTCAGTAATATTAATTATATTCATAGTGTTAATTATAGTAATATACGCTCTTAAGAAAAAACATGAAAAAACTTCATAGTTTATAGGCAATTTTTAATCTAATATATTAGGGGGCAGGTGATTACATATCACCAGCCCCCTTTTCAATGATTATTCATATTTTAATTATTATATATATTTCCTTATTACATCAAGTTTATTGCAGTATTTATCGAAATTCATCTAGCCACCTATAGAAGTTGAAAATCACTTACTTAAGTGCATTAAAAGCTTTATCTACGGATGATATATCTGCTACAAATACAGCTTCTTTACCATCAACACTTACCTTGTAGAAGTTATCCTTATCATACTCGTAGAACTCTAAGGTCTTAGTCTTATCCTTCTCCTTAAATTCTATGGAGTAAACAAGGTCTGTATCCTTCTTTTCCTTTACTTCAGATGTATGAGAAATCTCACCAAAGGCTTTGTAGTATTCCATGAATTTCTCTGCATCCACCTTCTTACCATCACTCTTAACTGTAAAGTCATAGCTGTAGAAACCGGGATCTGGAGTTTCAGTTACTCCAAGTTCCTGCTCCGGTATCTTTATCTCATCCTTTTCTTTCTTGGTAATCTCATATTCATAAGTCTTACCATCAATCTTAGCTGTAACCTTCTCTATATTAGAAGCATCAGTTCTGTAGAAATAAGGATATACATAGGTTCTAGGAGTAAGATTTACCACTTTATCCATAACCTCAGCACTAGTAAGATATACTCTGTCTGAGTCTTCAGGCATTACATAATAAGAACCCTCATCCTTAGTTTTCTTACCGATATAAACAGTATAATACTTAAGCTTCATACTTGAAGAATCAGCCTTTTCATCCTTATCTTTTGAATCGGAACTGCTTTCTCCACCCATGTAATTATAGGCAATCTTTAAGGTGTATTTAGGATCCTTAAGCTTATATTCCTTAAGTTCCTTATCGGTAACACCATAGGTTACACATTCATCATATTTTATACCAGTAATACGATTTGCAAGAGTATTAATCTTAACACTTGTTCCAGGTAAATGTATAGCATATGGCTCTTCTATGGACCAGGATTCCCAATCCTTAAATTCTGAATCCGAAACCTCATATACTGCCTTAAAAATATCTTCGTCCTTACTTTCAAGATCTATAAGGCTTACATAATCTGACTCAATTGCAGGGAAGGATTCAATCTCCATCATCTGATTATCAGTGTATCTAAAGCTGTTATAGATATCTGTAGTAACAATATATGCGGTGTTATCTCCCTCCATATAGGCATATCTTCCACCGCCTGCCATAGACTCTTTTCCCAGATATATAACCTTTTCTCTTCCTGAGGAGGTTTCAATCTTAACTGTCATCTCAGGCTTATCAAGTCCATAGTCCTTTTTATCTGAGTCTTCCATCTCTTCTTTTACTATACTTTCAGCCTCTACGGTGCTTATGGTAACAAGCATGGTAGCAACATAATCCTGATTAAGTGGGAAGGCAGGCTCATCCTCCTTCTGCCAGGAATCACCTGATCTTGTAATAGTAAAATCGCCATATTTATTTTTAAAATAAATCTTTTCTATATTGGCCTCTTCTACAGAATAAAGCTTTATAACATTTTCTTCTTCCTGTCTTTTAGCCTTTTTTTCTGCCGCTTCCTTGCGGTTAGAAACCATCACATAGGCAACTATGGTTATAACACATACCAGAAATAAAATTCCTATGGTAAGCATCTGCTGTTTTTGCTTTTTCTTCATTATTTCCTCCTTCTGTAGCCCCATACTACAAAGCCCATTATAAGAAGGGTTGCAGGGAGTATGATAATAAGAAGTGCAGCAAGTATAACTCTACTGCTGACAGGAACTGATATCTGAACCTCCTGAAGATTCTTAACTGATATGGAGGTTTCCTTAACTGATGACTTAGTCATGGATGAAATTGTATCAGTAAGAACTCTCTTATTATTACCAAGTCCGATATATTTGTCTGAAAGCATCTCCGCTGAAGAGTAGATAGCTATCTTTGTAACGTCATCTGCCGCTTCATCAGTTACATAGAGACCTACGTCAAATGGTCCTGTTTTATCATCATCTGTTTTTTCTGTACTGCTGTTGTTAAGATCAGTTCTGAAAAATGATTTTCCTGAAGAACTTAAAAGTCCCTGTATGGAAAGAGTTGATCTTAACTGCTCATCTGTAGTCTTTAAGTTCTGTGCAAAGAACATATATACATATTCATCAGATTCAGCAAGCTTACTAAGAACTCCTGAATCACTGACTGTAGGAAGAATCATAAATGGTGAAGCATAATATTTACCTGCTGTCTCACCGACAAATCCCTTTTCAACCTCTACTCCATAGTATTTCATGAGCTTTCCTAAATTTTCCTGGTTTTCCTCAGTAAGCTCTGCAAATATAATGGCATCTCCACCATCTTTAAGATATGATTTAATCTCTTCATACTCTGTCTTCTTTATATCTGAAGTAGGGCCTGCCATAAGGAGGATATCGCAATCATCAGGAACCTTACCCTCTGTTACCAGATCAAGATTATCTGTATCTACATTTAACTTGCTAATATCCTTTATTACACTATCTTCAAGGGCTACCTCTCCATGCCCTGTAAGCATATACATTTTAGTATGCTCTGAAGAAAGTACATACTGAATAGCCGCTGTTACCTGACCCTCTACATCAAGAGATTCTCCACTCATGTCACCACTTGAAGAAAAGGCTGTAAAGTACATGGCAGCATTGGAAATGTATTTGACCGCCTTAGTATTCTCATTATATACGATAATATCGTTATCTGAAATTTCATCATCTATACCAAGCTTCTCACCAAAGGTTGGGTAAATAACAGGATCCTTTTTCTCAACCTTAACATTGGAATCAACCTTGTTATAACTCTTAACGGCATTATATATATTTTCCTGCTCATTTCCGTCAGTTACCATGTAATAAATGGTAATTTTATCCTTGGCATTTTTTATTATATCTTTAGTTTCCTTTGATAAAGAATATATCTTTCCCGAACTCATATCCGTAGTAAGATCAAGCTTTGTAATAAGCATATTTAAAACTACTACTATTACAATTACCATAACGGAAATGATAGTTGTATATACACCGGTTTTAAATATTCTTGAAGAAAAGCTTTTCTTTATCTTGGAAGGCTTTTTTTCTATTTTTTTATCTTTGTTCTCTGACATGATATGTTTCCTTTCTTAGCTGAAACTATGATTAAAGACACTTAACTTATTAGCTAAAGCGCTTTCTCTTAGTCATCTGAATTGTTAAGAATACGAATAAAAATGCTATGCTTACATAGTAAACTATAGCTGAATAATCAAGTACTCCCAGAGTGAAATCATTAAATCTCTGTGACATTGACATTCCATTTAATCCCTTGGATAACATTTTGTTATAAATCTCAGGCTTTACTCGATATCCTATCCATATCACTGCCTCACCGAGAACTCCAACTACTGAAGCCACAATCAGGTTTTTAGTATTACTGTAAACCACCCATGCACATAGAAGCCAAACGATGGCAATTATTATAACCTGACTCTTACCGTCATTTGGAAGCATCTTAGTAAGCTGTGGCATAAGAAATGTTACAAGCATTACTATGATTGATACAACTGCTGCAATGAGCTGACTCTCTGTCATGGATGAGATAAATATTCCGATAGCGATATAGGCCGATCCAAGAAGGAAAAATCCTATGATAGCACTATAGGCTGTTGCAAGTCTTATCTCACTGCTATAATGGAAAAGTATTAAAGGATATGTAGAAATAATAAGTACTCCGATAGCATAAAGTGAAACTACTGCAAGATATTTTCCTACGATAACCTTTGTTATGGATATTGGTGATGTGAAAAGCAGCTGATCTGTCTTCTGCTTATTCTCATCAGCCATAACCTTCATGGTAAGTATTGGCATGAGTATTACAAATAAAAATGTAACACTGCTAAGTGTTGATTCAAAGTTACCACTCATTCCACCGATGTTGGTGTACCAGAAATACACACCTACTATGGCAAGAAAAACTGCCAAAAATACGAATCCAACCATGGAAGTAAAGTAGTTAAGTAACTCTTTTTTATATATGGCAAACATGGCCCTTCCTCCTAGTTTTAAACTTATTATCTGATTATTATATTTTTTTCTGAATAATCTCTTACTTTAATCTTCTTTCTTTTCGGAAGCCTCAGCCTTAGCTTCTTTTACTTCAGCCTCTTTACTCTCAACTTCTGAAACTTCATTTTCAGTTTCTTCTGTCTCAGACTTAACTTCTTCAGTTTTAGCCTTAACCTTCTTTGTCTTACGTCCACCAAACTGACGTGACTTACCACCTGTAAGTCTTAAGAAGGCCTGCTCTAGGGTTGGCTCATCCTTCTTCATTTCATAAAGTGGAAGTCCTGCTTCACTTAAGTTAAAGAAGATTTTTTCTCTTATGTCAGTACCACCCTGCGAGAATAAAGTCATACCCACAAAGCCTACAGGAGAATCCTTGTCATATTTGACATTGGTAACTTCCTTAATGGTTCTAAGAGCATTTTTCACATCTTCCTTTTCGCCCTTTATAAGAAGGTGAACTCCTGTGGTATCATTAATCATATTTATAATATTTTCAGGAGTATCGATAGCTATCATCTTGCCTTCATTAATGATTATAATCTCTTCGCAGACAGCGCTGATTTCCTGCATAATATGTGAGGATAAAAGAACTGTATGCTCCTTGGCAAGCTCCTTTATAAGGTCTCTGATTTCGATAATCTGTCCCGGATCGAGACCTACAGTTGGCTCATCTAAGATAATCATATCAGGATAGCCCATCATGGCCTCTCCTAAACCAACTCTCTGCTTATAACCCTTGGAAAGATGTCTTATAAGTCGCTCAGATACGTCAGTGGTCTTGGTCTTTTCCATAATCTCACTGACCATCTTAACTCTTTCCTTTCTCGGAACCTTCTTTAATTCTGCAACAAACATGAGATATTCTCTAACTCTCATATCAGGATAAAGAGGTGGGATTTCCGGAAGATAACCTATATTCTTTTTAGCTGCATCAGGATCCTCCTCGATATCTACTCCATCGATAAGAATCTGTCCCTCAGTTGGGGCGATGTAGCCAGTTATCATATTCATGGTTGTGGACTTACCTGCTCCGTTAGGTCCTAAGAAACCTACAACCTTTCCGGTCTCAATCTTAAATGAAAGGTCATTTACGGCAGCATGTTTTCCATATCTTTTTACAAGATTTTTTACTTCAATCAAAACATTTACCTCGCACTGATTTATTTGATTTTAGGCGTTTTTTTGCATAGCTCGCCCATTAGTACTATATAGTACCAATAATATGTCAAAATTTTGTGAACAAAAGAATTAATTATTTTTTGATAGCGCCAACTATGAAGGAAATAGCAAATCCAGCCACATCAACGGCCACGATGGTAGAACCAACAGGGGTTCCCGCAAGGATGGATACTATTATTCCAAGAAATGCACATACTATAGAAAATATAGCTGAGAAAACTGTAACTGACTTAAAGCTCTTGAATATTCTCATGGCAGAGAGTGCCGGGAAGATTATAAGAGCTGATATAAGAAGTGAACCTACAAGATTCATGGCAAGAACTATGATAACAGCTATAATTACAGCTATCATGAGATTGTAGGCTGACACATTGGTTCCCACTGCTCTTGCAAAGTTTTCGTCAAAGGTTACATCAAAGATTTTATTATAAAATAATATAAATATTATAAGTACAGCTACTGAAAGCACCACGCAAAGAATAACCTCAGGTAATGTAAGGGTGAGGATGGAGGTGGAACCAAAGAGAGTTGAACACACGTCTCCCGATACATTGGATGAGGTTGAAAAAATATTCATAAGAAGATAACCAAAGCCCAGTGCTCCTACTGAAATCATGGCTATGGCAGCATCTCCCTTTATCTTAGTATTCTGGCCGGTTCTAAGTAACAGAATGGCACTTATTACAGTTATAGGCATAACAACTATCATGTCGTTAGACACCTTTAAAACACTGGCTATAGCAAGGGCTCCAAAGGCAACATGTGAAAGTCCGTCTCCTATAAATGAAAATCTTTTTAACACAAGAGTTACTCCAAGTAAGGATGAGCAAAGAGCTATGAGAACTCCTACTATAAGCGCATATCTTACAAATGGAAACTCCATATATAACATTAATTTCTCTAACATAATTGCCTCCAATTAATCCTCATACTGCATGATAAAACCTTTACCAATCTTGCTGTTTTTATATTCTTCCTTAGTTCCAAAAAAGGTTTTATTGCCAATGTGAAGAATATGAGTAGCATAATTCATGGCAGCCTGAATATCGTGGGAAATCATTATAATGGTAACCCCCTCTTTATTAAGGCCATCAATAAGGGAATACATATCTGCTGTAACCATTGGATCAAGGCCTGCCACAGGCTCGTCTAAAAGAAGTATTTCCTTAGTGGCACAAAGGGCTCTGGCTAAGAGAACTCGCTGCTGCTGTCCTCCGGAAAGCTCGCGGTAAGACCTGTTTCTAAGGTCTTTAATACCCATTTTCTCTATATTTTCCTTTACAAGCGCCTTATCTTCCTTAGTATAAAAAAGCTTTCTCTTATCTCTCACCTGACAGCCGGAGATTACAACCTCCTTAACAGATGCCGGAAAGTCCTTCTGTACTATGGTTTGCTGAGGCAGATAGCCTATGGTGTTTTTTAGGGATGGGTCAAAAATAATCTCTCCACCCATAGGCTTCTGAAGTCCTAATACTGTTTTAATAAGGGTTGATTTACCTGCCCCATTCTCTCCCACTATGCAGAGATAATCACCCTTTTCAACCTTAAAATTTATATTTTCAAGTATGCTTACGCCGTCGTAACCTAAGGCTAAGTCCTTGCATTCTAACTGACTCATATAATTCCTCTTTTCCTTTATGAGACATCACAAAATGAAAATCATTTTCATTTTTAACTACATGTAGAAATATAACATAATAATTATTTATAGTAAAGAAAAAGTTCTTAACACTCCCCTCTAAACCCTAATGAAATGTTGATAATTCTATGGTTTTGTGATATAGTAATTGTAATTGATTTCACGAAAGGAAAGGCTATGAATACGCTATATAATATAGATTGCAATATTTTACTATTTATACAGGACAACATAAGAAATGATGCGCTGTCATCCTTCTTTAAAACTATTACACATCTTGGGGATCACGGCATTTTATTCCTACTTGTAGCGATAGTTTTATGTATGACACCCAGGGAGCGGCGAACGGGTATCGCTCTTTCTATAGGACTTTTACTTCAACTCATTTTTATTAATGGAATTCTTAAAAATGTGGTAAGAAGACCAAGACCTTATGATGAGATTGACCTGCTTACAAGCCTTATAGGCAAGATGCCTGATAGCTCATTTCCATCCGGTCATACTACGGCGAGCTTTCTATCAGCAACTATTATATATATGTGTATGAAGGACAAACGCTATGGAATTATGGCCTATATAATCGCTATACTTATAGCACTTTCAAGACTTTACTTAGGAGTGCACTACCCGTCAGATGTGATAGCAGGGGTTATCTTCGGTGTTATAATAGGTTTTGTAGTTTCAAAAATAGCAAGCTTACATAAAAAGAGCAGAAAACATTAATTATTAAATACAAAGAAAATCAGGAAATACTTAAATAAATATAAAGGAGAACAATTATGAATACTAATTTTAGACATAGCTTGGGCACCTCTGTAATACTTAGTTCATCAATATTTGTAATTATAGTATGTTTATCAATGGGTTTTTTAGGCTTTAACACTTACTCTGATGCCATGATTAAGAAATATCAGCAGTACATTGCAGGTATTCTTAAAACCACCTCATCTGAGATAGATGGTGATGATTTGGCAAAATGTATCAAGGATGGTAAGGAAAGTAAAACCTTCACCAAAACCAGAATATTTTTAGATAAATGTAAGGTTAATTACGATATCAAATACATTTACATGATTACTCCTGTTAACAAGAATAAAAAGGATAACATGAAATATGTTATGGTTGGAACAACTGAGGACGAGATAAAGAATGGTATAAAGGTTAATCTCGGTGACCTTTCAGGAACTGAATATTCTCCTAAGGTTGTAGAGTATTATATGCAGGCCATGAAGAATAAAAAGGGTGAGATAAAATATTATAAAAACACCACCTCTTTTGGATATATGTACACCGGTATTATTCCTATATATGACTCAGAAGGTAATGCAATCACTACTCTTTCAGTAGATATAGAAATGACAGAGTGGCATAAAACAAGACTCTTCTTCTTAAGAGCCAGTATCACAGGCGGAATAGTTCTTGTTATTATTTTCGTGGTTCTTATGAACTTCTGGTTTAAGAGACGAGTGGTTACTCCTATTGCGCGACTCGAAAAATCAGCAAGACATTATGTTAAGTCAAGTCATGGTTCAGTGGACCCTGGTTCCTTAGTATTTAAGATTCCAAAAATAGATACCCATGATGAAATACAGTCTCTCGGAGAATCTCTATATACCATGTCCGAGGACCTAAAGCTATATATGACAAACCTTATGAATGAGACTAAGGATAAGGAGAGAATTGCATCCGAGCTTAACATAGCCAATCATATTCAGCTGGGTATGCTTCCAAGCATTTTCCCTCCATTCCCTGATAGAGACGAGTTTGATCTTTTCGGTTCCATGAAGCCTGCCAAGGAAGTTGGTGGTGACTTCTACGATTTCTATCTCATCGATGAAAATCATCTGGGACTTGTAATTGCAGACGTATCCGGTAAGGGAGTTCCTGCAGCTTTATTTATGGTTATTTCAAAGACTCTCATAAAGAATCAGACCTCTTATTCTCTTTCACCTAAGGATATCTTAGAGAAGGTTAATAGTCAGCTTTGTGAAAACAATGAAGTAGAAATGTTTGTTACCGTATGGCTTGGAATTCTTGAAATATCCACAGGTAAGCTTACCTGCGCCAATGCAGGACATGAGTATCCTGCCATTAAGCGTAAGGGTGAACCTTTCGAGCTATACAAGGATAAACACGGCTTAGTAGTAGCAGCCATGGATGGTATCAAATATAAAGAATATGAACTGGAACTTAATCCGGGGGATACCCTTTATCTTTATACAGATGGTGTTCCTGAGGCAACCAGCAATGATAACGAGCTCTTTGGTACAGACAGAATGGTTGATGCCCTTAATAAATGGGATGATAAAGAAATGCTCAACTCACTGTTTATCGGTGTTACTGAGGACATTAATGAATTTATACAGGATGCTCCACAGTTCGATGATATGACAATGCTTGCAATGAAATACCATGGTCCTAAAGGAAGGTAATATATATTTAATATAAAGGATAATGTAATATATGAAGACAATTAAAAATCAGCTGGAAGAACTTAATATAGATATAAAGGACAGTGTATATAACAGCTTCGGTAAGCCCTTAACATATCCTATGGCTGCCATAGGAAGCTTCGACGTATATACTAATGAAGATGACCTTTATAATTTCTCAGACTGGATGCGCTATGGTGAAATTCTAAATGACCTTACTGCAAACAGCGAGGTTACTTCATTAAAAGCTGAGATTGAAGAGATTAATACAAAAAATAAAACTCTTAATAAATCCATGAAGGAAGCCTTTATAAAGGGCGAAAAGCCCGACGAAAAGCTTCAGGAGGAAGCAAAAAAATTAAGAGTTCAGAAAAAAGCACTGAAGCTTCAGTTAGAGGAAATCGAAGCTACCATAACAGAGAAATGTATATCCAAATGTAAGGAAGAGGGATTAACCCTTGGTAAAAATATTTTAAGATATAAAAAGGAACTTATGCTTAACAGCTATGAAAATATCAGAAAAATATTTACATTTTTACCTGAGGATCCTGAAATGCCTTATTTTAAGGATATGCCATTTTATACTAATAATCTTCTGGGATTAAAGGAGGTTATAGATAATAAACTTCCCCTGGCGGTAGAGGGTGGCCCATGTCTTTTCGGATTACAGGAGGTCTATGTTGTAGTAACCCTGAAGGATGGAACTGAGTATAAGTTCGATTATAATACCGCCCACTATGGACCTGAGGACACAGGAGAACTTGGTTGTGAATCCTTAGAGGCCCTGGTTAACAATCAGTCAGATATGGTTTCTGACATTAAATTTTTAGATTATAAAAAAGGTCTTACAAGACAGGAGTACTACGAGCTTTTATATCCATTTAAGGTTGCACAGATGTTTAATGCAAAGCTTGTACTCCCTCTGCCTGACCTGTCTTATATCAAGTATCTTGACGCACTTACAGCTAATATGGACTCAGAGGTTCGTGAAATAGCCATGGAACGCTTCCGTTCCCTCTGCTATAGAATCTCAGATTTAATGCTTGATAAAATAGATGAAATTGCAAAGGATTATCCGGATGTAGAATATATACTGGTTCACGACCGTAACACTGAAGTTTGTAACAAGTATTATTCTGAGCGAAAAAAATATATGGAGCGCAGCAAATCAAGAGATATAATTAAAAGACTTACTCATAATAAGCTCCGTCAGCAGTCCATTCTTGACTATGTTACTATGCCTGCCCTTCCTCTCTATCTCTACGGCATCAAGAATATCATTCAGATAGACTGTATGAATGAGGTTGACTCCTATAGAAAATGTCGCAACATCCATAAGAGTGGAATAAATCTATTTTCCCTCCTGTATCCTGAGTACCTAAGTCGAGACGGTAAGCATACCGTTTTCTATTCAAAAAGAGAGGATAAGGATTACATTTAATGAAAATATTTTTATATTTAAGAAAAAAGAAAATTCGTGTTAATGATTTAATTGCGATTATCTTTATTATTGGAGTAGCTTTATTAAGCTATGTTAATGGCGATTATAATAATTTTTTTAATGCTCCGAACATATCTGTAAACAACGCCTGGGTGGCTCTTCAACAGGATAAAGACACCACCTATGTGGTAGATAATAACAGAACCCGAATCCTTACACTTAAGGATAATATTGTAAATCATATTAATGATGATTTTGGATATATTGATGATATTGCAGTAGATGATAAGGGAATAATATATTTGATTGACACCTCCTGGGAAGCCGATTCTTTCAAGGTTTCCGCAGATACTATCTATTCCTACAACCCTAAAACAGGGAAGAAAAAAGAAATATTTAAATCTTCCTATAAAACTGCAACCAAGCATCAGATGTTCGGTATAAAAATAATAGATAATAAAATCCATGTGGTGACAGCAAATGAAAGCAATCTGTCACATTTAATTATGGATAAAAAGGGTAAGATTACAGACTCATATTTTTACACTATGAATAGCGCTGTAACTGTTCTTCAGGATATATCAGTATCAAAGAAAGATGGCTCCTTAATTGCCATAGATAAGCGCGGTAAACTGCTACGCTTTAGCACAACCAAGGATGTTGGTAAGATCGATGAGATATTTGACTGGACAAAGCTTGATAAGGATAAGATGGTGGAGCCTTACAGACTTGATATAGATATGGATTCAAATATATATCTGACGGATATAGTTTCCAATAAACTCTTTAAAATAAGCTTTGAGGATGATAACTTTAAGAATCCTACCTTTGAGACAATTGGAAAAGAGCATGAAGGAAACTTTAAGATTAAAACCAGTTCCTTTGACAATAAGAACTATATCGGAACCACTGATAATGGCTCATTTAAAATCTATGACTCTAATGGGAAGGTAGTTAGAGATGGTTCTTCCATCAAATATAATAATTACTATTTATTTATTTTAATATCATTATTTATCGCACGTATAATAGCATGCATAGGAGGTTTATGGCTTTTAATCCGACTCCTGTTCATTCTGTTTGCAAATAAGCTGACTACCCCTCAGCTCCTGAGCCGAGTAGTATTTGTTTCCATATTGTTAGTTTCATCAATAATCACTATACAGCTTTTCACTTCATTTTATGGAATGCTTCGTAACGAAAAAATCAGCAAACTGGAAATGCTTGCTAATAATGCAGCAAGAGAGATAGATACTGACAGTTTGGAAAATATAACAAAGCCTTCAGACTATATGAATGAAGACTTTAAACAGATTCATAATTCCTTAAATACATCCCTGGATTATTCTTATGATTCCAGTATGTATGCCAATATTGTCCGTTGGGATAAGGAAACTGACAAGGTATATGATATTGTTTTCTACGACAACTCCATAGGTGCTTATTATCCTCTTCTTGGCTCTGAGGCTGATGAGGTTAAGGAGGTCTACAAAAAGAAGGATTATGTAACCAGTAGTTCAAGTACTGAAAATGGTGGTTTTATCTATGCCAAGGCCCCTATACTTAATAACTCCGGGGATGTTGTGGGTGTAGTAGAAATCGGTACCTGGTCTGCCACCATAAGAGGACAGGTTACCAAGATTATACAGGATATTATAATACAGCTTATTATCTGGCTTGTATTGATACTTTTCGTATATAATGAAATCTTCGAAATCCTTAATCTAAAAGAAAAAGATGAGAAGAAAAGAGGATCAGGAGAGATGCCTCTGTTTATGAATAGAGCAGTTATATTTATGGTATTCTTTGCCTATAACCTGCCAACTGCATTTTTGCCGGTATTCGTTTCAAATATGTATAAGGGCGGATGGCCTGTGGCTAACAGTTTTGCTAAGTCAATGCCTATATCCATAAATATGATTCTTATCGGTCTTTCAGCTCTTACGGGCTATAAGATAATGAAGTATTTTAGCTTCACAAAGGCTATGATTTTCGGAGCATTCATGACTCTTATAGGCGATTTAATGCTGGCTATATCTCCTAACTATGTCTTCATCCTTATAGGACTTATGCTAAATGGTATGGGCGTTGGTCTTCAGATGAACCTTATGCACTCCATTAACAGCTATATCGCCGCAAAGAGAAAGGATAATACCATTTTCACTATCTATCAGGCGGGAAGCCTTTCAGGTATTATGGTTGGAATGTCCTTTGGTGCCATCCTTGCAGATTATATAGGCTACAGAAATGTATTTTTTATAACTGTACTTGTGTGGGCTACAATAGCATTTTCTTCCCTTTACATGGGCAAAAAATACGGTGTTAAGAAGGGCGAAGACAATACTCAGTTAAATGAAGCTGCCATGAATGATGAAGAAATGGCAAAGGTCATTAACAAGGCTAATGGACAGGCTACCGACAAGACAATGTCTACGGCATCATTCCTTCTGTCACTAAGGATTTTATCCTTCCTTGTATTAATATTATTTATGTATGTAATAACCTCAAGCTTTGTTTATTACTATGTGCCAATTTATATTGACAGCCTGGGATACGGTTCTAATATAACCTGTCTCTTCATCATGATAAATTCAGTTTGTGGAATATATTTAAGTTCCTCTACGACTCGATTGTTCTCCAATAAATTTGGAAACAAGGCAATATATATATCAAGTGGTATATCCCTTGTAGCACTTATGCTGTTTGCCCTTCTGCCAAGCATAAATATACTTCTTCTGGCACTCTTTATGTTAGGATTCAGTACAAGCTTTGGAACGGCAACACGACTTGCAGTATTCTCCAAAATACCAAAGGTTAGGGAATATGGTCTCGATAGAGCAACGGGCGTATACGACCTTACAGAGCGCTCCGGTGAGGCTGTGGGACCTCTTGTATTTGCAGCCCTTTTTGCAGGAAACTTCCTAAAGGGAATGACTATATTTGCAATAATATCCATAGTTGCCTGCATCCTTTTCTCTATACTTTCAAGGGTTGCAATCTTTAGTGAACTTAAGAAAAGTAAGAAGAATAAAAAGAATAATAAAAAGAAATAATCAAAATAAGCGAGTAGGAGGCGGTGACTAACCGCCGTCCTCTCACAGCACCGTACGTACCGTTCGGTATACGGCGCTTTCAATAGTTGACGTGCACAGACTGATAGGCTGTGGCTAAATCATAAAAGCCACTGTTTATCAGTCTTTC
>JAILGL010000152.1 GCA_024696825.1 Lachnospiraceae bacterium
TTTATACCTGATAATGTGCTGCTGTTCCACGTGACGGAACTTCCCTCCGCATACGCCGTCAGGCTCATGCCGGGGAACATCCCGAGAACTAATGCAAGGCTAAGAAACAGCCCTAATAATCTTTTCATCTTCCACTTCATAAGCAGTTACCTCCAAATAATCGTAGGATGGACTCTCTCACAGTCAGAGCGGCAGTCTTCCTTAATTCTCTATTATAGCTACCCCCCCGAAGAGTCAACTTTTTTCTGATAATTCTGCGAAAAATCTGTCCCGTTGGTATGTCGGGGCAGATCGCAGTTGTTTCTTCTGATTCAATGTAAAGACAGTTACTCTAAACAGTCTTCCATTCTCCGCCTTCAGCATCCGAAATTGTATGCGTGATGTGGGTGAACGCTGGAGGAGATTGCCTAGCTCATCCTTAGAGTTTCACCGTCTTCCAGCTTCAGAGTGAGGGCTGCGGAATAGGCGTTCTCAGCAGGGTTTTTGAGTTTCTCTGCCTGTGCAGTCTTACCCGCCGAAAAAGCTCAGCTTCTTATAGCCCGGTATGGCGATGTTCTCCCCGCTGCCGTGTGCTGCCTCCGCGAATAACTCCACTCTGTCGCCATCCACACCGCAGGATGTCATCATAAGTACAAGAACAAGGTTTTCCTCTTAACCTTTTTTTACAGACTTGTTCTTCAATTTTATAGCTACAGTCTTAAAACGGTATCCTTTATTTCTTTTATACATATCCGTAAAATTCTTGTGAAATGTTTTTTCGTTTCCTTGGTTTTTGAAAGCATACTTACCAAAGAAGCACTCGACTGTACCACCATTTGTTTCAATGGTTATTAACTGCTTGTCATCTCTGTAGATAACGGCTGCTGCGTGATACTGGTAACCACTTTGAATACTGTCTGTTCTACAGATGAAAAAAGCCTGTTTTTTTAAAGGTTTAGCATAATCATTGGAATTATCCGAAGAAACATTTTCAACACTTTTCTTATTATCTGCATAAGTCTTTCCGATAGTTCCTTCTTTCTCCACCGTGCAAGAATTAATTCCTTTGGGGTTAATAATATCCAAATCACAGAGTACTGCCATCGTTCTTTCTGCGTTTCTCAAGCAATCAAACTTATCATCGTCACTGTCCTGGATGAACAAATGAGTCAGTTTATTAGCTACTTTATATTCTTATTTCACAGCAGTTAAGGTCGCCGTACCACCCTTTTCTGACTACGCAAGTGTATAAACACGGACACAGCTTTTGGTAAAGCCAGCAGGATGCTTTCCAAAATACCTGATGTTACCATATCGACACTCCCTCGTTAGAATTGCCAATGCTTTTATATCTTCACGTTCCTATAAATTTGAGAAGTCATTGGCCTTGTAAGCTCTTGCCTAACAAAAAATATATATTTATTATACAACTTATTCTCGTTTTAGTCAAGTTGTTCTTGGTACATATATAGTTATTTTATAGTTTTTTCATTTTTTTATACTATATCCGGTTACTTCTGACCTTTTTTATTTCCGTATTTTTCCTTCTCGATAACAATAAGAACATCATCCGATTCTCTATAGCGCTTAAGGTAAAGCAATTTTGCCAGTCAGGTGTTTAAAAATGCATTCCATATAGAGATTTTATAGCTGCAAAAAGGCCCTTGAAAGCATATTATCTGCTTTCAAGGGCGAATATTTTAAGTTATATCGCGTTGCCGCATTGTCAATACTTTTTTAACTTACTTTACAGTAACGGTTACCTGTCTCATCATGCCATTAATTGCGTATACATAAACTGCACAGGTTCCACTTCCTACTGCTGTGAGGGTTCCATTTCCATCAACCGTTACTACATCTGGATTTGTTGAAAGGTAACGGAAGGTCTTTCCATACTTTCCCGGAAGCTGAGTCTTATCCTCATCTTCAAGCACTACCTTTGCATTTATAGTTGCTGTAGCTCCCTTTGTTAAGGTATATGCTGTCTTTGTAAGAGTAAAATCCTTAATATTAGAATATAAGCTATTTTCAATTCCTGCATAACGTCCTATATGACTCTTTGCAAGTAATACGCTCTTTCCTTCAACCTTCTTATCTGCATTTGCTCTGTTTCTGATTCTCAGCTCCTTTATAGCTTTTCCATGGTCTCCGCGAACTTACTTAAATATTCTTCCTGCTCTTTTTTTAGAGCCTCTTCTTGCTCTTTATTTTCGACAGCCCTCCTTGAGCCTAAAAAAGAAAGCTGCCCCCTTGCTTTTTCACTCTTTATTACTACCTGAGTATACTCAGGTCCTATCATAAGAAGATCAACTGCTTTCTTTGGGTTTAAAAAGCCGCTGCTTATTATTCCTAAGGTGTCATAGATTGTATCATTTGCTATCGGCCCTATCACTACATCGGCCTTTATGGTATCATTCACCCTTCTATTTTCAAATATATAATCGAACCATTCTTTATCTCTTACAAATCTCTTCACTTCAAGCCCTGTTAAATCAAGCTCGTATTCGTTTATTACAGCATCCTTCGCTGCCCATCTTATTGTAAAATCTTCATCTGGTGTAAGGTAAAAACCCTGCCCAAAATCTGCATTTTTACGTCCTAAGTAGATATCAGGTGACTTTATTTCAACGCTTCCTGTGTGATATAATCTCATACGCCCCTTATTTCCACCTTTCTTATTTTTTTCCGAAGTATTTCTGCAAATTCCTCTAATTGTTCCTTCTTAAAAGCATGGAACTTAAAGCCCATTTCTGCAT
>JAILGL010000183.1 GCA_024696825.1 Lachnospiraceae bacterium
CTTCTGTTCTTCTTCAGCCTTTAATCTCTCTGTTTCTGTAAGAAGAGTTCCGTCCTTTAAATATACTCTTTCACCGCTATCATCGATAACATAATCATCTGAATCCGATGTAATACTATTAAGATTCATAAGCTTGGAAATTAGTTCCTTCAGAGCATCCTTACTTGCTTCAGTAAGGTTTTCCCCTATATAAAGACTTTTAACGAGAGAATGTAAATCCTCCTCTTCTAAGGCAAGATATACACCTGCATCATTATTTAAATATAAGGTTTCACCTGATAAATAGGAGTTTCTTTCATAAGTTACATTTACATATCCTGTTCCATCTGCAAATATTATATAAGAATTCTCTGAAGCTTCTCCATTCTCTGAATTATCGGTATTACCACTTTCTTCAGAATTGTCATTTATTAACATATTCGACTTAAATGTGTTTTTATATACATTTTTAATCTCGGCTTCATCTACTATACTATTATTTACAAAGCTACTGTTAATACTTGAAACCATATCGTTTTCCGTATGCTCTGAATCAGAAAGAAGCATTAACTCACTGTTTCCTTCACTTAGTTCTCCATACTTGGTTCTTATTTTATAATTCACCTTAACCTTTGAATCCACAGCTTCAAAAATAGTATAAAAATAAAGAGTCTGTCCATCTTTTGTGGCAAGATTCCTAAAATTTTCCTGATCTAAAAAGACTGTTCCAACATAATTAGGGCAAAACCAGTTTTTAAATTCATATCCCGGAAGAACATATGTATTTTTAGGTAATGTATTTTTTTCATCATATGTACAATTTATATATGTCATCTTGCCTGAAAGAACTGAAGTTTTTGCTGTAATTGGAGTGCTACCAATAAAACAAATCTGATATTCTATAGGCTTCCATACAGCACTTAATACATCTGGAAAATCTTCATAAGGATAATAATTAAATTCTCCATTTTCATTAATCCACACTTTATCTTTAGCAGGTAACTCTATCATATCAGCATTAGTCTCAGTATGAGTCTTTACATATTCAAGCTCATCCTCATCTAAAAGAGTTTTTAATCCATTTACCTTAGCTTCTCCCTCGCCGCTATTCTTGTAATTATTATAGGCAATTATATAATCTCTAAGCTCAGGATTATCAGTAGCATTAAACTTACTAATGTATCCCTTAAATGTATAACCACTTCTTACAGGTATACTTATATTATTTTTCTCACCATAAATAACATTTAAAGTATCAGTATCTACGGTATTATCCAAAACTACATCCTTATCATATTTCATGGTAAAGCTATAGGTATCACCATTAGTAAAATTCCTTATATATTCAACCTTTTTATCCGGTAAGGAAATGAATTCTCCACTATCTTCATCAAGTAATCCCATAACCCTGTATCCACCTGCCGGAGGAATTATGTAATTATATGCATTTTTCTTGCCGAAGGAAGAATTATAATACTTATAAGTATTTAAATACATAGAGGGCACCAGGGATGGAACCCCATATCCAAGGTAGGTGAATTTTAAGGTTTGATCTGCCTCATCCACCCCATATTCAGCACTCCAGCTTACTGTATCAACAGTTCTGTCATAAACATTATAGGTCGAGCCTCTGTTTAACAGTTTTCCCCCTGCAAAATCATAGTTAATAAAGGCATAGTTTACGTCATAATAGGTTCCTTCACTCTCATCTATTTCAAATATTGGTTTTATTAACACCTTGTCAAAGCCTGTGAGAGTATAGGAAATGCACTGCCAAACATCTGTTATGGTTTTGTTACCTGTAGTTGCTTCAGGACTAAATGTAATTTCATATCCCGTTAAAACATAGCTTTTCATTTTATAGGTATACATTTTTTTATCTTCATCATAGGTGGTTTCATTTTCAATATAAACACCATTTGTAAGGGTATTTCTAGAGGGAAGTACATATTCTCCACCTTCCTTGATTATATAGCAATCCTCATAGCCATTAGCTTCAAGAACCCCTGTACTGTCATCTATATCTATAAAAGTCTTATCAGAATCGGCATTAACCGCCGAAGAATCTGTGCTTCCTGTAATATATGCTCCATTATCATCAGTACTTCCATCATCCTCTATTATCTCCTCTGTTCCTTTATCCATAGGAATGTAGATAGCCATCTGATTTTCCTTATACTCAAGTACCACAACTATATAGCGATTGTTTTCATCATTAAATTTTAGCGAGGACACACTATACCAATTCTTTTTATAAATGGCATTATTCAGATTAAAATAGGGATTAGAAACACTTCTACTTATTTCATGCTCATAAACAGGACTAAGTGTTTCTGCATCCCAGTCTCCCATTATATAAATCCTGTCAAATTGACCCTTCAGCCTTATCTTAAAGGATTTTTTCTCCTTGGATGCATATACTACTCCCATATTTGCAAGCTTAGGCTTATTATCACCTCTTCCTGTAACGAGGTTTTTCTTAGAGATATCCTTTCCCTCGCAATTAAAGCCTTCATAAACCTTACACTTACCCTGAACAAAATCTCCCGAACAGGCTCTTTTAAATACTGTTGCTGCACTTACTTTCTTTACAGAATAAAAAGCGCCACAAAGGCTTGTCAGTACAAGGCCTAAAATGGCAAATTTATATCTTAAACTACATTTATTCAATATTTTTCCCTCCTTATTATCTAACCGTCAACATTTATAAAGCTATATTCTTCATCAGCAAATCTTATAACATCCTTATCATTAAGCTTCTCAGCCTCTTCTGGCTTTAATCTGTGGGAATTTACATATGTTCCATTGGTAGAAAACATATCCGTTATATAAAGTTCAGATTTCACATTGGAAAGCTTTGCATGTACCCGACTTACAGTACTCCCACCGATTCTAATTTCAGCACCCTCCTGCCGTCCTATGGATACGGACTTCCCACTATAAATATCTGCCATAAAGATCTTATAATTATTCTTATTTCTTAGCTTTATTCGTACATAATTATCAGTTCCGTCATATTCATTTATATATTCCCAAAGCTCCTTTAACAGCACCTTTGAGTCCTTATTATTACAGACAATTTCATAAATCCGATTTAAAAATAAGGCATTTTTACCTATTTTTAAATCACATTTTTCGATTAACTCCTCCACCAAACTCCTTATCTCATCAAAGAAAGGAGTATTAACTTTAGGACTATATATTAAAAACGCTTTATCTCTGCTTTTATTTAGATAAATGCAATTAATATCTATCCAAAGTTTATCGATATCCAATAAATAATCCCTAACCCTTATTACTGCTTCTAATAAAATTTTAAAGTATTTAAAGGGATTTTTAAAAATCAGTTCATCATCCTTTATGGGATATAAAATTATCGGTTCACGGGCGTCATAATATAAATATTTCTTTTGATCACTCATTCTTATATAAGAGTGAATTAAACCCGGCACACATCCCGATAAAAGAAGCTTTACCTCATAATTATCTTCCTCTAATTCTGTCCTAAATAATCTTTCTTCTACTAACTCCATCCTATTTACCTATTTATAATTATCTTATTAATTTTTCACTTATTTATCATTATCCTTTTTATTATCCGAAGCCCCAGACTTCTCCTTAAGGTAGAGACTTTCCTCAGGTGTCATATTAAGTATGTTCTTTTCTTCCTTAATATGAAAACCTTTTATAAAACCCTTACTTATGTTAAGACTATTCTCATAATCTGCCTCTATACTTATTTTCCTAAGTAAAATACCACTGCTGTATTTACATTTACTTATTTTCATTATCCAAAGCTTATTAGAAATATTATCCTTTATATCACTGTTATTAACCCTTTTATCCTTATTTTTACTGCTTTCTGCGTAAAAATCATTAGCCAGATTTTCAGAATAGGAAAATATAATAACTCTGTCATGTAAATAAAAGGTTGCTGCTATAAGTGAAAATATTATTCCTATAATTATTGGAACTATAAAGCTTGCTTCTACAGTCATATAAGCCTTTACCTTCTTAGTAAATATTTTATGAAATATTAGCATCTGCCATCATCCTTACTATAAATGTTATAAACCCAAGAAATAAGCAGGGCGTAAATACAAATCTGTAACCTATGGCCTTTTTAATAATTAAAGCTATAATAGCAAATATAAATGTATATACGGCAGAATATAGTAATATAACAAAGGATTTATCTACAGAAAATGCACTGACAATTAAAAGAATACTCAAGGTATCTCCAACTCCAATGTCCTTTCTGTAAAGCAAAAATGTAATAATAATTATTACAAAAATAGAACTACTTATATAATTAAATCCATAGTTTTCCTTAAAAACTATATGTAAAATAAAACATAATATAACTCCAAAAACCGTTGGAAAAACATATATTTCCTTGGATTTAATATCGCATATAACGCTAAATCCAAGAATCAAAAAAACTATAATATAATAAATCATAAGCTTACTTATTTCCCTTTACCCTTACTACATTTGCTGCAGGGATTCATTCCTGCTACCTCGCTTAATTTCACCCTTCTAATTTCATGATATATATTATTACAATTTTTATCTGAGTGATATCTGGTTCCATACTCTGTAACATATACATAATAAGCTATCCCATTACCTGTACATTTTTTACAGGGCTTATATTTACCTCCACTATTGTTCCTCTTATACTTTATAAGGGAGGATCTTACTGTACTAACCTTGGGCTTTATATAGGTGCATTCAGGATTTTTATGATATACCTTGGAATTCTTTGCGACATATACATACATATCCTTATTTTCCACCATACTTACCCCTTCATAGGTAGAATAAGACATTGGAATATAAGCCCTTATAAATGGGCTGTTTTTCATAAATTCCGGAGCCTTTATTAACTCTGCATAATAGAGTCCCTCATTATTATCATGTACAACTGCACCTATTTCCAAAGAGGTTTTAGCACAGTAATATTTTTTATCCTGAAGACTTCTATAATAAGCCAGTTTATAAAGGCCATATCTGGCTTCCGATATAACACCCATGTAAAAAATAATACTTAATATGGTCATTAAACTTAAGAAAAAAATAGGTGTTACAAAGGAAGCCTCAACGGTAAGTGATGCATTTACTCTCTTTTTAAATATTTTGTTAAAGCCTTTATTTAATATTTTTTTTGATAAATTCTTAAATAAATATTTTATATTCTTTCTTTTCTTTTTATTCATATACTAAACTAATTAAATATGGGTGCAGCACCGGGACATACCCTTCACAATTCTTTTAACGACTGAGATTAAAACATGATTTGCGATTTTTTATTAATACAGGAGTCTCTTTTTATTGGATTTACAATATAGAATTTTTAAGAAAGCATAATTATACTTATTTTTAATGGAATAGACAAAATGTATATTCCATACACGGATTGGGAATGGCTATATAATTATGCTTTAGTGACATTTGTGAAGGGCATGTCTAACTGCTGCACCCTGAATTTGCACCTTACCTTTCTTCTTATAAAAAATAACCGTATTCTAAGGAAAACTCTGAATCAGAAAGCTTATCCGAGAATAATTTATTGCCTAATATTCCGGAAAAAATATATGGAATATCATAACTAAAATTCACATTGGAATAAGTTATGGCAGAGGTTATATCAAAGGTTTCATTATAATCATTACGTAAATTATGTTGAATAATTTCACAGGTCCTATTTACAAGCTTTTTATCCTGAGTCATAAGAATAAACAGATTTATCACATATTTATAATTAATCTTACCCTTTGCAATACTGCTATTCTTAGCCTCCTCATACTCCTTCGCCTTTCTTTCATATAATTCTTTGTTGGCAATACATATTTCCTCATACTTCATTTTCAAGGTACTGCTACTTGGCATTAGATTAATCTCTCTTCCATCTAACAATGCCCTTACATCAACCATAGATTCTTCTACAGCCATTAGAAATAGTATTACCTTACTTAGAGCCGGTGCAATTTCCGGAAGAAGTATAAGACTTGCTATAGCTTCTGCCGTTGTAAGACTTTTATTCTGAAGAAGCGGATCACCGGAAATAGTTATATAGTTTATAGCACAGCGGAATAATAAAAGTCTGTTTACTATATCCGTCATATTATCCCTGTCATTATTATGACCACAGATAATATACTCCATCTCACATATATCTCCCTTTTCCTTTGTGGTATAGTCCTTCATAAAATCCTCGGCCCACAGTAAATAGGCACCCTTATTAGTTATATCTGAATCAGTAATGTTAAACCCCTCAAAGGAATTTAAATATTTCTTCATAAGCTTCTGTGAGTTTTTCACATCACCTTTATTACTATTACTTTTTTTATTAAATGAAAAAATATTGTTTTTAGAATTCTCCTCTGAAAGCTTATCAATACTCACATCCTTATCTGATAAAGTATTAACCTCCAATACATTGGAAAGCCACCCCTCCTTAAAAATAACATTTAAGGTTTTTAAAGGATTTTCCTCCTTAGATACAACCTTATCCTTTGAATTATCTTTAGTATTCCTCTCCTTTTTATCCTCCTTATTCTTATTATCATCAAGCAACTCATCATCAATTTTTACATCCTTAGAAATGTCATCCTTACTATCTGTTACATCATTTATCTGTTCACCAATTGCAGTGATATTTTTAAGAGCACTTAATGCCTTTTTATATTTCACATAAGCTTTAATTTGTCTAAAAAATTCGTCTGTCTCAGTTATTGTCCCTTCCATCTCTATATTAGCCTCACAGTCTGACAGCCTGTAAAAGCTGGTATATCTACCATTCTTTTCCGGTCTTTCCTTTAGATTTTCCTTAAGAACAGTCTCAATATTGTACTGTAAATCCTTTACCCCTATCTCATTACAACCACCAAAGGTAAAAAGATTATAATCCTCATACATTTCTCTGTTATACTGTCCAAAGCTCACCAAAAGAGAATTCTGTGCTGCTGTTTTCACATAAGATTTTGATGAAACAATTCTCGTCACATCGATAAAAACAAAGATCATAACAATAAGCACTACAAAAATAAGTGACAGAAATACTGTTATACTTCCGGATTTTTTTAATTCCAAAAAGCTTTTAAAGCCCTTTGATTTCTTTAAGCTTTTGCACATGTTAAATACTCCATACCCATATACTGATTGCTATATGCTAATGGCTATATACTAATAGATTTGGTGATTTTTCCTGAATTCTCTGTAATACTTGCAAATGCACTTTTTACAATTGCCGTAATCTTAGTCCTGAATATAAGAACCAGAGCCACAAGCACTACCAGTATAAGAATTATCTCAACTATTCCCACACCTGATTCATCTTCCCAAAAAGAAATAAACATACGCCTCACTCCTCCTAAAACTTCTACATACTCTGAAATGCAGCCTTCATAATGATAACCATTACTATGATTAGCATTCCAACCATTGGTAATAATAATTTTGTCGAAGCCTCTTCTCCACTTTTCATAAGTAATCTGCTTTTTTCTTCAAATGCTTCCTTTGCTTCAATTTCCAAAAGCTTAAGAATATCCTCCGACCCCTTCTTCATATTTTGAACTATTAAAGAAACAAACTTCATATAGCATACCTCCTTTGACCTAAGGCCAAATTCAGTAAGAGCCTTTTCAACACTAATACCATTATCTGTTTCTCTTTTTAGTACCTTTAGATCCTTTAAAAGAAATCCCACCCGGTCTTTACCTTCAAAGCTCTTAATTATCCTTAAAATACTGTCATATATACTTAATCCGGCGCCCATATAGAGAATGAATTTTTCCACAATTATATAATAATTATCTTTATATTCCTTCTGCCTTTTTTCATATTTTCTCTCTTCCATAACCTTATATATCACCGGTATCAAAATGATCAGTATAATAAAAATCAAACACAAATATTTTACTTTGTTTTCTTTATAATTTTTATAGGTTACTTTTTTCCCGTCTATTATATCAGGTAATTTAACATATTTGTCCGTACTCTTACTAAGAGACCGTTTTATGGCATTATTCCAATTTTTCCGGGCATTATCCACGTCTGAGTATGTCTTTTTTATGATTTTTAACTGAATCATAACCTTTTTTACCTCAGTCATATAAGATAATTCTACAAATAAATTTGTATCAATACTATCTTCCTCAAAGTCATTATTCAGACTTCCATCGTCATTAATATAATCGTTATCCTCCGTAAGATAACGTGGCTTTACTATAGAATCAGGTATACTATCTATTAGTTTCAAAGGTTTATCAATACAAGAAACACTCTTATTCTCTCCCAAAATGTGAATTCTTATATATTCCTCTGCCCTGTTTAATTCCTTATTAGCCTCTACATCACCAGGATACAACTCTGGCACATATACAGTAACAATTTCAGTTTCATTATCAATGGTTTTATAAAGCTTTACCTTCTTTTTTCCCTCACCTGGTTGTACCTTTTCCAGGTAATAGCCATCCTTTAATTCACCGCCTTTGTTATCTGTATTGGCCAGAACAAGTATCCCTAATAGGAGTGTAAAATAAAAAATAACAATTAACGAAAAAATTGTACAAAGGACGTTATACTTAACTTCATCCTTTGATTTACCATTATTTAAAACATAACTTTTACCAACTAACAACTCCACCCTATCAGAACTAACAATTCTCTCAATAACATATTTCACTACAAAAAAGCTAAACGGAAATAATAATTTAAAAAGATATTTGCTATTAAAATTATAATTATAATAAGATTTGGGTGGTGCTCTATATACTATAATAACGCCAACTACTAAAAGTATTATCATAGATAAAAGAACAATATTTTTAATAATCACAGCTTACCTCACCTCTACTATACTTTCCGCAAGGAACTTAAATAACATGTAAAGTACAAACAGAACTCCCATAAATATCCTTGAAGAAATCCCTACGTACATACAATCCAGAAAATCAGGCGAAAATACCCACAGATAAAGAATCATAAGAACCGGTATATAATTCATAATAGAGCTTTCTAACTTTTTTCCTGCAATCATGGTTTGAATCTGCAGCTTTACATCGATACTATCTCTGATTCGCTCCGCTGATACAGAAGCTATATGAACCAAATCTCCACCTGTTCTTTTGGCTATATTTATCACTTCACTAAAGTTAATTACTTCTTCGATTTCTGTTTCCTCTGCAAAGTCCTTTAACGCCCTTTCCACCGGAATATTCAGAGAAATCTTTTTCTCGATTTTCTCAAAATAAGGAATAAGAAGAGAGTTATCCTTATAAATAACTCTAAGATTATCTACAGCTTCACTGAAAGAATTTTCAAAAGAATATCCTGCTCCCAGTGCCCCCTTGATAGCCTGCAAGCCATCCTTAAACTCAACATTCAACCTCTCTTTACATTTAATCATACGCTTTTTTATAGCTTTTCTAATACTCAGAAGGGCAAGAATAAAAGCTAATACTAATGATATTTTAAAGCTCCTAAAGAAAAAGTAGCTAAAAAACCCATAATATATTATTCCATTAAGAATATATAACATCACGTTTTTTCTTCCTGTGATATTGTTATTCCTGCAAAAATCAGTTTCTGCCTGTGATAAAGCTCTGTGTCTAATCTGCATAAGTTTCCTTTTACCTTTCCATCCTCGTCATCCCCATAATCCCTGAATTCATAAAGCTTATTTAGCTTATATTCTCCATCTACAAGCCCTATAACCTCTGATATTTCCATAACTCTTCTGGTCTTATCCCTAATCCTTGCGAGTTGTATGACAATATCTATAGCTGAGGCCACCTGACTTCTAATAGCGGGCAGGGGAATGTTTGCCGCTGATAAAGACATATTTTCTAATCGATGCAACATATCTATTGGACTATTAGAATGTCCCGTTGATAAGCTACCATCATGCGTGGGTTTCCTATCTTTACTACATAAAAACCAAATACTTTATTATTGAATTTTCCTATCAGATGAAACCTTTTGAAAGAAGCAAATCAACAGACAAAATAACGATAAAATGTTATTTAAGTAATTTTTAAAAAAAAGGAGAATGTAGTTATGGAATTTACAAGAATATTTAATGATTGTTGCATTGATGTAAATTTTGTTACCTCTTTTGAAGCTAACTGGGGAGATGAATACTGGGTTTATGAAGATGCAAACGGTAAACAGTATTACGGATTAGCAGCAGAAGATGCCGTACTTACTGAGGGTACATTGGAAGATTTGGTTAAGTTCTTAGACAAGATCGAAGACGATTATTATAGGGAGCTTGACGAAGAGAACTACAAGGAAGAGCAGAAGAAGCTGAAGTTAGCAGCTTCATAAGTAACTGTTAAAAGATGTCTGTATAATGATTTGCATATCACAATTAAAATCATTATTAAAAGCCACTTTAATAAGGAAGATAGTTATGATAAACGGAGAGAGTATTATCATCAAAGGTTGTGAATTAAGTATAGGAGAGAAGTATAACTTAATCTTTAATCGCTTAAAAAATCAAATTCATACATCTTCTGATTTGAATAAAGACGGAAATGCTTTTATAACTATAGAAGAAATTGATTTATTTGAGATTAAAGGGGAAGCGACTCTTTTCTTTCACAATGGAGTGCTAGATAATATTGTATTGTTACCTGAATGGAATAAATACAATCTCATCAAACAAAACGGAGAAAGAATGCGTATAGATGAGGCTACATATCTGGTTTATAAAAAATGCCACGATTTTTTAGTAAAGCATTTTGGTCCTAAAGTGAATGATGAATATATCCCTGAAACTTATGCAATTTCGCAACATTACTTTGCAGCCTTATATATGAGTCCTGATAGAGATAGTGTGAGACTTGTTTTAAGGAGTGAACTATGAATATTTAACAGATAACAAGGAGAAGTTTGTGAACGTTTTTTATAAAAGTAAAAGTAATGGTGAATTGCCAACCAATTCACTTAATGAGTATGTTTTAAGTTATAAAAAAAGTGAGCCAATATTCAGCCGCAGAAAACTTTATGTTGAAAAGTATAATGAACAGGGAACTGATTTATTAAGACTTAGAGATAAAAAGACAGATAAAGAGGTTGTATTTTGGACTAGCAAAAATGATGTAAACGCATCAACAATGAATAATAAGATAAAAGAGTTTTTATTAAAGATACAATCAACAAACAATCGTGAATTTTTTGAAAGAGAAGGCAAGGATTATGTAATAGCCAAAGGTCTTTTTGGTTTTGAAGATAATAATACTATTGAAATAATCGCTTACTATTCCGATTTGTTTATAAACGATGTCATCAGATGAAGCATTTTATTTTCTCACTAGAAAGGGATAATCTTAATTGATTATCCTTTTCTTATATATGAAAGAGAGTGCTAGTGGTTGTCAGGTTATAACATCTGACTATTACTTAAATTTCTATTTACAGAATACTTAAGGGTTATGTAATGGGAAATATATGAATTATTGCTCTAAAATAACAAAATTCGTGTAATTTTATCAATTACCACATTTATAAATATGTACGGATTGTAATTGTTTGTGTATTCAATTTGATATATCAAATTTTTTGGGAGGTGATTTATTTTGTCGGATTATAAAGCAAAGAAAGATTTAGATAATGAAATCAGATTAAATGAAATTGTAAATGTAATGCCATCTTACGTTAAAGAATATCTTGATGATGTATCTACACGATTAGAGCCGTCTACAAGACTTGCTTACGCTGTTAATATTAAGCACTTCTTTGATTATCTTATACAGACAAACTCTTCTCTAAATGTTTATTATGACATAACACTTAAAGTTTTCGGCTCTTTAACCAGACGTGACATTGTGGAGTATTTAGGATTTTCAAAGGCTTATTATGATAAAAGGGGAAAGGTAAGACATACTACTGAGTGTGGTTTTGCAAGAAAATTATCTGCAATAAGAGCATTATATAATTTTTTAATTGAGTCAGGGAATTATCCTGAAATAAAAAGCAATCCTGCATCTCACGTTAAGACTAAATTACACAAAAAGGAAATTATCACTCTTGAAGATGATGAAATTCAGGAGTTTCTCGATTATGTAAAGAATAAAGACGGAAATGAGCATTCTATGGTTTATTACAATAAAACCAAATACAGAGATATTGCAATTATGCTTGTGTTTCTCGGAACGGGGATTAGAGTGTCTGAACTTGTAGGGTTAAATATTTATGACGTGGATTTAACTCATAACTCTCTTTATATAGTAAGAAAGGGTGCTAAGGAGCAATATGTGTATTTTAATGATAAGGTTAAAAATGCCTTATATGATTACATTGATAAAGAGAGATTTCATTTTGAGGGTAAGGCAACCGATAAGACACCACTCTTCTACTCTATGCAAAAGAAAAGGATAAATGCAAAGACGGTTACAAATCTTGTAAAGAAGTACACCAAAGAAGCTTTACCTAATAAAAGAATTACGGCACACAAGCTGAGATCGACTTATGCAACCAATCTTTATAAAGCAACAGGCGATATTTATTTGGTAAAAGATGCTTTGGGACACGAAAATATATCTACTGTGCAAAGATATGCCAAAAATTCTGATACCGCAAGAAAAGAAGCATCAAAAAATGTAGATTGGACGTGATTGTAAGTTTTTGAAATTACAGATGTTGATGTTCTTGCTGAACGCTTTAAAAATCTTATGAGTAGCGAGAATGCTCACTAATACCCACGGGCAAACTCGTGGGGTTGTATGACAACCCTGAGTGAGTAGCCTAAGCCTTGAAACAGAGGCTACGTTAAGAGAGAATACATAGTTACCTACGGATGTAGTACCAAGTCTGTAGCGCTAAGGTAAGTGATTAAACAGTTCTGAGGTATAGGGATGGTGTTGCTTACATAAAACCTCTTATTAACATTGGCGATGGTACACCTACCGCTCTTCGGAGCGAGTTATTAAATCCTTATGGGATTTGGAAAGGAGACGGACTTATGGTTTACGTCATAAGTAAAAACGGACAACCTTTAATGTCTACGGAAAATCACGCTAAAGTCCGTATTCTATTGAAAACCAAAAAGGCAAAGGTAATTAAAAGATGTCCGTTTACCATACAGTTAGCGTATGATAGCACGAATTATACGCAGGAGGTTACTTTAGGTGTGGACGCAGGAAGTAAGCATATCGGATTATCTGCCACTACAAAAGACAAGGTATTATTCGAGTCTGATGTGGAACTCAGGAACGACATAACAGACCTGCTCTCTACACGTCTGCAAAACCGTAGAACCAGAAGAAATCGTAAAACTAGATACCGTAAACCTCGGTTCGATAACCGCAGGCATAAGGATGGATGGTTAGCCCCTTCGGTTCAAGACAAGGTAAATACTCACTTGACAGTAATCCGTAAAGCGCGTGAGATACTTCCAATTGCAAAGATTATTGTAGAAGTCGCATCTTTTGATATTCAGAAGATTAAAAATCCTACAATAAGCGGTACGAAGTATCAGCAGGGCGAACGTTTAGGGTTTTGGAATATCAGAGAGTATGTACTTTTTAGAGATGGTCATACTTGCCAATGCTGTAAAGGCAAGTCAAAAGACAAAATCCTAAATGTGCATCATATAGAAAGCAGAAAGACAGGTGGGGATGCACCTAACAACTTGATTACTTTATGTGAAACTTGTCATACTGGCTACCATAAAGGAACTGTAAAACTTCCTAAGACCATAAGGCGAGGAATGTCCTTTAGAGATGCTACCTTTATGGGAATTATGCGATGGGCTTTTTACAACAAACTTAAAGAGATATATCCAAACGTAAGCCTTACCTACGGATATATTACAAAGAATACACGCATAGAAAGTGGTTTACCAAAAGACCATTACATAGATGCCCGTTGTATAAGCGGTAATCCAAAGGCTGTATCAGACGGAAC
>JAILGL010000012.1 GCA_024696825.1 Lachnospiraceae bacterium
AATTTTGCATATCACAAGACATTATTTTACAATAGATTGCCATTAATTGCAAGCAGTTTTTTCTTCATCCGGCTTACTATAAATGCAACCACAAAAATTCTGTCTGTATAAATCATATTCCTTCGATAATTCGATGGAATGTAGATATCCATTATTCTTTTTAAAATCGGAATACAGATAATTAACTCCGTACTCCTCTGCCACCTCTTTACCAATCTGATTGATAATCTGAGAATCCTTTAGAGGGCTCAAGGAAAGAGTTGTGGTAAAGTAATCAAAGCCATTTTTCTTAGCATACTCTGCCGCATATTCCATGCGCATTCTGTAGCATTTATGGCATCTTGCTCCACCCTCTGGCACCTCTTCTAAACCCTTTGCCATAGCTTCAAACTTCTCATTTTCATACTCCCCTTTAAAGGTATTAACAGTATTAATCTTAGGCATTTTTTCCACGTATTTTATTAGCTCACCAAACCTTTTTTCATACTCCTCCACCGGAGAAATATTTGGATTATAATATACACAGGTTATGTCAAAATGCTCAGTAAGAACTGAGAGGCAGTGACTGCTGCAAGGCGCACAACACACATGAAGAGCGAGTTTTTTTACGCCCTCACTCTCCTCAAATGTGTCTATTATTTTTTCCATTTCCTTTTGGTAATTAACCTTATTTTTATGTTTATTAACTATAATTTTATTCATCAGAATCACCCTGAGATGTAAGTATTTCCTTTACACTCTTCTCAAACTTTTTTCTGGGAAGCATGACAATGTGGTCGCAACCTGTACATTTAATCTTAATGTCCATGCCGACTCTTATAACCTCCCATTTATTCACACCGCAGGGATGTGCTTTTTTCATTTTCACCATATCATGAAGCTTTATATCCATCTTAACCTCCAATCTACAGCGCACAAATTATTTTAAGACCTTAACTGCTTCCTCAAAATATTTTGCATCAAATTGCTCGATTTTTCCTTCATCTGAAAGAGTTGCAATCTCTTGTGAAATAGGCACTCTTGCAAGTACTGGAATCATGTATTTCTCTGCTATTTCGTCCACGTGGCTCTTACCAAATACTTCGATTCTCTTGCCACAGTCAGGACACTCTATATAACTCATATTCTCTACAAGACCAAGGATAGGTACCTTCATAAGGCCTGCCATATTAACGGCTTTCTCAACTATCATGGAAACAAGTTCCTGTGGAGAAGTAACGATAACGATTCCATCTATTGGAAGATCCTGGAATACTGTAAGCGCTACATCACCGGTTCCAGGCGGCATATCTACAAACATGTAATCTACGTCAGACCATACAACCTCTGACCAGAACTGCTTAACTGTACCTGATATAACAGGACCTCTCCAAACTACAGGATCAGTTTCATTTTCAAGAATGAGATTTAAACTCATTACCTGAATACCAGTAGAGGTTACTGATGGGAGAATTCCATAATCATCACCCATAGCCTTTTCCTTAAGTCCGAAAGCCTTTGGTATAGATGGTCCTGTAACGTCTGCGTCGAGAATAGCACATCTGTAACCAGCCTTCTGCATAGCTACTGCAAGCATGGAAGAGGTAAATGATTTACCAACTCCACCCTTACCACTGACAACTCCTATAACCTTTCTAACTGTACTCATTTCATTTAAAGGAGCCTTCTCAGGTACAGGTGGTTTTTTCTTAGCCTTTAATCTGTCTCTTAACTCCGGATTTGGAACATCATCCTGCTTCTGACTTCTTGGATCATCACTTCTATAATGTAAACCGCTTTCTTCGTAACCGTTACTCATTTTATATAATATTTCCTTTCACTAATTATTAATTATTTTTCTCAATTGCCCTATTGGCAAACTTAGTATATTTACCAAGCCATGTAAGCTTAACAACTCCAGTAGGGCCGTTACGCTGCTTAGCTATATGTACTTCAGCAACTCCCTTTTCAGGAGAATCCTCATGATAATAATCATCTCTATATAAGAACATTACCATATCCGCATCCTGCTCGATGGCACCGGATTCACGAAGGTCTGAGAGAATAGGTCTCTTGTCGGTTCTCTGCTCCACCGCACGGGAAAGCTGAGAAAGAGCTATAACAGGAACATTTAATTCCTTAGCCATAATCTTTAAACCTCTTGAAATCTCGGAAATCTCCTGCTGTCTGCTGTCATTACGTCTGCCGCTTCCATTCATCAGCTGCAGGTAATCGATGATAATCATATCAAGACCTGATTCAATCTGAAGCTTTCTGCATTTGGAGCGAATCTCTGAAAGAGTAATACCGGACTTGTCGCAGATGTTAAGATTGGATTCACCAAATCTGTTAACACCCTCTACGATGCTTGACCAGTCATCATCTGAAAGGTCACCGGTTCTAATCTTCTGAGCGTCCACCTTGGTATTCATAGCCAGAAGACGCTTTGCCAGCTGCTCCTTACTCATTTCCAAACTAAATATAGCTATACTTTTCTTCTTTCTGATAGCTGCAAATTCCGCAATATTTAATACAAATGCGGTTTTACCCATGGCAGGTCTTGCTGCTACAAGGACTAAGTCTGACTTCTGGAAACCTGTAGTCTTCATATCCAAATCCCTAAAGCCTGACTCTATACCTGTAACGTGGCCATCACTGTTATAGGCCTCCTGTATATCCTCCACAGCGCTAACCATAATGGTACTTATAGGTATAAACTCTGAACCTACACGCCTCTGGGTAATGTCAAATATTTCTTTTTCTGCTTTATCCATTAAATCCTCTACAGGAATATTGTCGGAATAACATCCATTCATAATCCTTCTGGAGGAGTTTATAAGCCTTCTTAACTGTGCCTTCTCAAATATGATTTTTGCATAGTCCTTAGCATTAGTTGAAACAGGAACTGAGGTGTAGAGATTTCTAATAAACTCTACGCTCATGTATTCTGCCGGAAGTCCCTTAGCTTTAAGGGCATCAGGAAGAGTAACATTATCAACCTCCTGATCCTTCTTATACATCTCAACTATGGTTTCAAATATTATTCCATACTGAGGACCGTAAAAATCATCTTTATTAATAATTTCAGATACCTCGCTTATTACATCGCGGTCCATAAGCATGGAGCCAATCACCGCATTTTCGGCATTGGTATCATGAGGTGGCACTTCTCTAATTACTTCATCAGCCATTTATAATTCCACCTTTTAAATCTTTATTTCTCGCTTACTATAACCTTTAAAATGCCTGTAACCTTGCTATGAAGCTTAATACTGGCATTATAGGTACCGGGAGTTTTAATAGCCTCATCAAGTGAGATTTTCTTCTTGTCAAACTCCATTCCAATCTGCTCTTTGGCTGCCTCTGCAACCTCCTTGGTAGACACTGAACCAAAGCTTCTTCCATTAGAACCTGTCTTAATGGAAAGCTTGATTTCCTTATCCTTAAGCTCTTCTGCAAGGGCCTTTGCCTCTTCAAGCTTCTCCTTAGCTACCTTTTCTTCATGAGCCTTCTGAAGCTTTAAATCGTTAGTATTCTTTTTATTCGCCTCTATAGCAAACTTTTTCTTAAAAAGAAAATTTCTTGCGTAACCCTCATTAACGGTTACTACCTCACCCTTTTTACCGAGGGACTTTACATCCTGTAAAAGTATAACCTCCATAACTAACCTCCTATAAAATACTGCTAAACTCCAAATTAACGGGTATTAATCATCGTCATCCTCATCATCTGCCTCGTCTTCATCAATGAGAACCTTTATCATGTCCTTGACTTCGTCTACGGTCTTATCCTTAATCTGAGCGCCAGCTACATTGATATGACCGCCACCGCCAAGCTTCTCCATGATAACCTGAACATTAACCTCATCGATAGCTCTGGCTGAGATAAATACCTTGCCCTCATATTTGGTAAGCACATAGGACGCCTTAACTCCATTAATATCCAGGAGCGCATTGGCAACCTTGGCACCAAAAACTGTAGGGTCCTCTAATCCCTTAGGATCACAAACTCCGATGGCATTACCCTTTCCATAAATCTCTGTACCCTGAATAACCTGAGCCTTTTTCTGGAAATCAGTTAAATCCTCTCTAAACATTTTTCTGAGCTTAACTGTATCCGCACCATTTCTCTTAAGAAATGCCATGGTCTCAAAGGTACGAACTCCACATTTATTAATAAAATAGTTAGTGTCAATCATAATTCCCGCATAGAGAGCATTAGCCTCTTCTACGGTAAGCTTTAAGCCATTGTTAATGTACTGAATAATCTCTGCAATCATCTCGCAGGCTGAAGATGCATAAGGCTCGATATAGAAAAGAATCGCGCTGTTAATAGCATTACCTGCCTGTCTGTGATGGTCGATAACCACGATGGAATTAGTCATTTCAAGAATCGCAGGACACTGAGTGTGATCTGCTTTATTCACATCCACAACTACCACCAATGTATCCTCATCCACGAGATTTTCTGCCTGCTCATTGTCGATAATCATGTCGTTATCGTACTTGCTTCCGGCAAAGGAATCTCTAATAGGATAAACGGTCTTAGAACACTCTCCAAGAACGATGTAAGCCTTTCTTTCAAGAGTCTTTGCAATCTTATAAATACCTACACAGGAGCCAAATGAATCTAAGTCGCCCATGGAATGACCCATAATAACAACTCTCTCCTTGCTTTCCATAAGCTCCTTGAGAGCGTGAGCCTTAACTCTGGCCTTAACTCTTGTAGTTCTCTCAACCTGGACGTTCTTACCTCCGAAGAATTCCTCATTATCCTCGTACTTAATAACCGCCTGGTCGCCGCCTCGTCCAAGAGCAAGGTCTATGGCAGCTCTTGCCTTGTCAAATCTGTCTGCAAATGTATCGCTTCCCGTTCCGATACCTATACTTATGGTACAGTTAACGGAATTAGAGCTGTTAATACCATTACGAACTTCCTCTAAAACAGAGAAACGCTTAGCACGTATTTCAGGAAGATATCTCTGCTTAAATGCAAAGAAATATTTATCCTTTTCAAACTTACGGCTTATGGCATCAATGCTTGTCATAAAGGTATTAATTCTTCTCTCTGTAATGGCAAGAGATAAGGTCTGAGAAACGTCCTCACTGTTAGAGAAGGTTTCCTCATAGTTATCGATATAGAGAAGACCTACGATAAGGTTCTCCTCCTCTGCCTTTTTACGCATAACTTCAAGCTTGGTTTCGTCGTAGATAAACATAAGAACTACGCTCTCTACGGCAATCATTTTATCAAGTGGAAGCTCTGTACTGCTCTTGTCATTCTCATCCTTAAATCTGGTGGCATTCACCCTTCTAAGCTCGATTCTATAAGTATCCTCGCCTATATTCTCGGTAAATGTAGCATCCTCACCATATTTAGGAAAAACTCCCGATGTAATACTCGGAAAGATATTGGCAATATTTCTTTTTGCTGCCTTTTTATTAACTATTACCTTCAGAAACTCCTCATTACTCCATAGCATATGGCCTTCATCGCTAATAATAGCAAAAGGCATATTCATCTCATTTAAAATGCTATGCTGCAACTCACCGAAGTTCTGCGCAAATTCAATCAAATCAGCATATAGAAGCTGTCTGTTTATAAAATACAGACCTATGGACAGAATTAAAAATGCAATAAAATAAATTATACAAATCTGTCCGGCTTTTTTATTTTGCGAATAAATATGTAAGGTTAAAACAGCAAATATTACATTAAAAATAACAGGCCATATCATGTGCATCCTAAGTGCACCATTAATCTTTAATTTTTTCATATAGCACTATCCTCTCTTAGTTGTAACAAATTTACTACCATTTAACACTAGTCGCCACACTTCACTATTATATCTCACTCAGTACAATTTTTCAATTCCTTTTACTTTAAGGGCTTTTAAGGATTTTTCGCCGACTGACTTAAAACTGATACCTTGATGAAGCATATAAAGGCCACTAAACAATTCTCCTTAATTCTCTTTTTGCTCGTTACATTTTTATGCTAAAAAGGCCCTTATAATCCCTTTCAAATCCGTTATATATGTACATTAACCCTATTATTTTCATTTCACAAAACGATACAAAGATTTAATATAATTTTACTTTTATAATGTTCAATACTATGTTATAATGACTACACATGACACAAGGATCGAATATTGAAAGGAGTAATGCTATATCATGAAAAATGACGAGACATTTATCAATATGGCTTTATCAATCTCCAAAGACTATGAGGCAATCCACTACATTGATTTAGCTTCTACTCATTACACCTCATTTTTTCCGATGAATAATGAAAAGAACTGGCATAAAAGTAGTGATCGCTCAAATTTTTGGGAAGATGCAATTGCTTTTTTTAATTCAAGAGTTTATGAAGAGGATTTAGAGGGATTACTCTCCTGTTTCAAGGAAGAGATTATTTTAAAAGCCCTGGAGGAAGACTATTCTTACTCACTGACTTTTAGAGTAAAAAAAGAAAAAGAACCAACATACTACAGAATCAAGGTGTTTAATTCACCTGAAGAGGAGACACCACATCTCATCGCCTGTATAAAGGACGTGCACAAGGAGATGTTACGTTACAAGGAGTTAAGAGCCAAGAAGAGAGAGGCTTCAACTTATTTTTGCCTTGCTAGCACTTTAGCTTCAAGATACTACCAGATTTTTTATGTAGATGTTAATAACCACACCTATTCAACCCTTTATAATACTGCAACTGATATTGACTTAGGTCTTACCTTCGATGAAAAGGATTTTTGGGAGGATGTAATTATTAATTCCGAAAAAATCGTTTATCATGAAGATATCAACATTTTTAGAGAGACCTTGAAAAAGGAAAATCTAATAAATGAATTAGAAAAAAATGGTGCAGCTTCACTTACCTATAGACTGGTCTTAGGAGAACAGCCTATGTACATGAGCCTTAGGGCTTTATATGGTAGAAATGACAAAAATCATATTATTGTCGGTGTCGAGAATATCGATGCCCAGATTAAGAAAGAAAATGAATACAAATATCTTCTGGGTATGGCCCTTAACCAGGCTAACCGCGACGAGCTTACAGGCGTTAAAAATATGCACGCCTTTAAGGAGTACGAGGATACCTTGCAGCTTGAGATAGACAGCTCCGAGGAGCCTAAGTTTGCTGTGGTAATGTGCGACATTAATAACCTTAAGCAAATCAATGATACTCAGGGCCATGAAAAGGGTGACGAGGCCATTAGAGAAGGTTGTCGTGCTATATGCAGAACCTTTGCCCATAGCCCTGTATTCCGTGTTGGTGGAGATGAATTTGTGGCAGTTCTTCGTAATACAGATTACCAGAACAGAAACACTCTTCTTAAAACCTTCAAGCGCGAGATGATAGACAGCCTTAACAAAAAGGGCGTTGTTGTAGCCATAGGTATGTCAGATTACAAGGCTAATGAAGACAAGCTTGTAAAAGAGGTACTCGCAAGAGCAGACAGCTCCATGTACGCTAACAAAAAGCAGCTTAAGGATTTATAATTATATTTTTAGATTTGAATTTGGGCTTAAAATTTATGATTTGAATTTTCGAATTTATGGATTATAATTTATATTATAAATCTATAATTATTTTGGAGGAAATGAAATGACTAAGACAGATGACAATTGTATTTTTTGTAAGATTATAAAGGGCGAAATTCCATCAAATAAGATTTACGATGATGAGGATTTTATGGTTATGTTAGACATAAGCCCTGCTTCAAAGGGACATGCAGTGCTCTTACCAAAGTACCATGCAGAGAATCTTTTCGAACTCCCTGATGAGTATAAGGAGAAGGCCTTAAAGGTTGCAGGTAAATGTGCAGCAGCCATTAAGAAAACTCTTAACTGTGACGGTATTAACATCTTACAGAATAATGGCGAGGCAGCCGGTCAGACCGTCTTCCATTTTCATATTCACATCATCCCTCGTATGAGCGGCGACAACCTTGGAATTACCTGGGTTCAGAAAACCGCCGAGGATAATGAGAAGTTAGCTGAAGAAATTAAAAGCAATATGTAATTAAAGCTGAACTTGTAATTATTGCATTTATTGCATTTATTGTAATTCATAATGACCTTAAAATTATATCAAATAAAAAAGGGTAGCTAATCCATATTTATTATGGGTTAGCTACTCTTTTTATGTTTATTTTTTATATTAAATTTTACTCAAAATATTCCGTATTAATTCTGCTGTACTAAATTATCTGTTATAAAGCTTTACATTTCTCTTTAATTTCTTAATTACTTCAGCAGGAATCTTTTCATCTGTCATACGATATTTCCAATTGGTTCCAATGGTAGATGGGAAATTCATGCGGGCCTTGGTGTCAAGACAAAGTAAATCCTGCATCTGGAAAATAACCGTACTTGCCACACTCATGTAACCAAGTCTAATCATGGCATCGGTGTAATCCTCTATGGTTGCCTCCTTAGAAAGATTTAAATATTTTCTGATATATTTTAAATCGTATTCCTTAAGGCTGTCCAAATAGCCCTTCCAGGTATCATTATCGTGGGTTCCGCCATATACGATGTAGTTGGTACCGGAATAATTAGGTGGAAGATATTCATTGCTTGGATTACCGTCAAATGCAAACTGCAAAATCTTCATTCCAGGCCATTCCATTTTATCAATAAGCTTTCTAACCTTAGGAGTAATAACCCCCAGATCCTCAGCTATAATCTTAGAATCACCAACAGACTTCTTAATAACCTCTGTAAGCTTTCTTCCAGGGCCCTTCACCCACTTACCGTAAAGTGCCTTTTTAGCCTTAGCAGGAATGGACCAGTAATTTACTATACCGATAAAATGGTCGATTCTTATAACATCGTAAAATGTAGCGGACATCTCCATACGCTGTCTCCACCATTTATATCCATTTTTCTTCATGGCTTTCCAATCATAAATTGGATTACCCCAAAGCTGCCCGTCCTCTGAAAAAATATCTGGCGGAACACCTGCCACACAGCTTGGTCTCCTATTCTTATCCAGCTGGAACTGATCCGGGTGACTCCAAACATCAGAGCTGTCATAGGAAACGTAAAGCGGAATATCTCCAATTATATAAATGCCCTTTTTATTGGCATATTTCTTAAGCTCGAAGAACTGAGTGAAAAACTTGTACTGAACGAACTTCCAGAACTTAATGCTCTTCTTCAAAACATCAGTATATTTTGCAATGACCTCTTTATCGCGGTTTCTGATTTCCTTAGGCCATTTCTCCCATTCCTCGCCCTTAAAATAATTCTTAAAGCTCATATAGAGAGCATAGTCCTCAAGCCAAAATGCATTTTTTCTAACGAAGCTTCTGTAAGCACTTTCACTCTCATGCTTACTTCTCTCAAATGCCATCTCAAGCACCTTGTAGCGATTCTTGTAAATAGCTGCATAGTCTACATTTGCAGGGTCACTTCCCCAATCGTAAACTGCAAGGTCTGTCACATTGAGAAGCTTCTCCTCAACTAACATATCTAAATCTATAAAATATGGATTGCCCGCAAATGCTGAGAAAGACTGATATGGACTGTCTCCAAAGCTGGTTGGCCCTATAGGAAGCACCTGCCAATAGGTCTGTCCCGCCTGCTTAAGAGAATCCACAAAATCATATGCGGCCTTACCAAGAGTTCCTATTCCATAAGGAGAAGGCAATGATGAAATTGCAAGAAGCACACCCGCTCCTCTTTCCTTCAAAAGATTTTTCTTCTTCATAACAATCCTTTCATGTATGTTTTAGTATAATTTAACCATAGTTTAAATAAATATTTATCACTGTTTTTGTGATATTCTATTATGGTTTCACTATAAATCTATTATAGATTTTACTATATTCATATAATAATTTTATCCCAACTTCTTCCTGCCAAAAATTTTAAAATATTAACCCATCTAAATATCTCTGGCAAGTATCTAATATTCTACCACAAATCGCCTAAAAAAGCCACATTTATCAATAAGAATGTTGTTTTTTCCCTATCTTTAGTCTATAATATTAGAAATGTGAAAATAGCTTTTAGGCTTTTGTACATTTGAATA
>JAILGL010000013.1 GCA_024696825.1 Lachnospiraceae bacterium
ACCACCCAGCATAAAAAACCTTAGTCTAATCCAAACTAATTTTACCATAATATACGCGAATTTACTACAAATAAATCCTTAAAGTATCTTCATTTTAGTACTTACACAAGACTGATCTCGTCCAAAATTAACAATCATTAAATATTACCTCATTTAATCATTTTCTTCACTATATAAAATAGTAGAATTTTTTTATTTTTTTCACATAACCAAAATATTAGAAAAAATTATTTTAAATAAAAATATTTTCTATAAAATGCTTGGCATTTTATATTCGTTAAAAAAACGGAACTCAGTTCCGTTTTTTTCCGCTTACAAATATGAGAATGTGAATTATGCGCAAAAGGGCAGTGAAAAAGTAGCTTGCAGTTTACGCATAATTCGTGTGAGTTCTGGTTGTTACCCTATAACATATCGTTAAAAAACGGAACTCAGTTCCGTTTTTTCTGCTTACAAATATGAGAATGTGAATTATGCGTAAAAGGGCATTTAAAAAGTAGCTTGCAGTTTACGCATAATTCGTGTGATTTCTGGTTGTTACCTTGTAAGATATATCTAAAAAGGCCTGGGTTAAAACTCCCCAGGCCTCAAAATCACAAACTACAATATTCAATAAACTCCCGTCAGTAAGCATACCAACCGTCAGCCACTTACTTAAGCGAGTATGTGCTCGGAAAGTCTGCGTGAAAACAATCAAACTACAAAGCACGTATTTGCTTTAATCACTTAACAGCTTGCTAAAACATCTTTGCTAAGTAATAGCGCTTGCGAAATGGCTTTGCGCAAATTTTCGTCAGCACCTGAACACAAATTCGCCTACGTCAAATTCGCAGGAGCCGCACGCTTAACTTGCCCAACAACGCCGCTCGATAGTGTATAAAGCGCATTAAATGCGCTTGTAAAGCGAAAAGGCTTTGCGCAAATTTACGTCAGCACCTGAACACAAATTCGCCTACGTCAAATTCGCAGAAGCCATTGCTTAACTTGTTCAACAACGCCGCTCGATGTGTGTGAAGCGAAAAGGCTTTGCGCAAATTTTCGTTAGCGACGAGCAATCTAGCTAGGAGCCGCACGCTTAACTTGCTGTCCGAGTGAACATTACCTCCACTTTACCCATCACCCTTCTTACACGAGTTTGCAAGTGACGCGGCGACGAATAAGCGATTGCGAGGAGGTAGAAAATCAGCAGCCTTTCGCGAACACAACACGAGCAAGTTGTTCAAGTTTGCAGCCTTTTAAGCGCGTATTGCACGCTTTGAACACAAGCACGAGCAAGTGTTTCAATCGTCATTTTTATGCGTTTCTACTTGGCTTTGACTGTATTCACCTTACTCCAAGCCCCATAAACCTTCTTCTTTCCATCAAGGTTAAAGGCTCTTACCTTTACAAAAAGCTTCTTCTTATTCTTAAGCTTCTTATTCTTTACAGTAAAGCTTGCCTTCTTATAAATCTTCTTAACAAGAACCTTCTTGTTCTTCTTAGCATTTTTCTTAGTCTTGTAGATAGCAATCTGATAACCTGAAACCTTAGTTGGCTTCTTAATCTTAACTACAAGCTTCTTATCCTTTTTCTTCTTCTTAGTAAGCTTCTTAACAACTACCTTAGCAGGCTTCTTTACAGTAACTGCTGTAGGAGTTGGATCAACTGCTGAATTAGTTGGAACATCTGCAGAAGGAGTTGGATCCTCACTTGGAGTTACATCAGCTGACTTAACTATAACGTTAGTCTTCTTAACTATCACCTTATTATTTTCATCGATAAACATTGTAATAATCTGGGTCTCTCCAGCCTTCTTAGCTAAGATAACACCATTCTGATTAACTGCTGCAATTTCTTCATCAAATGAATTAAAGTAAACCTTATCATAATATAAGCAAGATATATTTTCATTGTCTGTATCAAACTTAAAGTTTACACTTCCAAATTCACCTGGTTTAATTTCTACATTTTCATCAACTGTAATACCATTTGGACCATAGTATTCTTCCATATCCTCATCGGTACTGTCATAGGTAATTACCTTAATTTTTGCTGATAAATCATTATATGAACATGTAAAATTAAACTCGCCAATTTCTGAAACCATTACATCGCCATTTACAACGTCTACAGATTCATCATCGCATTCCCATTTTAAATCATATTTAAGATCTACATCTGTATCAAATGGGTATACATTTAAGAATCTGAGAAGATTTAACTCAGAAGTCATTTCATAGCTAATGTATTCTTCTTCTTCACCGTCGCCTTCGTCAATGTTTTCGTCATCTCCGCCTTCACCATCAACATCTACAGCGTCTTCACCGCCGTCAGCATCTTCACCGGCTTTCTTACCTGCATATAATATATCTCCCCAGTCGCCCCAATCTTCTTCATCTTCAGATCTCGTTAATGGGAAGTAAATAGTATCAACTGCAAAATCTAATTTTTCAATATCCTTAAACTCTGACAATGGAACGAACTTAGCATAACCCTTATATGGTTCATAATGGTCTATTATATCCGGATCCTCTTCACTTGGTACTTCAGTAAATGGATAACTCTCTGGAACAAGCTTATGCTCTTCTCCATCGCTATCTTTGTAATACCATCCGATAAACTTATATCCCTCTTTTACAGGATCTTCAGGGAATAAATCTGTATCAAGACCGATATATGGATCAAATGGAATTTCAGCTACTAATTCATCGTCTACATATAATGGAACATTTGGAAAATCTGTCTCTTCCTCTCCCTCAAATGTATCTATGTTCTCAACATTTTCATCGCACCATTCAGTTGCCTTGATAATGAATGCCTTAAGTCTGTTAATTTCATTATAGTAATTTAATGTATATGGATTTCCTTCATCATCTACAAGCTCACCCATTTCTTCTCCCCAGTAGCTGGTTGTCTGCATCAGGTAAGAACCTCTAATCTGATAATTAGCTAATGCTGAGAAATAGTTTGAGTTTGCATACTCATCTATATAACCACCATCACTGGCAACACTTTTAAGAATCTCAGAAATCTTTTTCCATTCCTTAATGAAGTTTGCCTTGAACTCTGGATCATATTTAATAAGAGTTGAGAACCATGGACATGAATCAATCATGCTAAATGTTTCAACACTCTGCATATCATTAAAATTAGTTGCATAAGCGCCCCATGCTACAAAGTCGAAATCCCAAACCGGTCCGAAATAAAGCTTTCCATTTCTCTTTTTGTAGAGATATGTACTACTTCCACTATATGCATCTCCATTTTTTGAAATTTCCTGCATGATGTAATATTTAATAAGGGAATCCTCATCAAGGTAATCACGCCATGTAGCACCCTCTGGTGGATAAAACTCAGATGGAAATTCTGACTCTTCTTCTCCATCTCCATCTTCATCATCTACATATTCATCATCTTCATCTATAACTGTTTCTTCCTCTACATTGCCTTCGTAGTCTTCATCTTCCTCAGGCTCAGGAAGCATATTGTTTACTACCGTATTAAGCTCACCAATGTAATTACGCATATATGCAAGCTGCGCTTCCTTGGCTTCCTCTGGATAATCATCTTCATATTCAGGCTTCTCAAGTCTGAAATTCTGGTATTCATCAAGCCATGTAACATCTTCTTCACTCTCTGTTGCCCATGAAGTACCCATTGAGATAAGGTATCCACCTGTAATGGCAGCACCTGTTGTAACAGGATCATCCTCAAGGTCATCAATGTTTACACTGCTCTTTTCAATTCTAACCTGCTGACTAAGCTGATAGCTACCATAGTACTCACCTGAGATAACTACATCAACGCTTATACTCTTTGGAGTATATTCAAGACCCATTTCCTCAGCAAGTTTGTTAGTAAGCTTATTTCTCATAAGAGAATAATCATAATAATTTGCAAGAAGCACCCAATGCTTACTCTTACCCATACCAAAAAGATCAGCCTTCTTTGCAAGCTTAACCTTATAAGGTTTCTTGTCAACTAACCAGGTTGAGTTTCCTCTACCTCTGATATAATCAAGCTCATAGGTAGCATCCTTTAAAGTATCCTTAGTATATTCTGAAACGTAACCATCAGGAATTTTAACGTTCATGTTTCCATAGCCTGTAAGGGTATGTAACTCAGAATTATTAATCTCCTCAATAGTACTAACTTCTTTATCAAGATCAAAATCGATTATAGGAGTACTTCCCTCTGTAAAGAACATACTCTCAAAATAAAGATCACCCTTAACGCCTGAAACGTCAAGAAGACCGCCGTCCTCACCATAGGCACTGTCGGCTATAAACTTAAGATAAATGTGGCCTTTACCTGTAAGACCTGATTTTCTTACATCTGCAGCAAGGTTCTTAGTAGCACCCCACTCATCAGCTACTCTCTTAATGGTAATAGTTGTAAATGGATCTACGGCATCTTCAAAATATAACTCAGCAACACCCTTAAGATTCTTCTTTGCAGACATGTTGTAAATTAAATTACCAACCTTGTAATCACCAAAATCAAATTCACCAAGGTCAAACTTTGTTCTTGCAAGAACACCAGTATCAACATCTAAAACCTGAAGACCTTCAACATCCTCTGTTGAAGTAACTGCTTCATATGCTACTCCAGGATTTGTCTCGCCCTCTACAAGGGCAACCTCAGGCTCAGCTAATTCTTCATTTACATAAGAATCAATAAAATTATGTCTGATGAAAGCATTTGGAATACCAAGTTCATTTGCTTCATCAATTACGTTCTGAAGGAAGTCCTGACTAGGCTCTAAAACCTCTTCTCCCTCACCGTCATACTCGAAGTCGTTAAAAAGCTTGTTGTCCTTAACAGCCTTTTTACCGGCCTGCTGTTCTTTCTTTGTTTCCTTTGTTGCCACTGCTGCATCTACACTCTTAGAACTTACAGGAAATGAAGTAAGAATAAGAGCAAGAACTAGCATAGTAGTAACCAGTTTTTTCCAGTTTCTCATAAAACCTCCGTTTCTCTTCATGACATTATTAAATGCATAAAATCTCTCTAAATTGTAAAGTATCTTTAAAAAGATTTTAGCACAATAATGCTCGTTAAAATAGTAAATAATCTATAAACATTTTGCCTCATTTAAAATAGGCAAAAACATTTATCATTAATAGCAAATTAATACCTTACAGTAAGTACGTTAAGTCCAAGCATATACTGATAATTCATGCTCTTCTTGGTTCTCTCTATCATCCTGATACCGATGTTTTTGGTGACATCCTCAGGATTAAGAAGCTGATAGAATTCCTCAGGATTAAATGCAACGCCATCGTCCTTTATTCTTATTAAAAGCTCTTCAGGTTTGTATATTACTCTTACATCCACCGAATGTCTGCCCTTCTTAAAGCCATGATAAAAGATATTGTTGCACATTTCCTCTATACAAAGTCCTGAATAATAAGACCTCTTGTACTCAACCTTATGCTCCTCGCAGAAATCTATAACCTTCTCAGAAATATTTGTAACCTCTGAAATATTTCCAATGGAAATATCCAATTTATTCTCTTCCTTAACACCGTAATCCTTAGGGAGAGACAGGTAATCCTCGATAGTGACTGGTACCTTTTTATCAACTATTGCCGTATAGATAAATATAGTTATAAGATTGAAAACTGAGTGAAGCACATGAGCAATCCAAACACCTACTGAACCAAGGAAAGGCGCCAGTACAAGGGAACTTACGATAACACCCACACCACCGTCCATTACTGAAAGAATATTTACAATCTTCATTCTGGACGAACTCTGGAAATAGTTTACAAATATAACTGATATTGCTGAAAGCGGCATTGAGAACGGATAAATTCTAAAGAAAAGACAGGTAGTCTTGTACAGATTTGTATCCGGATCTCTGTAGAAGCAGGATGTAAACAGGCTTGCAAAAACTATAACCACTACTGAAACTGCTGCAACTAAGGCAACACCCTTTATAAGGGCAGTTCTCATAACATAGTAAATACCTGCTCTGTCCTCTTCTCCTATGTAAACGCTTATTAAAAGTCTTGTGGCATTAGCAACACCGGCTGTGGCTGCATAGAGCAGGGAGCCAAATGTATTTAAAGCAGAAAGGGCACTGATGGCATCGCTTCCTGATGTCGGTAACGGTCCAAAGCCCGCTGTATTTAAAAGAATGGCATTTAAAAACACACCTCTTATAGCCATAACAAATATAAGGACAGCACCAGGGAAACCAACCTTTATAATATCCCAAAGATCCCTTATTTCAAGCTCTTTAAATGTAAATTTAATAAGAGACTTTCCTGAAAAATAATAAGCTCCAAGTACTATTACAAAAAGCCAGAGACTTATGGATGTAGCAAGGCCTAAACCGAAAAGACCCATTTGAAGCTTTACAACCAAAAACAAATCCAGAAGTACATTGGAAATACCCATTACAGCTATACCTATGTAGGTACGTTTTTCTCTTTTTTCAATCTGTAAAAATGCAGATAAATGAGCACTTAAAAGGGACGCCATAATTCCGGGAGCATATCCGATAATATACTGTTTTAAACCAACAATGCTCTCACTGTCTGCTCCAAGAATCTTTGCAAGAGGAGTAGGCACAACTACACAAACCACTGAAACCAGGGCTGTTACAAGGACTATAACTATCATATCCAAAGAGAATATTTTAGTTGCCTTATTAACCTTCTCTCGTCCCAGATACTGACCACAGAGAATCTGTGAACCACCAAGCATTACGACACTTATGGTGTCAAGAATTTTAGTAACAGGAAAGAATAATCCTATTACAGCCATAGCTGTTTTTCCTATAGCATTACTTCCGATAAGACCATCTACTATGGAATTAATACCCCAAATTGACCCAAGCAGAATCTGTATAGGAAGTAGTCTGAAAAACAACTTACTAATCATGGCTGAATCAGCCATTCCAACTTGTTTTGCTACTTTTTCCCTCATAAAAACTCCATTCCTAATCCAACAAAAGCAGATACTAAATACTAATATCTGCTCTCATCGTTGTTACTATTTAAAATGTAAATTTATCAGCAAAATACTCATCGAGCTTATCAATGCTAACTCTTACCTGCTCCATGGTATCTCTGTCTCTTATGGTAACTGCCTTATCCTCTTCAGAGTCAAAGTCATAAGTGATACAGTAAGGAGTACCGATTTCATCCTGTCTTCTATATCTCTTACCAATGGCACCACGGTCATCATATTCGCAGTTATATTTCTTACAAAGCTGCATATAGATTTCATTCGCAGGCTCTGCAAGCTTCTTAGAAAGTGGAAGAACTGCAACCTTAACAGGTGCAAGTACAGGGTGGAAATGAAGCACATTTCTCACTGAACCATCCTCAAGAGTTTCCTCATCGTAAGCACCACAAAGGAATGCAAGAGTAACTCTGTCAGCACCAAGTGAAGGCTCGATAACATAAGGGATATATTTCTCACCCTTAGCATCATCAAAGTATTTTAAGTCTTCCTTAGAAACATTTTCATGCTGTGAAAGGTCATAGTCTGTTCTGTCAGCTATGCCCCAAAGCTCGCCCCATCCAAATGGGAAAAGATATTCGATATCTGTGGTAGCCTTACTATAGAAGGAGAGCTCTTCCTTATCGTGATCACGAACTCTCATCTCTTCTTCCTTCATACCAAGAGACTTAAGGAAGTCGATACAGAACTGCTTCCAGTAAGCAAACCACTCAAGGTCTGTATCAGGCTCGCAGAAGAACTCAAGCTCCATCTGCTCAAACTCTCTTGTACGGAAAGTAAAGTTACCAGGAGTAATTTCATTTCTAAATGATTTACCAATCTGGCCAATTCCAAATGGAATCTTCTTTCTGGATGTACGCTGTACATTTTTGAAGTTAACAAATATACCCTGTGCTGTCTCAGGACGAAGATAAACTGTATTCTTAGCATCCTCAGTAACACCCTGGAAAGTCTTAAACATAAGGTTAAACTGTCTGATATCAGTCCAGTTATGCTTACCACAGCTTGGGCAAACAATGTTGTTAGCCTCGATGTAATCCTTCATTTCTTCATTAGTCCAGCCGTCAAGTCCCTTCTCAGGAACCTCACCCTTTTCCTTCATGAAGTCTTCTATAACATTATCTGCACGGAATCTTTCGTGACAATCCTTACAATCCATAAGTGGATCGGAAAAGCTTCCAAGATGTCCACTGGCAACCCAGGTCTGAGGGTTCATAAGAATCGCACAATCGATACCTACGTTATAAGGATTCTCGCGGATAAACTTCTGCCACCAAGCCTGCTTAACGTTATTTTTAAGCTCAACTCCGAGATTACCATAATCCCAAGTATTAGCAAGTCCGCCATAAATCTCTGAACCCGGATATATAAATCCTCTAGCCTTTGCTAAAGCAACAATCTTATCAAGTGTCTTTTCCATCACTAATTCCTCCGTCTACATTTCTTATATTTCTTATATTTCTTATAATTTTCTCATTTAGAGCGCCTTTATTCTACCATTATTATGGTATTTATGCAAGCATAGAGTTAATCCTCGGATTCCTCATCCTCACTATCTTTATTTTTTCCCTTGGCTTTATTTTTTCCCTTTGGCTTTCTTCTTAATTTCTGCCTCTATATTTTTCTCAACTTCCTTAACGCCCTTAATAAGGTCTCCCATAGTCTCTATCTGAAGCTTTATTTTCTCTTCATTGTAGGACTTTAATTCTTTTCTGTACTCATCAAATTTTTCCATATACTCTTCACCGCTAACCTTCTTAAGCTTCATGGAATAATCCTTTAAAGCTACAGATATAGGCACATCTGCACGAAGAGTAAAGAAGAACTGAGGCTTATGTTCCTTTAAAACACGAAGCTCATTCATATTGGAACGGAACTCATCATAATGCACTGTAATCTTAGTATCCCTGGCAAACTTAGTAACCTTATAAACTATTCTAAATGAATAGACAAGATCTAATACAAAGATTCCATAGAAAAATCCAAGGACAAATGAAAATGCTAAGTTCTTAGCAAACCATTCAAGCATTCCTGTTATGTGAGAATGCACAAAGAAATAATAAATGGCCGCAAGAGAAAGCCATATAAGGGTATATTTTGGACATATGATTCCTTTGATATTACCCCATTCATTAGTGTAATCCCAAAGCTTTACCTTCATTCCCACTATAAAAATTAGGCCTGTAATATATTCGATAACTGTTATAATAACAGCCATTATTACAAATGCTAAGAATTTACCAAAGAGTCCTGCAGGCATAACAGGGGCTATAAAAGCCGAAATGTTATAGCCTACCACAAGGCAGATTCCGTAAAGAGGAAGGCATGGACCCACTAAAAATCCAGGATTAACCCACTTCCCTTCTTCTGTAACACCATTAACAATTCTCCTGTAAAACAGCTCTCCAACCCATCCACAGGTACTTCCTATGGCAAATAAAAATGCGAGTTCCAAAAATAAAATCATTTTTTATAACTCCTAACTAGTCTTACATTCCTGAAGAATATAAATACTCTTCCTGCTCTTTGGTAAGTACATCAATCTCCTTACCTAAGAACTTAAGCTTTCTGTTAGCTACCTCCATATCAACCTCTTTTGGTACACTAATAAGACGTTCCTTAATGTCTGTTGCATGCTCAACTAAGTACTTTGCACTTAAGGCCTGAATAGCAAAACTCATATCCATAATCTCTGCAGGATGACCATCACCGGCTGCAAGATTTACAAGTCTTCCCTCAGCTATAACATAGATTTTCTTACCATTTGAAAGCTCATAGCACATTATATTATTTCTAATCTCATAGGACTTAACGCAGATTTCACGAAGTCTCTTCATGTCTATCTCCACATCAAAATGACCTGCATTAGAAAGGATTGCGCCATCCTTAAGATTCATAATATCCTCTTCATCTATAACACCCTTACAGCCTGTAACTGTAACGAAGAAATCACCCAGCTTTGCAGCCTCAGCCATAGGCATAACCTCAAAGCCATCCATAACAGCCTCTATAGCCTTAATAGGATCGATTTCTGTAACTATAACCTTGGCACCAAGTGCCTTAGCGCGCATAGATACGCCCTTTCCGCACCATCCGTAGCCTGCAGTAACTACAGTTTTTCCTGCAACTATAAGGTTTGTTGTTCTATTAATACCATCCCAAACAGACTGGCCTGTACCATATCTGTTGTCAAAGAGATGCTTGCAGTCAGCATCATTTACCATAACCATAGGGAATTTAAGCTTACCCTCATTTTCCATGGAACGAAGTCTTATAATACCTGTGGTGGTTTCCTCACAACCGCCAATTACGTACTGAAGTTTATCCTGCATGGTGGTATGAAGCATGTGAACCAAATCACCGCCGTCATCAATTATAATATTAGCATTATGTGAAAGTACTTCCTTAATGTGAGTTTCATACTCCTCATCAGTTGTACCATGCCAGGCATATACATTTAAACCTGCATGTACAAGGGCTGCCGCCACATCATCCTGAGTAGAAAGTGGATTACTGCCTGTTATAAACATCTCTGCGCCACCTGCTGCAAGGACCTTACAAAGATATGCGGTCTTTGCTTCCAAATGAATAGAAAGAGCTATTCTCTTACCCTCAAATGGCTTTGTCTTAGAGAAGTCTTCCTCTAAGCTTCTAAGAAGTGGACAGTTTCTCTTAACCCATTCAATCTTATTCTCTCCTGATGGATATAAATTAATGTCTTTAATCATACTGCTCATGATAAATCTCCTTAATTAAATATATTTAACCCTCATACACATTTTTCAACATTTTTTAAGCTTTTTCAACATTTGAATACCTATTAAATAATTTGATTACTCAATGGTTTCAAGCTTTAAAACCTCGAATCCATCGGCTTTACCCTTAAGCTTAACGCTGTCTCCAAGGGAGGTTGCTGTTATTCTGTCGCCCAGTGCATCCACTACGGCACGGCTTATATAAACAGTTCCACCCGGAGCATTAGCCTCAAGTCTTGCAGCTGTATTTACAGTATCACCTATAGCTGTATAGTCCATATGTCTCTCAGCACCCATGTTACCAACTACGGCTTTACCATAATGTACACCAACTCCAACTCTAAGCTCCTCGCCGATTTCCTCCTTTAATTCTTCGGAAACCCTTGCGGCGCCATCTACTATACCCTTGGCAGTTTTAACAGCTAAGTAAACTGCATCCTCCTGCTCGATAGGTGCACCCCAGAAAGCCATCATAGCATCTCCTACGAACTTGTCAAGAGTACCCTTGTTTTCCTCAACACAACCACTGGCCATGGTGAGATATTTATTTAGAATAAATACAACCTTCTCCGGATCAAGTCTCTCGGACATGGTTGTAAATCCTCTTACGTCAACGAAAAGAACTGCTATCTCACAGGTCTTTCCGCCAAGAGAAAGATTCTCTGTGCCCTTCTCTAATATGTCCTTAACAATCTCAGGAGCCACATATCTCTCAAATGTCCTTGTAATTTGCTGTTTAGCCACTGATTCCCTTATATAATTAATAGCGATGGAAATCATATAGATAATCATTACAGAAACAGGTATCCAAACTAAATGTAGCACAAACCCTTTATTGTAAAGAAGATATGTTCCAAAGAAGCATATAACACTTATACCCACAGCCATTATTAATGACCTGGTGACCTTCCAATTAAAGAAGACAAATGCACATATAAAACAAATGATAAATAAAGCTATAAGCTGTGGTAAATCTCTTACCTCATCCTTATAGTTCTCATCCAAAATCTGCTGAATAACATTAGCCTGAAACTCCACGCCATACATGGCTTTAGAGCGCTCGATAGAAGTATAATAAGCGTCCTGTAAGCCTGCTGCATAAGGACCTATAAGAACTATTTTATCTTTATAATAATCTGCAGGAACCTTATCATTTATAAGGTCTGCAACGGACATGTCATAATAATTACCTGGCTCTGAAGAATAGGTTACATAAAACTGCCCCTTAGAATTAGTCTTTGGAAGCTTAGCCTTTTTCCCCTTCTTCTCAAGGTATTTTTTAGCCGCCTCAAATGGCATGGAATAGGTCTTTTCCCCATCCTTCTCTATGTATAAAAGCGCATGTCTCATAATACCGTCAGTATCATACATAGCATTAATGTGGCCTGTATCCGTTACTTCCATTAACTCCTTAAATGGCTCTTCGTAATTAATGATTCGATAATTACTCCATTTCATATCGCCATTACTGGTTTCATACCAGCCTGAGGAAAATGTAGCGGAAGCCGCACTTATAACATTATCCAGATTTTTTGCCGCCTCTACAAGATTTAAATCTGCAGCATCATCAGTCTTTCCGGAATACAGGGTATCCACAGCCACGACTGCAGGCTTATTATCCGGGTCACTGTTAAGGGTTGTAAGAATACTTGCCATAACATTTCTGTCCCAGGTATTATATGCACCTATTTCCTTCAATGCTTTTTCATCAATTCCAAATACAACAATATCATTGTCTGTATATTTTGTCCCCTGAAAAAGGGAATCCTGAGCCCATTTATCAAAACTACTCAGGATTCCAAAGGCGGCAATAGCCGTAAATATTATTGAAAGCAATAGAGCATATAAAAATTGATTTTTCATTTTGCTCATTTTTATATCAATTACCTTCCTAAATTATAATACATTTAAATACATTAAGCTGTTTTATGTCGCTGTGCTTGCTGACGAAGGTCCTTGGATAGTCACACTATTACTTTTAATAGTATGTGTTTCACCTCCATCAGGTTCATAAAGTGTTACTGTAACATCAATGGTTAAAGGATATGATACTCCCTTAGAACCAATAACAGCTCCTGTGTACATATAGTAATCTCCACCTATATCAAGGGATTCATATGTATCCACATCCTGTATAGGTTGTATTTCACTAATATTACCGTTAGCATTCCAGGTAACCAAGCTATCTATGGATGAATCAGGAACATTATTAACATCTACTCTTACCTCTGTATATCCATACTCATTTGTATCTCCTGCTGTTAACGTTACGGTAACGTCATCATAGGAGGTTGGAGCAGCGCTACTTGTTTCTGAGGTATCCTCCCCCATATCCGAACTAATTGTCGGTATAGAAAGAGTATCTGAATTCTGTGTAAATGTGGAACCATCCGTATAGTTAAATGTAATGGATGCAGAAACTGAATATGCTTCCTTATATCCTCCTATAGCATTAGCTGTAAGTACACAGCCACCTTCTTTATAACTTGTTTCACCAACAAGAGTATTATATGAAAAATCATCAAGTGGTGATATATCCAGCTCTGAATCATAAGACCAGGATACTATAATATCCGTAAGGTCCTCATAATTACTTATATCATAAGCAGACAGATAAATATAATAATCGGAACCGTCCTGCTCGTAATTAATCTCTATATTTGCACTTAGGTCTTCAGGATCTTCACTTGCCTCAGGACTCTCACTCGGTTCATCACTCGGATTAAGACT
>JAILGL010000018.1 GCA_024696825.1 Lachnospiraceae bacterium
GTCTGTTCCCACATCCAGCTTCCTTCAGATTCCACCTCACGATGGACACCCTTGCCTTCGGCTATATCCTTCCCACTACCGGGCGGATTCGGGACTTTAACCCGTTAGAAACGTGCGCCGCTAGGCGCACAACTAATAAAGGCGTAAATCATTTGGATTTACGCCTTTTTATATTTTATATATTTTTTACCAATTCTAAGTATTCTTGCACATTTTTAGTTTACTTACAGGCATTTTCTTTCGAGAAAATCATTTCTTCCAGGTAAGTCTGTGAAGCTCACCCTCTGTTTCAAAGCCTTTAAAATCAAGCTGCCTTAAGGCCTCATATAAAACAATGGCCACGCTATTTGAAAGATTTAAGGATCTTATTTCAGAAAGCATGGGGATTCTTATGCATTTATCAGGGTTTTCAGAAAGAATTTCCTCCGGTATTCCGGCGCTTTCCTTTCCGAACATTATATAGGAATCCTCCTCATAGCTTGCATCTGAATAAATGTGCTTACCCTTTGTGGTAGCAAAATACATTTTCAGAGGAGCCTCAGGATTCTTCTCATAAAAATCCTCTAAGCAGTCGTAAACTGTTACATCTAAGTCATCCCAGTAATCAAGGCCCGCTCTCTTTATCATCTTGTCATTTATAAGAAAGCCCATAGGCTCGATTAGGTGGAGTCTTGCTCCTGTAGCCACACAGCTTCTTCCGATATTTCCTGTATTTGCAGGCATTTCCGGCTCTAAAAGTACTATATTAATCATTATTTATCAAGACCTTCCACAAAATGTCTTAAAGCCTTAAGTGCATTTCTTAAGTCATCCATTGAATATGCATAGGAGATACGAAGGAAGCCCTCTCCACAATCACCAAAGGCTGTTCCAGGTACTACCGCAAGCTTCTCCTGCTGTAAAAGCTTAGTTGCAAATTCATCAGAACTCATTCCAAATTTCTTAATGCTTGGGAATACGTAAAATGCGCCAAATGGCTCGAAACAGTCAAGTCCCATACTTTTAAATTCATTCATAAGGAAGTTACGACGACGGTTATATTCATTTCTCATTTTCTCTACGTCTGAATCACCATTTCTAAGGGCTTCAACTGCAGCATACTGGCTGGTGGTAGGAGCACACATAATTGCGAACTGGTGAATCTTAAGCATCTGATTAATTATAACCTCAGGACCGCATACAAATCCAAGTCTCCAACCGGTCATGGCATAGGACTTTGAGAAACCATTTATTACTATGGTTCTCTCCTGCATACCAGGCATGGATGCTATGGATACGTGATCTCCTGAATAAGTAAGCTCAGAATAGATTTCGTCTGAAAGCACGAAAATATCCTTTTCTACACAGACCTCAGCTATTTCCTTTAAGTCCTCACGTGTCATAATGGCACCTGTAGGATTGTTAGGGAATGGCATAATAAGAATCTTAGTCTTATCTGTTATAGCATTTAAAAGCTGCTCTTTTCTAAGCTTGAAGTTATCCTCTTCCTTAAGCTCTACGATTACAGGCTTTCCGTCAGCTAAAACAATACAAGGCTCATAGGAAACATAGCTTGGCTGTGGAAGAATAACCTCATCTCCCTCATCTAACATAGCTCTAAGGCATAAATCTATAGCCTCGCTTCCACCAACGGTTATGAAAATCTCTTCGTTGTAGTTATATTTTAAATTGCATCTTCTCTGCATGTAATTAGCTATTTCAATCTTTAATTCCTTAAGTCCTGAGTTGGAAGTATAGAAGGTTTTTCCCTTTTCAAGAGAATAGATACCTTCTTCTCTTATATGCCATGGTGTATCAAAATCAGGCTCACCTACACCGAGGGAAATAGCATCATCCATCTCACTTACGATATCGAAAAATTTTCTGATACCTGAAGGTTTAATAGGACTTACTTTACTTGATATTGGATTTCTCATGGTGTAATCAACATCCTTTCCTGGCCTGTTTTTTCTTCAGCCATTACAATTCCATGCTCTTTATATTTCTTAAGTACAAAATATGTTGCTGTACTTGTAACATATTCCAAGGTTGAAAGCTTTTCAGTAACGAATCTGGAAACCTCTTTCATACTGCGTCCCTCGATGGTTACAGTAAGATCAAAGCTACCTGACATAAGATATACGCTCTCTACCTCTTCAAACTTATAAATTCTCTCGGCCACCTTATTAAATCCCATGTCTCTCTGTGGTGTAACCTTAATTTCAATAAGGGCAGTTACCTTCTCTTCATCAGTGTTGTCCCAGTTTATAAGTGTTGGGTATCCGCAAATAACCTTTTCATCTTCCATGGCCTTTATTTCCTTGTCCACCTCTTCCTTACTCATGTTAAGCATGGAAGCGATTTCCTCATGAGGAATGGCACTGTTGTTACTGATAACTTCTAATATTTCCTTGTTCATATGCATCGTCCTTTCTTATATATCTCTAATACTATAAAATTCATCTATTGTATTAACATTTAAAAAGCTTTTTTGCTCACCTGATACTATTATTTTCTCCTTAGCATCAGTGATAAAGCCTATTTTAGTAGCAAATATGTCTTTCTTAGCAAGCTTTTCAACTATGTAATCCGGGCTTTGGGTTATAATTAAAAAATTACCCGGAGAATAGATATTATATGGATTAACGTCTATAATCTCAGACATTTCAATGGTTTCCTGACATACGGGAATGTCTGATAGCTCTACCTTAAGACCTTTTTTAATATACTCTCCAACTCTCCAAAGACCTGCTGCAAGGCCTCCCTTAGAAAGAGCAGATATAAGCTTAATCTCTTTATCCAAAAGCACAGATTTTTCCAAGGCTTCAGAGGATTTATAAAGGCTCTTTACTGCATTTTCAAATTCCTCACTGTACTTTTCTTCTATAGGCTTTTTTAAAACATCTGCCATAAAAACAGAGGTATATTCCATAAGTCTTCCCACCATTAGAAGACTGTCTCCCGGTAAAACCTTATTCTTTATGTTAGGACTAAATATAAGACCTGTGCTGTCGGTATTATCCAAATACACTGACTTAACAGACTTATCTGATTTGACAGTGTTCACTAATTGGCCTGAGTTTTCTGCCTTAGCTTCCTCACAAAATACCGTAAGCCTTACAGTTGGAAGATGGTTATCTCCAAATGTAACTCTTATATCATTAAGCCTTAATTTAAAATCCAAAAAGGCCTGTCTTAAAATCATAATAAAGTCTTCAAAAGCTTCATTACCTGCATCTGCAGGAAAGCTTAGCTCTACATCCATCGAAGCAGGTTTAAGTCCGCATATTATAGCCCTTGAAAATGCTTCTACCATATAAAGACCTATCTCGCTATATTTCTTTAAATCATAGAGCCCGGTGCTAATCGCGACGTACCCGCAGGTGTAGGCATTATTAATATTAATATGGGTTTCATCTAATATATCCTTTAGATTTTTTAAAACCAATATATTAAAATCCTTACCCTCTAATAAACCTTTATTTATCAATATTTATCACCATCTATCTATCCGTACTGCTGTCAGAATCGCTATTTTCCTTTTTATTTTCCTTTTTATCTTCCTTTGCACTATCATCCGATGGGGATGGAGATGGGGAAGGGGAAGCTTCCGCGGCCTTTCCAACAGTTATATATTCAGGCTCTGCATTGTATTTACTGTCATTTACCTGAACTCTCTTAGTCTCAACTCCGTCAACGTATATAACCTTCCAAAGCTTTGACTTATAACCTATATGAGCTGACTGAGTTACCTCTCTGTAGCCTGCAGGCTTGGTTTTATCAACCTTTTCCACAGGGTCTCCAGGTTGAAGTGTCTCTGTGTCTTCAGAAACAAACTCAATCTTTCTGTTACTTGCTCTTGTATCATTTCCAAATATCTTAAAGGTGAGAATTCCGCCGGAAGCGCTTCCCACCAGATAAACAGGATATTTAGTATTATTTTTAAACTTAAAATCCTTATAATCACCTGAAATGGCTGCATCCCTTGAGTGTGGCACATAAGCTACAACCATGGAATGTGGTGATCTCTCAACCACCTTAAGTTCTGAGAAAAGCACTGCATTGTAAAGGGTTGTGGCTACCTGGCAAACACCTCCGCCAACGCCATCTACAACCATTCCACTGGAATATTCTGCAGCAACCTTATATCCATTTTCAACGGTTCTGTCTTTTATGGTTTTTATAGTGGAAAATGTCTTTCCAGGATAAACCACAGTACCGTTAATATACTTACAGGCTGTCTGTACATTGGACGCTCGATCAGCTGAAGAGCTTCCATAGGAGGTGGAAAAGCTTCCAAGAAGATCTGTACATTTTCTAAGCTCATTCTTGGTATACTTTGGCTTCTTAATCTCTACCTCGGCATCGATGCTTAAGTCATCTCCTGCACTGGAATTCTCCTTAATAAGCTTTCTCAAGGCTTCCACTGTGGCATCCACATCCACGAATACACCCTCTGAAGACTTAGTAGCCCTAAGGTTACCATTTATAAGCTTAAGTCTTGAATTCCTAACCTTTTTATTAAATATGGATAACCTGTCTTCCACAAAGGAAACCAGTTTATCATCATCAAAATTCACATCTATATCGTAGTTTATCTTACCCTTTGCAGCCTTATTAATCTCAGAAAATCTTTTAAATACATTTCCGGTCTTTCCAAGAAGAGTCGCCTTTTCAACATATTTTGCATCATCACAGCTGACTCCCAAGGCTCCAAATGTAGCAACCACGGTCTGTCCGTTAATTTCTATATTAACCTGTCTGTCTATTATCTTATCTGAATAAGCTGATACCTTATCTAAGGCTGCATTTTCCTTAAGGCCGCCCACATCATTACCTTCAATTTTAACACCCTTAATAATGTGAGACTTGTCGCCAAAATTAGTCTTTGCACCATATATCATATATCCGGATAATAGCATAACTACTATGCAACCAAGCACAAATACGGTGGTTAACAATACTTTCTTTTTCATATAAACCTCGCTTAGTCTGTTAAATAATATCTGTAAATTATATCTGGCAAAGAGTACTTTTAACCAGATTAAATATTATTTAGAAGGCTGACCAAGGAATAAATGTAACGATCATTGCAATTGCAAGTATTGCGCAAATTACTATAGCTATCTTTCTCTGGTTTTTCTTTTTAAAAAAATTCATAATATTTCCTCCAAATTGGGTTTTGCCTAAAACTACCGCATTTAACGGCATTTAACATAAGCTGACAAGGTAGAACTTGTCAGGATAAACACCCCTTTATATTAAGCCACATTAGGCTCTTTGTCAATTAAAAGCGCATTGCAATTAGCTTCACTTGGCGCTTTTACAAATGTCCCTTAAGAAGCACTCCTCACATTTTTGTTTTCTGGCTGTACATATGGTTCGTCCAAGCATTATTATCTGGATGTTATAGGCTATCCAGCTTTCCTCCGGAAGTACCTTCATAAGGTCATATTCAACCTTTACGGGATCATCATTTTTAGTAAGGCCAAGCTTCTTGGAAATCCTTTTAACATGGGTATCTACCACTATGGAATTAATGCCGTAGATGTTGCCACGAACCACATTGGCGGTCTTTCTTCCAACTCCCGGAAGGGTTGTAAGCTCCTCGATGCTTTCCGGAACCTCGCCGCCATAGTCATTTACAAGCTTTCTAGCCGCAAGTATTATATTTTTTGCCTTATTGTGGTAGAAGCCTGTACTCTTAACATCCTGCTCCATTTCCTTTAAATCGGCATTTGCAAAGCTTTCAAGGGTTGGATATTTTTGGAATAAATCCTTAGTCACAAGGTTTACTCTTTCATCCGTGCACTGGGCGCTTAAAATGGTTGCAAATAAAAGCTGCCAGGCATTGTCATGATTAAGATAACACCTTATATCCTTGCCATACTCTTCATTAAGCCTTTTTATAAGCTCTTCAACAAATTCTTTTTTCTTCATATTGTTATCCTATTTTTTGATATCCTATATTAGTTTTAATTCTAATCCGTTATTGCTTTTGGCATAAACTTTAAAAATATTAAAATAATTTCTAGGCCTCGTATCCGTTCCAGCCTATGAAGCCTTCCCATTTTTCTTTATCATCCTCATAGGTTTTTACAAGGAAATCATAAACCTCATCCAGGCCCTCTTCTGTTGCCGGAAACTCTTTTTTTATAATATCCTCTTCAGGAGTTTTTTCGATGCAGAATTTATCCGGATAACAGCTTGCCACAAGATTATCCTCAACCTTTTCAACTACATAACGCATGCCTTTAAAGCTCGCCTTATTAACTCCACCCTTGTTATAAAAGGACCCTACATCATATAAAGATTTTCTGCTATTCATATTCGCCCTCTTTTCTAATTTTCATCTTCTGTTTATGAAAGATATACATTTTCTTAAATGAATTATATATACTTCTGTTAAGCCCAGCATTCTATAAGCTTTTATAAGCTTTTTACTCATGGTTTAAGGAGCCATCCTTGGATCTGTGAGCTCTATATCGGTGCTTTCTAAGGCCCTGACAAAATCTGCCGCCGCAAAATTATAACGTTTATAATTCATAGGACTTGTTATCTTTTTCGGAGTATATATTCTATATTCCTTTTTAATTTCTATACTCTCAGCCCTGCCCCTTTGATAATCCCTAATGTTATAAAAATCTCTTGCATTTTTTACAAAATATTTCTCTACCAAAAGCTTATCAGTTTCAGATAGACTGTACTCATTATATACATTTGCAAGCTCTATGGCATAGGAATAATTGCTCCTGTATTCGTCAGGAATATAATCTAAAAGTGAAACACTCTCGTCATGAGAATAATCCTCTCTAAAGCTGTCAAAATTATACTTTACTATAAGGTTATCAACCCCTGCAAAACATAGGATTGCATAGCAAAATGTAAATACCACAATGGAGTATTTGAATAGATTCCATTTAGAAAAATATACTGATACAAGACAGCCAATCATAAAGATTGAAAGCACTCCTAAGAACCAAAGCACAAGAACTCTAAGCAATGTAAGATTGTAAACTCTAATGTAGAGAACCATTCTAAATGCAGAGGATGCAATAAGCACATAGGTTGCAAGACATGTTATAGTCATAAGCAGCTTAAGCAGTGCATTTTTCTCATAATGAGCATTAGTAAAAACGATTCCTGAATAGTTAATTATAGCCACAAATAAAAGCTGGAAAAAGCCCTGTCTTGCATACTCTGCGTAGCTGTATCCCTCCGGTACCTTTCCCTGGAAAAGATACATAAACTGAACGATGGAAAAGATCACATATAATAAATCCACCATAACATAGACTACCACAGCAATAGTGGTTTCAAACTTTGTAGGTGTGTATACTCTGTTACTAACCTTTTTATCAGTAAGGGCCGCAAACACAAGATATACAACGGCAAAGTATATAATAAACATATATGGAAAGAGAATATAATTCTCAAGTAACCAGTCAACATTTATATAATCCACAAAGTCGAATATTCCAGTCATAACATCCCCAAACACCTTATCAGCGCTGGCTAAAAGTCCGAGAATTATAAAGAATATCGGCAGGGCAACTATCACACCCGTCAATATATTTTTGGTGGTCGGTGACATTTTCTTCCTTGCTTTTTTGGTTATTCCTTCAGCAGCTCTCCTTTTTTTAATAAGAGAACTGTTATAAAATGGCACAGGAATAGAGGCTATAACCCCTATAAAAAAGCTGACTATGGCCGCAAAATAGTTGTAAAATCCCCAGTATTTATCATTATAAAAAATCTTAATGGTAGCAATGGAAAACAGTAAAAGTCCTATTATTCCATTCATAATGATAAAGAATTTATTATTGGTAAATGCAGATGAAAATGTTATTAAAATATCTGCCAAATAATAAAAATAGGTTCCAGGTCCAATACTAATGGCAAGGCAATCCTCAGGGACTGCCTCCTTTTTTAATTTAAATGCAACAATTAAAAATACACATACACTTATTATCTCAAAGATGCCGGCTCCAAGTCCATCCTCAGCTCTGTAAGCAAAGATAGAATATAAAACTGCATGAATTATACATGCCTTCCATACAAACTGATGAGCCGCTCTAAGAGTTTTAGAATACTTTTCATTATTCTCCATAATTACTCTCCATATTACTTTAATGTTTATTTCCTCATTTTACTTTTTAATCTTAACCGACTTAACCTTACTCCAAGCCCCATAAACCTTCTTTCCATCCACTACCTTATAGGCACGAACGCGGAAGAAATAAGTCTTTTTCTTCTTAAGCTTTTTAACCTTAAGCTTAAGAGCTGTAGTCCTTTTATTAGTCTTTTTCTTGAAGGTTTTCTTTAAGGAATACTGAAGCTGATAACCCTTAGCTGTGCTTACCTTTTTCCATTTTACAAGGACTGTTTTCTTAGCATTATTCTTAGCTGATTTTATTTTAACACGAGCAGGCTTTACTGCTGTAGAGGTTGCTGTGTCAGAGCTT
>JAILGL010000083.1 GCA_024696825.1 Lachnospiraceae bacterium
TGTACTGGACCATTTTATTTTTTTATTATAACCCTTTACCTTAAGCTTTAACTTCGAACCAACCTTTATACTCGCACTTTTCCTATTAAGCCTTGGGGCTGCTTTAGCATCTGCACTTGCAAATGCAAACATAAATGTAAATCCAAAAATAGCAATCATTAGTTTAATAAACTTCTTCATAAGCAGTTCTCCTTTCAAATTCAAATTAACCTTTTATAATTTGAGAAACAAAACAAAAGCTAAAAAATGATAAAATTCACTCCATATTCAATTTTTCACGTGTTTTTATTAATTATAATTAATGTATGTCCAGATTAATTTGAATTATTTATTACTGTTTTTAAGGTAATTTTCTCTTGAAATTTATATAGGAATAGGTTATCATAAAACTATCCTATAAAGAGTGCACGAGAGACAAGCTCGTTGACTGCACAGCAACCTGCCAAAGGGTAAGGTGCTAAAGCTTGAATGATGGGAATATATTAAATATCTTTAATTCACTCCCATCATAGCGATGGGTTTTTTATTTTTATTTTACAAATGTAAATGAAAATATAATTGCAAGTTCTAAAGCTTCACTTATCGGCACTCTTAAGGAAATATTTTATAAAGGAGTGTTGTATATGAGAACAATACGCGAATTAATTAGTAACAATGAAACTGTTTGGTTTTACCTTTCAAATGAAGAGGCTAAGAATTTATTCTATGAAGAAGCTAAGGAGCTTAATCTTCACCTCAAGGATGAAGACACTATCAAAAGAGAGCTGATTTCTGACAGAATGGCCGTTCATTCTGACTGCACTCTTTGGTACATTTCCATTATGGTTTGGCATAATTCTTATAACATTAAAGAAGATGACACCGGAAATAATGCAAAGGTTAGAAGCTGTCCAAAAATAGACTATTTAAAATATAAGAATGGTGATGATGATTATCTTCTTACAAAGAGTGTTTACACGCCTTGTTAATTAATAACTTTATAATCTCACAAAAAAGGACACTATAAAGGTTAAATGTATTAAACCATTTAATCCTTTAATAGTGTCCTGTTATTTCTTTTGGTATAAATCATAAATAATTATGAATAATACTGCTCTAGCTTCTGTCTGCATCCGATAAATACTGAAAGCATATTAGGATCAAACTGAGTTCCCATGCCCTCAGTCATAATATCTGCCGCCCTTTCAAAATCCATGGCTTCTTTATAGCATCTTTTACTAACAAGAGCGTCATAGACATCGGCTACCGCCATTATTCTTGCTTCAAGTGGAATCATCTCTCCTACAAGGCCCTCAGGATAGCCCTTTCCGTCCCATCTTTCATGATGGAATCTTGCAACATTAAATGCCACTTCAGCAAAATGATCTTCCTCCACATCCTTTAAAATGATACTAACAATCTCACCACTTTTAACGGAATGTGTTTTCATAATCTCATATTCTTCAGGAGTAAATCTTCCAGGTTTAAGAAGAATAGAATTATCAATGGTAATCTTTCCAAGATCGTGCATAGGTGCTGCTCTAATAACGTCTGTAGCAAACATTTCATCGAATTTATATACATTTTGTCTTACCATTTCTTCGACTATGTATTTTACGATATCACTGGTTCTTTTAACATGACCACCTGTATTATCATCACGGTTTTCAACCATATTTGCAAGACCAAGAACAACTCTCTGCTGAATCTGCCTGATATTTTCAGTTTTCTTAGTAACCTCGGCATTAAGATTCTCGTTATAATCATTGACCATATCCAGCATATTTTGCTCTTTGGTTACATCTCTTATTTCAAAAAGATACCCCTGAACTCTTTCATCCTTTCTGATGGTGAATTCATTAATCTCGCAGTTATAGATAAAATCCTCTTTATTTATTCTTTCATCTCTTTTAATTCCTCTTTCATAGTCCTCTATAAGCTCATAGAAAATATCAGCCATATCAGTATCCAAAGGAATTTTAGCATCTACAACCTGGTTTTTTAAATCAGGAAGAAACTCATAAGCTTTATCATTGCAGCTAAGAAATCTACCTTTTAAATCAAATGCTATATATCCATTTACGCTTTCTCTTTTTTCCTGCTCAGATATAATAATTGCAATATCATGGGTATGTATCCTGTCATACTCAGAGGCTATTGCCAAATCTGCAACCACATATAAAAGAGGAAGATATGAAAAATCAACACTATGCACAGTTTCAACAACATACATAACCAAACCGGTAATTGTTATTACAGTATAAAGTATCAAAGATCTTTTAGAATAAGTACCCCTTTTTATTAGAGCTATAATCCCAACCACAACTATGGCAAGAATCATAATAGCAAGGTAAATCCAATGAATAAATTTAAACTGTCCATTTAACATCTTTGTTGCAGTACCCATTCCGGTATCTATTAAAGTCATTTTTTTATAATAGAGATCGTTTTGCAGACACATCCATATCATAAATAAATGTCCCATAGTTATACTGTAAATAATAACCTTTATCCATGATTTAACTCTCACACCTATAAATCTAATCATTGCAAATAGCATAACTGTTAAAAGCACTGTACTGTCCAGATATATAAATGCAAATGTAAATTTAGCACCTTCAACTGTTGTAGCCCTGGTTTTAAGCCAATAACCCAAAATAACTATAGGAATTATTATAACTATCGACCAGTAATATATATCAATATTCTCATAATTTTTTTGTGCCATATAAATCAATACAAAAATTGATATTATGAGAAGAAATCCATAAAATATTGTCACCATAGAATCAAACTCCTTTAAGTATCACAATAAAATTATTGTATCTTTCCAACGGGATTTTCATTGGAAATTCGCTGCTCAATCTCAAAGTAAATATTATTACTGTCATCTTTAATAGGTGATATTTTTAAGTCTGAATCAAAAAGTGTAAGAAGGCTCTTAGCAAAGTTAACGCCTATATTTCCTTCTTCGAAATAAACCTTTTCATTCATCTTTTCAACTTCTTCATCACTCAAGCCACTTACTGTCATATCCACGCTATCTTCTACATTTTTAACAGATATGAGTAAATGCATAGTTTTCTCATCTATTCTCTTGCCATATATTGCAAGAGTTATGGTACCTTTTTCAGTATGTAAAACAGCATTAGCAAGAAGATTAATAATTATCTGCTTTACTCTTTCTACATCGCCATAAAGTCCACTTGGAAGTGTCTCATCAATTTCGAGAACAATTTTCACCTTGTCCTCATTAACCCTAAGCTTCGTAGTATGATAAATATCCTCTACCATTTCCTTTAAAGTATATTTTACAGGATTAAGCTCTAAATCATTATTTTTAACCCTAAAATAATCTATCATATTACCGACTATAAAGGTCATCATCTTGCCTATTTCTTTTACATTTTTGGCACTTTTTATAATCTTTTTATCTTTGGATTTATCAAGGATTTCATCGTTATATTTTAAAAGTTCTGAAAGTGGCTCTCTTATTTCATTAGACATATTGGCAAGGAAAAGCATTCTCTCTTTTCTTTCAGTTTCTGCCGCCTCAATTCTACCCATCATATCTTCTTTCTCATTTTTCTCATCGTCGATTTCCTGGATAGTAAAAAGAACCCTTTCTACAGGCTTATCCACCATTCTGTCCATTGCCATAAATGTAACTCTGCACCAGCCATATTCCTTAGAAATATACTCTGTAGATATACTGTTTCTTTCGGCCATTCGTTCATTAATAGTGGTAAGATTAACGAATTTAATCATATTTTCCTTATAATTATCTACAGGGTCAATAGTATACAGATTAATAAGCTGTTCATGTGCCCCTATATTCTTAGGCCTCTTCTTCTCAGCCTCTTCACTTGCAACCACGGGAGTAAGCTTATCCTTTTTCAAGTCAATCATATATATAATTGAATATAAATCAGACATACATGAAAGACCTGATTTTCTAAGTTCCATATCCTTTTCAGCTTTTTTCAAAATGTATATGGAAGTAATATAAGCTATGAGTACAGCACCACAAATAAAGGCTAAGATACATATAATCTTATATCTTATACCAGTATTAAAATCTCTGTGATAATAATAATCTATTTTATAATTGGATACATCAATAGATTCTTTGTAATAGAGAATCATACCCACCTTAACTTCATCACCGGCATCAAGTGGATACTCTTTTAATTTCTTAGATGGATAATAAATAAAATAGTCACCCTTTTTAAGTGGAATTAGTAAATCCTTACTTCTGCTAACATAGTCAAGCTTTAACCTGTCTCTGTCAAACTTAGCCAGATTAACTCTTTCCACCACTTCCTCTTCAGTTCCAACATTCTGGTGAACCTCAACCTCACCATTCCAAAACTGATTCAGGTAACAATCATCCTGAACATCAAATCTAAATGTCCAAGACTGCAATTTATCCTTAGAATTATTATGTAAAGAAGCGTCATATATAGCGCCTCTAAGATCCAAATCCTGCTTATACCATGGAGAAGTAGAATCCTGCCTTGGATATACATCCATGTAGGTTTTTTTACTTTTATTACAACCCTCTGTACTTCTCTTCTCTCTGTTAAAGGTAATAACAGATACTATATGAATAACAGCAGAAATGATTAATGCAAAAACCATAACCATTAATGCAACATTTACTAATCCCTTTTTATTATCGATCATAAAAACCTCCGTATAATTAAGCCCTACTTAGTTATAATCCCCATCTACGACAGTGTTTAAAGGTGAGAATTATATCCGAATGAATTAAAATCACGGTCTGCGTTAATATTATTGTACTTGATTTCTCTTAATATATCAACCTAAAACGGACATAAAATAACTACTTATTAGTATTACTCTCTAAAAGACATCAATAAACTATTATGCTATAATTTTTCTAATGATAAATCGAATCATACAATTATAAAAAAGAGGATTTTCCTTAAGTAAATTATGGAAAATCCTCTAATTTATTTGTTTATAATCCTGAAAATGCAAGGTAGAGTAGTTTCATCTTCTCAGGATCTTCTACATATGAATGATTATGCTTGGTTCCTGAATATATATGTGAGCCATTTTTATATACAAGCAGCCTGTTTTGCTCAACTTCACTCCAATCACCTCTATCAAGGGGTTTAGTAGAAAAAAATGTAACATCTCTTTCCTCTTTTTCAAACAAAGTTCCCTCTGCATTTTTATGAATATACATGTTTTCACCGTCATATAAAAGAATATTTAATTTATTATCTTTGGATAATTCAACAACAATTGAATCAATTAATTTATATAATCTTTCATTGTCTGGTTCTTTTACGGAAGCATTATCATCTTTAATTTGGTTATTTATTCTATCAATAATATATAGTAAAATGCGCTCGCTGTCTGTGGTTCCAGCTTGTGCATATTGATAAGGTTTTAATTCAGGTGCTTCAAATATGGTTCCATTATGAATTAATGTCCATGTTCTTCCTAAATCATCTATAGCTGTAAATGGATGACTGTTAATATAAGAATCATAGCCTATAGTAGCCCTTCTTATATGCCCAAATAAATTCGACGCAAATACGTCATCTCTTAATTTACTTTTTAAATAAATACTTTTATCGGCTCTCACAGGTTCTTTTTCGACAGAAACATTTTTTCCATCAAATGTAGCAATTCCCCATCCACTGGGATTTTCGTTACTATGTGAGAAAAATTGATTTAAATAATTATTAAGTTGTACTTTTTTATTGGCTGTAACTCCAAAAACTTCGCACATTATCAACATACTCCTTTTCCTGATTATCCAACCCATTTTTTGACAACTCAATCAGAAAATCTACAAGCTCCCTAGTGTTTTTATTATTATAAATAATTGCATCAAAGCCATATTTTTCAATCTCTTCAACAGCAGCCTCGATTTCAGAAATAGAATCAACTAATTCAAATTCTTTCTCTAATACTTCCAGATTTTCTTCTGAGTAAATGAGTCCTTTTATCAATGCCACATAGCCTAATGCCCTATTAATAGGAACACTGTCAGCTACTCTTATTTCAATATATTTTTTAACTCTAAAATGAAAGAATCCCATAGATATAAAATGCTCAATAAGCTGATTTTTTCTATCATCAGTTAAAGTCTTATTATCAATGGTTTTATCTTTTATCAAATCCTTCGCGCTCTTATCACCAACATATACAGTTTTTGAATTATCTGTTAGTAATATTAGCGGAGTGTTATAAATAATCGAAGACATAGAATTATATCCAAAATTCTTATCTAATGAACCGGATATAAATCCTGTCCTTGCAGAATCTAAATCTTCCCACTCCTGAATTCTATGTAAATGTGGCTTTTTTCTTTCACCATCTAGAATTGAATCAATATCACTTTTACTCTCCATTATGATCATTAATAATGGTGAAATCTTTTCTAACACCTGAAGCTTTCTAATCATATCTTTTTCTGAAGAATAATCCACAGATATTTGAGTAGATGCAGATGCTCTCATCATATATTTTCCATATTTTCCACTTTTCATAAAATACTTATCCATATATTTATATCTCTTTTTAGGAGACAATGGAATGTCGTCAGGCTTAATAATTCCAAGCTCAACCTTTGGAAGATTTCCATAGGTCTCTATATGATATCCATACTCATCAAAAATATTCTTCCACAATTTATAAAACTCATCATAAACCTGTCTTATTTTATCTATTGAGTAATAAGGATTAATGCTTATTTCAAACTGACATGAAGGCTCCAAGGTTATGCAATACTCATCTGTATTATATCCAACCACATATCCATCTGTATAATAGAGAGATGCACCAAGATTATTTCCAATTTCTTCTATAAGTGATGATATTAACTCAAAACTAATCTGATCACCATTATCATCAACTACAAAATGCTCTATTTCCAATCCCAAGTTTTTAGAAGTAGTTTCTCCACTTCTAATATAATTGCAAATATCATTTGTAAATGTCATATCATAACCTCCATTATTTTATAAGCGTTAATAGTTCTTTATAGTTCTTTATATTTAAGTAATTCTTTAACGTAAGCCTCACCATAAATTGAATGTTTACTACCCTTTCTTACTATATATCCAATGGTAAGCGGGTCCTCCTCCTTGAGTTTAATAGAAACCATTCCTTTAAGGATTACATCATCCCCCGCAAGCATACCACAACCAATTGAATAACCTTGCAATTCAGCAATTAGTTCCATGGTAGTAGCTCTGTCGTCAGACTTAATTATCTTCATAAAATTATAATCTGCCATAGCTTCCTCTGATAAATAAAAATTACTATCATCACTTTGATCAAAGGATATACAAGGATAATCCTTAAGCTCTTCAAGTGAGATTTCCTTACGCTTAGCAAACTTATGATTTTTCCAAACATAAGCATAGGTATCTCTTTTTATTAGAGGAACGAATTCCAATGCATATTCCTTAATCATCTTATTAATTATTTTTTTATTAGATCCAGAAAAAGAAATAATTCCAACTTCACTTCTCAAAGTTCTAACATCCTCTAGTACTTCACGGGTTTTAGTTTCATGAATTGAAAAACTATACTTTTCCGGCTTAAGTTTTTTAATAACATTTGCAAAGGCTGTTATTGAAAAATTATAGTGTTGAGTTGAAACAAAAAACTTTTCATTATCTCTATCAGAAGACAGGAATCGATCTTCTAATATTTCATATTGACCAATAAACTTTTTAACATAATTCAAAAACTCTCGCCCTTCATCAGTTATTGAGATTCCTTTATTGGATCTATCAAATAATAAAACACCTATTTCTTCCTCAAGTTCTCTTATACTGGCTGATAAAGCAGGTTGCGAAATATATAGTTTTGTAGCAGCTTCTCTTATAGAAGAAGATTTCGATATTTCTAAAACATATTTAAGCTGTGTAATTGTCATAATTATATACTCTCCCTTCGAAGATTTAGATTCGATTTCAACTTATGTTGCAGGATTAAAACTTTCCTTTAATCATATTGATCTTTGAAGATAAGGAGTTACCAACGTGTAACTGTAATCTATTGTTAAGCCTATAGTATCATTTGAAACATTACTTGAAAAATGCTTATATTTTATCGTGGGCGATAACCAAATCTTTTCACACCAAAAAAATAAAAAGACACTATATATAACTATTTGAGAAATTCCTCATTCGTTATATATAGTGCCTTAACCTTTTATAAGTGGAATTAAGCATTACAGCTGATTATTTCACCATATCATATATTTCCCTGGTTTCTCCGGCAGTGGAATCAGTAATATAATAAGTTCCTTTGGACGTAACAATCCTTAAATAGCATCCCACTTTAGGATTCATAAATGTCTTGCAATTGCTGTCTTTATTTATGGCAAAACGCCCCTTTAATAAATTATCGGTTCCCACTCCTGAAATCTTTATGACTTTTATATCTTTCATATCTTCGTTAAATGTGATTTCCTTGATGTCATCAATATCTATCTTATACTCATCACGAAACTGATGACAGACTATCTGTCCGTTATCCACTCTAAGGTCTAACTTTGTAGTTTCTAAGAGACCAACATAAGTTAGTGAAAGCACAAGCACAACAAGTGATAGAGCCATAACCCCTAATAATACTTTACCTACGGGATGCGCCATATTGACGGTAGCACCAAGTCCGGCCCTCTTTTCAACATTCAGACGTGGATCATTCGGATTATAATAAAACATTCCATATTTCCAATTATCATCATCGTCGTCCAATGGGGATTCGAATTTATAAATGTTGCTTAAATCCATCAATTTCTTTGAAGTAATTGCCATTATGACTATTATTCCTACGGTAAGAACAAGGATTCCGATTATTTGAAACATTTCAAATACACCTAAGGCACAGCAGATAATTCCCGCAATCATTATCATTACGGTTAACCAGACATTCCAAATGCTAAAATCTGCCCATATCTTCTTTTTGGCTCTGTTATAATTAACATTTATATCGCTGTCTTCAGAAATAATCTCATTTCTAACATTGTCTATAATGCTTGCTACAAACCAGAAAAGTAAAACCAGAAACAAAAATACACCCGAAAAAATAGTAAGTCCGAAGCTTCCCTGAAATGAACCGTTACCAAACTTAACAACCTTTAAATCATAAAGGAGACTAACTGCAAATCCGATAACAGATATAACTGTAGGAATGATAATTGCGGATTTTTTAAATGCATGCGATGCATTTATACTTCTAAGATCAGCACTTTTTGTACCGCCTCTCGCCTTAATACCGAGCTCTCTTTTAAGGCTCTTAAGCTCCTCATTTCCTTTTACAAAAGGAATCTGGAAAACAAATATTCCAAAAACTATTATAATACATAACAGTATCATCATCGCTGTCATATCCGGTATAAATACACATAAAACAGAGAGAATGCTACCGCAAACCATCATTTTAAACGCTGCATTTCTTGCATTAGCCAC
>JAILGL010000095.1 GCA_024696825.1 Lachnospiraceae bacterium
CGCAGCTTCCTTTTCTTCTCTCAAGGCGATCTCTTTTTTTATCACTTCGATTTCAGCTTTCATATATTCATTTTCAGCCCTTAATCGGATTAGTTCTTCATACTCTGATTCATTAGGCTTTGGTGGCTTTCTGGTTCCTACCTTTTTCATATCTGGCTCCTTTGGTTTACGACCTTTCTGTTTTGATATAAGACCATTATAACCATAAATCTTGTATTTGTGAACCCATTGATAAAGCATCCCATCACTAATTCCTGCGTTAAGTGATACTGATTTGTTTGATTCTCCAGCAATGACTTTAGAAACAAGAAACAACTTTTCTTCTGGCGTCCAGACTTTGTTTGAACCTTTTCGTTTTAGTGCATCAGGCCCCTGAGCTTCCTCAATTCTTGTCCATTTTCGAATTTGATGTTGAAACTCACTTTTTGAAATGCCCTCAGGAATATCGGGAAGGATTCCTTGGCGATACATTTCAACACATTTCCTTTTAAATTCATAACTATAGCGCATAAAAATACCCCTTTCACTGGATGTCCAGTAAAAGGGGTACATATCAAATATTTGTCCGGGATTTGTTATTTTATTATTTGTTTTATTAGATCAGATTATTTCAATGTATAACCGATATTTCTTCTAAGCTCAATCTTTACTTCAGAATTAAGATTTTTAAGCTTTCTTCTAAGGTTGGTAACAGTACTCCAAACTACGCTGTAGCCTGACTCTGATTCATAACCCCAAATCTTAGACATAAATGCCTCTGTGGTAATTGGCACCTCAGGGTTAAGAAGTAAAAGTTCGATAATCTGATATTCCTTATTAGTAAGCTTTGAAGCTTTATCATCCTTTAAAAGCTCATTAGTAATACGGTTAAGCTTAATGTCCTTATAGGTGATTTCCTTTTTCTTAGGAGTACTGATTCTCTTACCTGTTGTTATGGTTCTAAGTCTTGCTAAGAATTCCTCAGTAAAAAATGGATAGGCCATACTGTCATCAGCACCGTAATTTAAAGCATTTACAACATCCATAGGAGAGTCCTTTGGACATATTACAAGAATAGGAAGTTCATTTCTTTCCTTTCTTAATTTTTTGAGAAGCTTAAGACCCTTTGGTTCAGGATTTGATGATGAAATTACCAAAGCATCATATATACCTGTATCAAGATATTCTAATGTCTCGTTATATGTCTTAACTCTGTCAGTTGAAAAACCATTAGTATTTAAAATGTCATTTATTCTTTTCTCATTTTTGTTATTATTTACAGATATTAATATTCTCATTTTTTTCTATTCGCTTTCTTGAGTAAGCTTATTAAGCTTATGTTAATTAACTTAAGGTAATATAATAGTCTGAAGTATAAATCTTTCCTTCATACTTAATAGCAATATTATAATGTGCTTTTTTAAGAATATTTAAAGGCATTGACTGATAATAAACCTCGTTGTAGAAGACCGGTAAAGGTTGATAAGAATCAGTAAAGTCCTGCACATAAATATCATCTTTATTATAAAGAATTATTTTCTGGAAATCGTGGTCCTTTCCATAAATCTGTAAAAGATCACCAACTAATCTAAAATCCATAACCTGTAAGAACTCATCAGTAGATTCAGCTACATTAGTTGTTTTTAAGGTCTTTTTAATTAATGAATCTACAATAAGATCATAGTCTTCATTATCCTTCTCAAGCTTATATGGATCACATACCTTACCTACGCTGTAGGTATCATGATGCGGAAGTGAAGAAGAAAGTTCTGTGATATTAGGTGATACAGGGAAAGCTTGGAAACAGTCATTTTTAATTTCATACTGACTGATCATCTCGCAGGTGTCATAATCGTATTCAAATACCATGGCACCAAGGCTTTCATAATCCTTATCACGTCTGTTGGCACAACATATAAAAAGTCTGTTGCTTTTTTCTTCATATCTTACGCTTGATCTGGTCTGAGCAAGTGGAAGCTTTATACGCTTTTCAAGGCGAATTTCCTTTTTCTTCTCATCTATGGAATAAACAAGAGCATATGAATGCTTGTCCTTATCAAAGTATGATACAGGACGTCTGTTAGCTGTATGATTATCAAATATAGCTACATATAATCTGTTTTTATCACCATTATTAGGTTTAATAGGCATGGCACAATGCTGCTGGAAGAACCAGGAGAAATCTTCTGAAAGATTAGAAGTATCAGGAGTAAGAACTAAGTCCTTCTGCTCTGTATCCTTATAAAAATCAGGGTTTGCAATTAACCATTCAAAGCCCGGCTTATCCAAATTAAACTTACCAACTGTATGAATATTTCTCATGGATAATATGAGAGAATTATCTTCTTCTAAATATTGAACTGAGTTAACGTGACACCAGTCATTTCTAGTTTTATAGGTGTCATCAAAATAATCGTTCATATTATATTCTTCTAAGACTTCGCCGGTCTTAACATTTAATTTCATAATGGAGTTTTCCATGTTTTCATCATAAAGAGAAGATGAAAGAATATAAATAGTGTCATCTTTATTAACCATAGTACTCCAATGATGGAAACCCTTTTCATTTAGAAGGGTATAATGATATCTGCCAAAGAAATCTGTAACATAGCTTACTATGGAATGTCCATTTCCAAATTCGGCCCTTCTCTGACCTCTTGTTGGAAATATGAAATTAGTATCATCGAGATTATATACCCCATAAAATTGTGGCTTATAATCGTGGAAATATCTTACATTACCAGCCTCATCCATCATAAAGCTGTCTCCATGATAACCACCTGTTACAAGTACAAAATCTGTATCAAATTCATCAGTTGCCTTTAATGGCTTAACAAGGTCCTGTGACTCCTCAGGTAATGGAAGACCAGGAAGCTTAAGATTTCTTGAAGTTATAATATTATCTTTTTCATCCTTTAAAACAACATATACATGATTAATTACATCTGCATATAATCCAAAGATAGCAGTTCTGTGATGCTTTGTAAGATTGTTATCGCAGAAGGTGACATCCTTAGCTTTTTTCTGACCTTTAACGGTATATTCAACTTTACATTTATCCTTGGTAGTAAAGATTAATACACCTGTAAGAAGAGAGCGTAAAAATGGATTCTTTATATATAATGGTCTGTTAAAGGTATACTGTGGATCCATTTTAAGATGGTCTATAGCCATCTCCAGGTGATTATCGAAAAATCCCTGTGTACGCTGTCTGTTAGTAATATTAGTTTCGATTGTATCAATATAATCATTCTTTTCGAAAGGTATTACAGTCTTAAGCCATACACGATCCTTTACGATAGCCTTATTTTTCAATAAGTGATAGGGATCTGCGAATAAAAGATAACTTTCATGTTTAATCTTGTTAATTATACTCATGTATATTCATCCTTAACTGTTTATTTTTTGCGTAAAATACAAAATATATACCAAATTGCACAAAAACACAACTATAAATTATATATTATATACTTAAAATGTACTTAAAGTAATATGGTTTATTTTTATAAAACTATATACTAAAGTTATAGTTTATAAAACAAGGGGTATTTTCTCTTAAAAATATATTGAAAAACAATATAAAAATCACTTGAATTTAGCTTTTCTTTGTGATATTCTAAATCAGTATTTTATATGGTTTATTTGCTTTGATACAAGACTCAGTAATCACCTCTATGATTATAGTTAGAGAAGTGGGACATAGGCTGAAAGCCCACATTTATCATATGTTTTTAATGGGAACACTTGTTGAGCTCATAGGTTTTTATTAGTTATTATATTATAAAGCTTGTGCGTTTGGTCGCGTTAAGACTTTAAGTTGTATGAGAATAGTGTTTTAACACTTCTTATAAATGCGGGTGGTACCGCGGATATTTATGTATATTCGTCCCGATGGATTTATTCCGTCGGGACTTTTTTTGACTCTAAAATTATTTTAGTGCAGAAATGGAGGAATTTATGGCAGTTGTAATTGATGATGAAATGATTGATTATGTAGGAATTCTGGCTAAGCTGTCTCTTAATGAAGAAGAGAGAGAAAGAGCTAAGCACGACATGACAGAGATGCTTGATTATATTGATAAATTAAGCGAATTAGATACTGATAATGTAGAGCCAATGTCTCATCTTAGTGAATCGGTAAATGTATTTAGAGAGGATGTTATTACAAATCCTGACTATCATGAAGAAACTCTTTCTAATGCACCGGAGAGAAATGAAGATTATCTGGTGGTTCCTAAGACTATCTAATATTAGATTCATTTGGAATATTTGATTTACAATACATTTTAATACTAATTATAAATTGATAATTGTAATAGATTTAGTAAGACCTTGGAGAAGGTCTAAAATATTTACTACTATATAAAAGAGGAATATGCTATGAGTAAAATAAATGAATTATCAGCAACTAAGGTTTCAGAGCTTATTAAGAATCATGAAATCACAGTAGAAGAAGCTGTTTTAGATTCCTATAGCGCTATAGATGCTAAGGATAAAGAGATAAATGCCTTTGTTCATATGGAAAAGGAAAAGGCTTTAGAGGAAGCAAAGAGTATTCAGGAAAAGATTGATAAGGGAGAAATAACATCTCCACTTGCGGGTGTTCCTATAGCTGTTAAGGATAATATGTGTATAGTAAATGAGCCTGCTACCTGCTGCTCTAATATTTTAAAGGGATATAAATCAACCTATACTGCAACTGCAGTGGATAAGGTTAAGGATAGTGGAATGGTTGTTGTAGGAAAGACTAACATGGATGAGTTTGCCATGGGAAGTACTACTGAGACCTCCTGCTTTGGACCTTGTAAAAATCCTGTTAATACTGACAGAGTTCCAGGTGGTTCTTCAGGTGGTTCCTGTGCAGCTGTTGCAGCCGGTGAGGTTAAGCTTGCACTTGGTTCTGATACAGGTGGATCCATTAGACAGCCAAGTGGTTACTGTGGTGTAGTTGGTATAAAACCAACCTATGGAACAGTTTCCCGTTCAGGTCTTATTGCCTATGGTTCAAGTTTAGATCAGATTGGACCTATTGCTAATGATGTTACAGACTGCGTTAAGCTTTTAGAGGTTATTAGCGGTAAGGATAATAAGGATTCAACAAGCATTTTAAGACAGGACTATGATTTCTCAAAATACCTTACAGAGGATGTTAAGGGCTTAAAGATTGGTATTCCTGCTGACTACCTTTCAGAAGGTCTTGATAAGGATGTATATGATAAGGTTATGGAGGTTAAGGATATTCTTACAGACAAGGGTGCTGTAGTTGAGGAATTTAACCTTGGACTTTCAGAATATATTATTCCTGCCTATTATATAATCGCCTGTGCAGAGGCAAGTTCAAACCTTGAGCGTTTTGATGGAGTGAAATACGGTTATAGAACACCTGATTATGAAGAGCTTCATGAAATGTATAAAAAGAGTAGAAGCGAGGGTTTTGGAAGCGAGGTTAAGAGACGTATTATGCTTGGTTCCTTTGTACTTAGCTCAGGTTATTATGATGCTTATTATATTAAGGCTTTAAAGACTAAGGCCTTACTTAAAAAAGCATATGATGATGCATTTAGTAAGTATGACTGTATTCTTTCCCCTGTTGCACCAACAACAGCACCGGAGATTGGAAAGAGCTTACAGGATCCTTTAAAAATGTATCTTTCAGATATATACACAGTAAGCGTAAACCTGTGTTATCTTCCGGGTATTTGCGTACCTGCAGGACTTGCAAGTGACAATATGCCGGTTGGTGTACAGTTTATAGGTAATACCTTCCGTGAGGATAATATTATTAAGGCAGCTTATGCTTTAGAAAAAGCAAGGAAAGGAGAGTAATATAATGCGTGATTATGAAACCGTCATCGGACTTGAGGTTCATGTAGAGCTTGCAACTAAAACCAAGATTTTCTGTGGCTGCTCTACTAAGTTTGGAGTAAAGCCAAATGTTAATACCTGCCCTGTATGTACAGGTATGCCGGGAGCTCTCCCAGTACTTAATAAACAGGTTGTAGACTATGCTATTGCTGTAGGTCTTGCAACTAATTGTGATATAACACGTGACTGTAAGTTTGACAGAAAGAATTATTTCTATCCTGATAATCCACAGAACTATCAGATTTCTCAGTTATATTTACCAATCTGTAGGAATGGACATGTGGAGATAGAGACAAAGGATGGCAAGAAGGATGTTAGAATCCATGAGATTCACATGGAGGAGGACGCAGGAAAGCTTGTACATGATGAATGGGAAGATACTTCTAATGTAGATTTTAACCGTTCGGGTGTGCCTCTTATAGAGATAGTTTCTGAGCCTGATATGCGTTCTGCAGAGGAGGTTATCGCATATCTTGATAAGCTTCGTATGACCATTGCCTATCTTGGTGCTTCTGACTGTAAGCTTCAGGAGGGCTCCATGAGAGCTGATGTTAACCTTTCAGTTAGAGAAAAGGGAAGCGATAAGTTCGGTACCCGTACAGAGATGAAGAATCTTAACTCCTTTAAGGCTATTGCAAGAGCCATAGAGGGTGAAAGAGCCAGACAGATAGATTTAATAGAAGAGGGTAAGGAAGTAGTTCAGGAAACAAGACATTGGGATGATGTTAAGGAATCCTCTTATGCAATGCGTTCTAAGGAGGATGCCAAGGATTACAGATATTTCCCTGACCCTGACCTTGCTACAATTCATATTAGTGAGGAATGGATTGAGAATATAAGAGCTAATCAGCCTGAGATGGCTCCTGAGAAGAAGAAACGCTATATGGAAGAGTTTGGTCTTCCTGAGTATGATGCAGATATTCTTACACTTGAGAAGAAAATGGCTGATATGTTTGAAGCTACAACAGCTATTTGCAATAAGCCTAAGAAGGTATCTAACTGGCTTATGGTTGAGACCATGCGTCTCCTTAAGGAGCAGAGCATGGATGCAGCGGATATAAGATTTTCACCAGAGAATCTTGCCAAGCTTATAGAGCTTGCAGATAAGGGAACCATTAATAGTTCTGTTGCAAAGGAAGTCTTTGAGGTTATGTTTAACGATAACATTGATCCTGAGGCTTATGTTGAAGAAAAGGGCCTTGCAACTGTATCTGATACAGGAGAGTTAGATGCTATAATTAAGAAGGTTATAGAAGAGAATCCTAAGTCAGTTGAGGACTATAAGGCTGGTAAGAAGAAGGCTATAGGCTTCTTAGTAGGTCAGACCATGAAGGCTACTCAGGGTAAGGCTGCACCAAATGTAGTTAATCAGATTCTTACAAAGTATTTAGATGAGGCTTAAAGATAAAACCTATTAAAAGGTTTAGAAATATTTATAATTATAAATATTTAATATAAATTATATTTAAAGCATAATAACTTATCAGTTAGAAAGAGGTAGTAAATTATGAAATACGCAAACATTTATAGAAATGTACTTTTAAATGAGCTTACAGAGGAATTTGTAGGCAAGGAAGTAAAGGTTGCAGGATGGGTTGAAAATATCCGTGACCATGGTGGAGTATCATTTATCGATTTAAGAGATATGTATGGTGTGCTTCAGGTGGTGCTTCGTGATACCAGCCTTCTTGACGGTATTACTAAGGAAATGTCCATTTCCATCGAGGGTATTATAGAGATTAGAGATGAGGAAACCTATAATCCTAAGATTCCTACAGGAACCATAGAGCTTGAAGCAAAGAGTGTAAAGGTACTTGGTAAGGTTTACAGACAGCTTCCGTTTGAGATTATGACATCTAAGGAAACCAGAGAGGATGTTCGTCTTAAATACAGATACTTAGACATGAGAAATGAAAAGGTTAAGGATACCATGCTTTTCCGTTCTAATGTTATAAGCTACTTAAGACAGAAGATGACAGAGATGGGCTTCTTAGAGATTCAGACTCCTATTCTTTGCGCTTCAAGTCCAGAGGGAGCAAGAGATTATATAGTACCAAGTAGAAAGTTTAAGGGTAAGTTTTATGCCCTTCCACAGGCACCACAGCAGTATAAGCAGTTACTTATGGTGTCAGGTATAGATAAGTATTTCCAGGTTGCTCCTTGCTTTAGAGATGAGGATGCAAGAGCTGACCGTTCACCGGGAGAGTTTTATCAGCTTGACTTTGAGATGAGCTTTGCGACTCAGGAGGACGTATTTAAGGCAGGTGAGGAAATCCTTTCAGCTACATTTGAAAAATTTGCACCTGAGGGAGCAAAGATTACAGAGGCTCCATATCCTGTATTTAGCTATAAGGAGGCTATGCTTTCCTTTGGTTCAGATAAGCCTGATCTTAGAAACCCACTTAGAATTATCGATGTAACAGACTTCTTCCAGAGATGTACATTTAAGCCTTTCCACGGAAAGACTGTTCGTGCCATAAAGATTAACCAGAAGATGAGTAAGGGACAGCATGAAAAGCTTCTTAAATTTGCTCAGGGCATCGGTATGGGCGGACTTGGTTATCTTGAGGTGCTTGAGGATGGTTCTTATAAGGGACCAATCGACAAGTTTATTCCGGATGACATGAAGGATGAGATTAGAGAGATGGCTGGTCTTAAGCCAATCGATACTATTTTCTTTATTGCTGATAATGAGATGAATGCTTCTCTTTATGCAGGTGAAATCAGAAATGAACTTGGTGCAAGACTTGATTTACTTGAGAAAAATGCTTTCCGTTTCTGCTTTATCAATGACTTCCCAATGTATGAGTATGATAAGGAAGAGAAGAAATATATCTTCACACATAACCCATTCTCAATGCCACAGGGCGGTTTAGAGGCGTTGAACGAGAAGAAGCCGGAGGATATTCTTGCATATCAGTATGATATTGTATGTAATGGTATCGAGCTTTCCAGTGGTGCTGTTAGAAACCACGACTTAGATATTATGGTTAAGGCTTTTGAAATCGCCGGATATACAGAGGAAGACTTAAAAGCTAAGTTCGGAGCTCTTTACAATGCATTCCAGTTTGGTGCACCACCACATGCAGGAATGGCTCCTGGTATCGACAGAATGATTATGATTCTTCGTGATGAGGAAAATATCCGTGAGGTAATCCCATTCCCTATGAATGGTAATGCTCAGGATCTTATGTGTGGCGCTCCTGGTAATGTTACTGAGCAGCAGCTTAGAGAAACCCATATTAAGGTAAGAGATTAACTTTATTAAAGAAGTTTTATCCTATTAAAAGGTAAAATTTTGGAAAAATTACCGGATATTCCTTGGAATATCCCATAAATACTTAAAAAATTTAAAAAAATAAGTTGACAACGCACACTTTAGAAGTTTATACTACTAGAAGTGTGCGTTTTTTGGTTAGGCGAAGTGCGCCATTTTATACTTCGTCAAAGCGCATAAAATATACATATAAGGAGGTGAAAATTAATGCCTACATTTAACCAATTAGTAAGAAAAGGAAGAAAGACTTCAAAGAAAAAGTCTAACTCCCCTGCTTTACAGTTTACTTATAACTCTCTTAATAAGAAGACAGTTAACGCTAGTTCTCCTCAGAAGAGAGGCGTATGTACAGCTGTTCGTACTGCTACACCTAAGAAGCCTAACTCAGCTCTTCGTAAGACTGCCAGAGTTCGTCTTTCAAACGGTATGGAAGTTACAACATATATCCCAGGTGAAGGTCACAACCTTCAGGAGCATAGTGTTGTTCTTATCCGTGGTGGTAGAGTAAAGGACCTTCCTGGTACAAGATATCATATTATTCGTGGTACTCTTGATACTGCAGGAGTTGCTAACAGAAAGCAGGCCCGCTCTAAGTATGGAGCTAAGAAGCCTAAGAAATAATTAATTATTTCTTATATTTCACTAAATGGAAATGTGCCGGAATTAATTTTCACTATAACATAAATGGAAATTTTTCCTGGTGCGTAACACTTTGTGAAGTGAGTACCGATGAATTAATGATGGTGAGCATGCAGTGTCGGCTGTGTTTAAGTGCTTACTAAATAATGTTAAGGAGGGAAGAATCGTGCCACGTAAAGGACATATACAGAAAAGAGATGTTCTTGCAGATCCTGTTTACAAGAATAAGGTAGTAACAAAGCTTATAAACAACATCATGCTTGATGGTAAAAAGGGTGTTGCACAGAAGATCGTTTATGGTGCTTTTGAGCAGGTTGCTGAGAAGAGCGGAAAAGATGCTCTTGAGGTATTCGAGGAAGCTATGAACAACGTTATGCCTCAGCTTGAAGTTAAGGCTAGACGTCTTGGTGGAGCTACTTACCAGGTACCTATCGAGGTAAGACCTGACAGAAGACAGGCGTTAGCATTAAGATGGATCACAATGTTCTCACGTAAGAGAAGCGAGAAGAACATGAAGGACAGACTCGCTAATGAGATCCTTGATGCATCTAATAACACTGGTGCTTCAGTTAAGCGTAAAGAAGATATGCACAAGATGGCAGAGGCAAACAAGGCCTTCGCACATTATCGTTGGTAATTATATATTTAATATATATAACAGCGGTTATAACATATCTTTGTATTTTGGTAATAAGTTAAATAATTTCATATTTGTATATATTTTAAGGAGGAAAAGTCTTGGCTGGAAGAGAATATCCTTTGGATAGAACCAGGAATATCGGTATCATGGCACATATTGATGCTGGAAAGACTACACTTACAGAGCGTATTCTTTACTATACCGGTGTAAATTATAAAATTGGTGAGACTCATGACGGTGCTTCAACTATGGACTGGATGGAGCAGGAAAAAGAAAGAGGTATCACCATTACTTCTGCAGCTACAACTTGCCATTGGGCTTTACGTGATCATCTTAAAGTTGATCCTAAGGCTTTAGAGCATCGTATCAATATCATTGATACACCAGGCCACGTTGACTTCACTGTAGAGGTTGAGCGTTCACTTCGTGTACTTGATGGTGCTGTCGGAGTATTTGATGCTAAGGCAGGTGTTGAGCCACAGTCAGAAAATGTTTGGAGACAGGCAGATACATATAACGTACCACGTATGGCATTCATCAATAAGATGGATAAAATGGGTGCAGATTTCTTTATGTCTGTTCAGACAATTATTGATCGTCTTGGAAAGAATGCTATTCCTGTTCAGATTCCTATTGGTAAGGAAGATGATTTCTTAGGTCTTATAGATCTTTTTGAGATGGAATCATATATTTATAACGATGACAAGGGAGAGGATGTTAGCATTGGCGAGATTCCTGATGATTTAAAGGAGCTTGCTGATGAATGGCATGAGAACCTTGTTGAAAAGATTTGTGAGTTGGATGAAGAGCTTGAGATGAAGTATCTTGAGTATCTTGATGGAGGAGAAGCTCCTACAATCGCTGAAATGAAAGCTGTACTTCGTAAGGGTACAATTGATTGTAAGGCTGTTCCTGTATATTGCGGATCTGCATATAAGAATAAGGGTGTACAGAAGCTTATCGATGGCGTTATCGAGTACATGCCAGCACCAACAGATATCCCTGCTATTAAGGGTGTTGATGATGAGGGTAATGAGGTTGAGCGTCATAGCTCTGATGAAGAGCCATTCTCAGCACTTGCATTCAAGATTATGGCAGACCCATTCGTAGGTAAGCTCGCATTCTTCAGAGTTTATTCAGGTTCATGTAATTCAGGTTCTTATGTACTTAATGCTACTAAGGGCAAGAAGGAAAGAGTTGGTCGTATCCTTCAGATGCATGCCAACAAGAGATCTGAGCTTGATAAGGTTTACTCAGGAGATATCGCAGCTGCTGTAGGATTTAAGTTTACTGCAACAGGTGATACAATCTGTGATGAGCAGAATCCTGTTATCTTAGAGTCTATGGAGTTCCCAGAGCCTGTTATCGAGCTCGCTATCGAGCCAGACAGCAAGGATGCACAGGGTAAACTTACAGACGCTCTTGCTAAGCTTGCAGAAGAAGATCCTACATTCCGTGTTCACACTGATGAAGAGTCAGGTCAGACAATCATCGCTGGTATGGGTGAGCTTCACCTTGATATCATTGTTGATCGTCTTAAGAGAGAATTCAAGGTTGAAGCTAAGGTTGGTGCACCTCAGGTTGCATACAAGGAAACATTTACATCACCTGTTGACGTTGACAGCAAGTATGTTAAGCAGTCAGGTGGACGTGGTCAGTATGGTCACTGTAAGGTTAAGTTTGAGCCTATGGATCCTAACGGTGAGGAAACATTTAAGTTTGAATCAACTGTAGTTGGTGGTAACATTCCTAAGGAATATATCCCATCAGTTGGAGCCGGTATTGAAGAGGCTTCTCAGTCAGGTATCCTTGGTGGATTCCCTGTGCTTGGTGTATTCGCTACAGTATATGATGGTTCTTACCATGAAGTCGACTCATCTGAAATGGCATTCCACATTGCAGGTTCTATGGCCTTCAAGGATGCTATGAAGAAGGGTAATCCGGTTCTCTTAGAGCCTATCATGAAGGTTGAGATTACTATGCCTGAGGAGTACATGGGTGATGTTATCGGTGACGTTAACTCACGTCGTGGACGTGTTGAGGGTATGGAAGATATCCCAAGTGGTAAGATGGTTAAGGCTTACGTTCCACTTGCAGAGATGTTCGGTTATGCTACAGACCTTCGTTCTAAGACTCAGGGACGTGGAAACTATTCTATGTTCTTCGAGAAGTATGAGCAGGTTCCAAAGAGTGTTCAGGAAAAGGTTCTTTCAAATAAGAACGCTGATTAATAATACTCATTTTATGGGTTTAATATTTAAGTAAAAAAAGACTTGAAATATCACGTTTTATGCAATATAATAAGCATTAGTCGTGATTAAGGATATTATAGGTCGTAAAGACCGAAAAATAAGGAGGAAATTTATAAATGTCTAAAGAGAAATTCGAAAGAAGTAAACCACATTGTAATATTGGTACCATTGGTCACGTAGATCATGGTAAAACTACACTTACAGCTGCTATCACAAAGGTACTTGCTACTAAGTTACCAGGTGGCGCTAACGTTATCGTTGATTTTGAGAACATCGATAAAGCTCCAGAAGAGCGTGAGAGAGGTATCACAATTTCAACAGCTCACGTTGAGTATGAGACAGAGAAAAGACACTATGCACACGTTGACTGCCCAGGCCATGCTGACTATGTAAAGAACATGATCACTGGTGCTGCTCAGATGGACGGTGCTATCCTTGTTGTTGCTGCAACTGATGGTGTTATGGCTCAGACAAAGGAGCATATCCTTCTTGCTCGTCAGGTAAACGTTCCATATATCGTTGTATTCCTTAACAAGTGTGATATGGTTGATGATGAGGAGCTTATCGAGCTCGTAGAGATGGAAGTTACAGAGCAGCTTGAAGAGTATGACTTCAACGATTGCCCAATCGTTAAGGGTTCAGCTCTTAAGGCGCTTGAGGATCCAAACGGCGAGTGGGGCGACAAGATCATGGAACTTATGGATACTGTTGATTCTTACATCCCAGATCCACAGCGTGAGACAGATAAGCCATTCCTTATGCCAGTAGAGGACGTATTCACAATCACAGGTCGT
>JAILGL010000106.1 GCA_024696825.1 Lachnospiraceae bacterium
TTAACAGGTCGAAAGGTTCCAAGACCTACATGAAGAGTAACTCTTGCAATATTAACTCCCATATCCTCCACCTTTTTTAGAAGCTCCTTTGTAAAATGTAAGCCTGCAGTTGGAGCTGCAGCAGAGCCCTGATGAAGGGCATATACAGTATTATATCTGTCTCTGTCCTGTAATTTATGAGTGATATAAGGAGGAAGTGGCATCTGACCAAGCTTATCCAAAACCTCTTCAAAAATCCCCTCATATTCAAATTTTATAATTCGATTACCCTCTTCTACAACATCTAAAACAGTACCCTTTAAAATACCATCTCCAAATATAATGGTGGTGCCAACCTTCGCCTTTTTACCAGGCTTAACAAGAGTCTCCCAGGTATCAGAATCCTTTCTCTTAAGTAAAAGAACCTCTACCTTACCACCTGTATTTTCTCTATTTCCAAAAAGTCTTGCAGGAATAACCTTGGTATCGTTAATAACTAAGCAGTCACCAGGTTTAAGATAATCACAAACATTGGAAAATGTATCGGTTTTATGTTCACCGGTAATTTTATCAAGTATCATAAGCTTAGATGAATCCCTTTTAAGTAAAGGATCCTGTGCTATAAGCTCTTCAGGTAAATCATAATAAAAGTCTGACGTTTTCAAACTACTAATCCTCCGGATCTATAATATCTTTCTGTGGTTTACGATTTTTCATAGGATCGATAATCCTACAGGATAACCACAAAAATACCAATGAAAGAAAGAGTCTTGCAATTACACTAAGGAGACTCCAGTATTTAATCATATCAGTGGTGATACCCAGTTTTTCGATAAATTCAGCTATGATATTTATATTGCCATACTGCTTAAAAACCATAACTAATATGTCTATAACAGGGTTAATAATAAGTATATAGGAAATTTTAGAAATATCAATACCTTGGGCTAATCTATCTTCGAAAAAACCAAAGATATAAACCGCTGCCACAGCTATACCCACAGTAAGAAACAGTATGATAAAAATGGTCACAAAGGTAGAAACCATGGCACGAATGGTAGTCTTACAAAGTGAAGAAAATAGAATTCCTATACTACCTATAAATACTGTGGTTGTAATAATCTCTATTAAAAATTTTACAAGATCTGCAACCTGAATTCCACCTATGGTAAATACTATGGAAAGCACAGGGAGGGCTGAAATTATATAAAGCATTATGGTAAGCTCTGCCTCATAAAACTTTCCAATTATTATTTTTCTAGGTTTTATACCTGTAGATAAGAGAATATCCAAGGTCTTTTTTTCTCTCTCATTAGAGATTGAAACCGCAGTAAGAGAAGGCATTATAGCTATAACCATAAGCACCTCCACACAGGTAAGCAGGGTATATACCTTTAAGGCCGTGGAATAATCAATATTATCATTTAGGTTTTGATTTAAACCAATCTCAAAACCAAAAAGCGCGATAAATAAAAGCACCGCATCATATATAAGAATCAGCATTGCAAGCTTCATGGAGCGGACTTTTACATACATATTATTTTTAAAAATAGGATTTATGCGTTTCATTCCTGCCACTCCTTTTCGCTTACATATTTCATAAACAGCATATCCAGATTACCCTTTTTCCTGGTATAACCGGATATCTTAACACCATTTTCTATAAGGCTTTCAAGCACATCGGCTTCAACTCTCTTTCCGCCCTTTACATTAACCATAAGAGTATTCTCATCTATACTTACACTTAAAACCTCAGGGCGCTCCTTTAAAAGTGCTACAGCCTTCTCTGTATCAGAGATAACATTTATATAAATAGGATTTTTAAGATTAATTCCTGCCATTATCTCTTCCATGTCTGAAAGGGCCTTAATCTGCCCTCTCTCAATTATACATATGTCTGTACATACCTCTGAAAGCTCATTTAAGGCATGGGAGCTTATAATTATACCCTTTCCTTCCTCCTGAATATCTAATATAAACTCCTTAAATTCATGCTTAGAAACTATATCCATACCAGACATAGGCTCATCCAAAACAAGAAAATCAGGATCATTTATAAGGGTTCTTGCAAGACCAAGTCTCTGCTTAAGACCCATGGAAAGAATATCTACATTGTCATTCACATAGCTCTGAAGCCCAAAGCGCTCTATAAGAGAGTTTGTTACATCATGAATTTTTTTCTTTGGAATTCCATAAATGTCACAGAAAAAATTAAGATATTCTATAACACTTAAATTATCATATACGCCAAAATAATCCGGCATATATCCCACCTTTTTCTGATAAGCACTTAAGTCCTTATAAATGCTTTCTCCCTTAAATAAAACATCTCCACCATCAGGTCTTATAAGGCCTGCAAGAAGCTTTAAGGTAGTACTTTTTCCCGCTCCATTCTCACCTATAAAAGCCATAACTCTTCCAGCCTTAAGCTCAAAGGAGATTCGGTCTGTAATTATTCTATTATCATAAACAATAGAAACATCTTTTACTTCAATCACTGCTCACCCTCCTTATCTTCATTTTCATAGATAGCCATCATAAGAGTAGGCAGTCTGTAATCATCTACATCCACTCGTTTATCAATCTTATAAACCAAGGTGAACATATTATTATCATCAATATATTTATAAATGTCATCTATACTCTTCTCAAAACCACCTTCAAATAAGGTCTTTTTCTTCTTGGTCTTAAGGTCTACAACCTTAACATTACCTGAGAAAATAGAAGTATATGCAGAATTAAATATATTAAACTCTCCATTTTGATCTGAATCATATATAAGTGATTTGGCAGAAAATCCATCAGGAAGCTTATAGGTAACACTTATTTCCTCATAATCATCACCAAATACATTAACACTATCAGTCTGATTCTCATCATAGTTAACAGCAAATTTTGAAATGTCCGGAATAGTCTCAAAGTTATCATATCTGTAGCTTAAGTTTATATCCTGACAAACCGCTGTAATTCCGCTGTTTTTAACACCGAATTTCTTTATAAAATCATTCTCATACCCATCTATAAAACCATAGATAAATACTCCCTGAGAGTTCATTGGAGAATTGACATAGGCACTTATAAGTGATCTCATTCGCTGCTCAGTAATGGAATATTTATAGTTCTTATCGCTAATCTCATGATTTAATAAAACTGCACCTAAGTTTACAAGATCATAGTCATAATCCTCAGGAGTGAGCTTTAATCCGGGTTCATCCTTAGTAGAAAACTCTATGGAGTCACCCTTCTTAACATCTCCCACCTTAACCACATAACCGTTATCATATAAGAAACAGTTAACGAGATTATATTTGGTAGAGTTTTCTATTTTTCCAAGGAAATCGTCCTTATCCTTAACTATATCCGTTTTAATACCATTTGAGGTCTTAACTGTAGTTCTGTCACAGAAGCATCTCTCCTCAAAGGAATAAACATTTTTCATAAGGATTTTGGTAGCGTCCTTATTATATTCAATACCATAGTCATAGGCCACCTTAGTACTTTTAACCTCCCCTGTCTCCTGAGCTCTGTCTGAATCAGGTGTTAGAGGTGTTATGTCTCGATTCCCCTCAAAGTCCATGGTATAGGCCTTATTATTAGGAGACGTAAGAGAAAAATAAGTTGAAAGCTGTGACTGACCTGTATCTAATATTCTAAGCTGTGAAAGGTAGTTAGAATACGGCGCCTCAATTCTGGTTTTAGCTCCCAAAAGATATATTAGAACGCTGAAAACCACTGCTATCATAGGAACTGACGCCCATATCATGGCAAATCTTTTTCTCTTTCTAAGTACATAGAAAATAACAGGTCCATTTATCAAAAGATAAATAATAAGAATTAACGCATAGAGAAACAGGTTTGGAAGGTTGTCATTATCATTCTTCTTAAGGCCCTCCATGTAGTAATAAGAAGCAGTAGAATTATCCATATTTCTACTTTCATTTCTAAGCTTTGACTTACCCTCAGAAGACATGTTATTAGTAATAATATCAGTTATCTGGGTACCAAGCACCTTCCTGTTAGACTTGTTTAAAGATAAGCCTGTCTCAAAAAGAATAACTCTTCCAAGCTCGTTATCAATGTACTGAACCAACTTCTCACCATTTTCATTAATGAGAGCTGTAGCATTCTGAATGGTAAATGGAGTTATAACCTTCTCTTCGCTTTTAAGCTGTAAGCTCTTTTCCTCCACATCTTCGCTATCCACATTAAGAGAAAGCTTTTCATCTAACATGGACTTTGAAAACATTTTTACAAGCTCATTGTAAATCTCTCCGGACTTTGAAAGAAGGGTACTGTCAGAGTCTAAGTTTGCAATATCCATGCTCCATTTTTTATAATAGTCGGCACTTAGATTATTCTTTAAAAAGCGCTTAACCTGCTCTACCTTTTCCTTCTTTTTGTTATACTCCAGTTCCTCCTTAATACCCGGCAAATGGTTATTCTGCAATCCAAAACTGGTCTCACGCTTAACAGGCTCACTTATAGAGCTTAGGTTATATAAAAGACCGTTAAAGGCCGTAATAGTCTCTGAATTCCCCTTATCTGCAGAAACTACCAGGGTACCACCATGATCAACCCACATAAGGATGGAATTGATTCTGTCCTCATCCATATTGTAAATATCACTATAGGAATTAATAACGATTACGTCGAATATATCCAGCTCCTTGTAATCAGATGAAATGTCAAATTCATCTATGAAGAAAAGCTCTGTATCACCTCTCTTCATATAGGAAACTGAATCCTCATTATCAGAAATAACACCTATATAACATACGTCACTATAGGTTGTAAGATTGAGGCCAATAGCCTTTTTATCAATAGTTACATCCCTACTGTCTACCAGAGAAAAATAAAAATAATTCTCATTAAACTCAGCAGGATATACAAAATTTACCTCATTTTCATTCTGAGCTTTAACAGAAACCTCCTTCTGATACATGGTATTTTTACCACCGGGAAGCTCTACTCTAAGATAGCCGGAAAAATCCTCAGCTCTCTGGTTTATAATATTAACGGTAAGATTCATATATCTTCCGTACTTTATATATTCATAGTTTTTGCAGGAAACATAAGCAGAGATAGTATTATCTCCTATCTTAACATTCATACCGTCTGAGAGCTTGCTTATGCTTAACTCTTCAGTAACCTTTTTCTTGGCACTTACCTTTTTAGAATTTATCCCAAAAGAAAACAGACAGGAAAGGATAAAAACGCATAGAAAGCCACATAAAAAGACAAATGCACTTAAAATATTTAATTTATATAATGAATTAGATTTTTTAAATATAGCTTTCAACTTCTTACTCCTTGCTTCTTTATGTTTATAATCCTTACCTGGTTAAATACACATTAACACCTAACTAATATCTTTTCCCGGTTCATCACTTTCCACAATAATACTTGCAGGAAGAAATACCTTAAAGGTAGTTCCTGTAATATCACTAGTTACAGTAATATCACCTCCGTGAAGTCTTACAATCTCTAAGGCGATATTAAGACCTAGTCCCGTACCACCAGTTTTAGTAGATCTTGAATCTTCAACTCTGTAAAACTTCTCAAAAACATGACCAATACTTTCTTCAGGAATAACGATACCAAAGTTAGTAACGCTTATATACATACCTTCATCAAATAGCTTATAAATAATATCAATTCTCTTACCATCCTTACCATACTTAACGGCATTGGATAAAAGGTTACTTAAAACTCTTGCAATAAGCTGTGGATCTACATTTACCTTGCAGGCATTAGCATTTTTCTTATAGCTGATTTCTAAATTGTTATCGTCAAATATAGGATAAAACTCCTCTATCATCTGCTCTACAAGACGCACTATATCGATATCTATAAGCATAGGCTTAATCTCACCGCTCATAAACTTGGTATAGGTGAAAAGATCCTCTATAAGACTCTCTAATCTCTTAGCCTTTTCAGTAGCAATATCTGCAAAATTTTTTCTCTCCTCTTGAGAATATTTTTCCTCATCCACCGCAAGCTTAATATAGCCAATAACCGATGTAAGGGGCGTTCTAAGATCATGAGCCACGCAGGTTATAAGATCCTTATTAGTCTTAAGGGCCTCTCTTTCCGACTTCACAAGCTCATTAATCTTATCTATCATTTCATTAACACTGTCAGCTATATCGCCTATTTCATCATTACGATTAACCTCCAGTTTTTCAATCATATCACCACTTGAAATGTTTTTAATTTCCACGGAAACCTTGGATAAATCCCTCATAAACCTACCTGAAAATATAGAAAAATATAATATAAAGAAAAATATTCCCGCAAGTATTAAAAATATAATAATTGCTGTAAGCATATTAGGGCTTATTCCAAAGGCCAGGTTAAGTCTTTCCCCAAAGCCTGACTTATCAGAAATGCTATAATTTTTTCCAACAGAAGATTCTATTCTCATAATATCTCCGGCATTCATTCCATAGCCTTTTACATCGCTACCTGCACCAGATGATATAATATATATAAGAACAGTAATTATAGCTTCTGTAATTAAGGTAAGTATAAAGCTTAGACCACTGTAAAGAATAAGCTTTAATCTCACACTTTCAAAAATATTTCTGTTCAATTTACTTAATCATCCTTTTTATAAATATTTATTAATACTCATCAAACCACAAAATCCCCACAAAAAATGCAGGGATTATGGATAAACATTTAATTACAAATTATTTCTCAATTCTATAGCCGACTCCCCAAACAGTTTTAATTATCTCAGAATTCTTAGGATCGAGTTCTATCTTCTGACGGAGTCTTCTGATATGAACCATAACGGTATTACTCATCTGATAGATTTCTTCCTTCCACACATTTTCAAATATCTCATCTGTACTAAAGGTAGTATTAGGATGGGAAGCAAGAAAATATAAAATGTCAAATTCAATAGGTGTAAGCTCTACAGATTTTCCATAGGCCTTAACCTGTCTTCCATCTCTGTCTAACCAGAGGTTTTCCATTTTAATCTCACCGGAATTCAAAACCTCAGAACCGCCAAGTTCATTATATCTTCTAAGCTGCGACTTAACTCTTGCTATAAGCTCCATGCTGTCAAATGGCTTAGTTACATAGTCATCAGCTCCATTATCAAGACCTGAAACCTTGTCAAACTGTGTACCTCTTGCACTTAACATAATAATAGGAATGTGACTGATTTCTCTGATTCTTCTACAAACCTCATTACCATCCATGCCAGGCATCATAATATCAAGAATCGCAAGATCTACCTCGTTAGCCTCAAAAAGTTCCAGAGCTGTTTCCCCATCATTAGCTACAAGAACCTGATAATCTTCCTCCTCGAGAGATAATTGAACAAGTCTTGCAATCTCCGGATCGTCATCAACTACTAAAATTAGTGCTGCACTCATAAACTATACCTCCTTACGTCTCCTAACGTAAACCAATACTATAATGCTATAATACTACATTTTAAGCATTTTTTCAATACAAAAGCGCCTATATTTGAAGATTTGTGACCTTCATTAAATTCTCATAAAGATGACTTATGGTATGCTCTACACGAATATCCTTTAACGAAGGTAAGCCTATATTTCTAACGGCTACAAGATGCAGGAAACGAATGTATGCAACTATTCTTATTTTTATCTCGGCATCTCTTTTCTCATCTTCACTTTTCCCCTCAAAATAATACTCCATAGTCTTATCATATATGTAATCTGCCATTTCCTTAGTTATTCCAAGGAATTTAAAGGTATTGCCCTCTTCATCCTCTTCATAGAGCTTATAGCTAATATAAAGGCCCTGAAGCTCGAAAACAGGGTTTCCCACACTTAGACTATCCATATCTATAAGAAGAGGTTCCTTACCGTCATACATTACATTTTTCATCTGCACATCCCCATGAACCACCCTCATGCAGGAAGGCATATCCTTTATAAGCCGGATTAACTTATCAGATAAATCCTTTGGCAAAATGTCACCAATCTCATTAATAAATGAAACGAATATATCTCTCATATCAGGAAGAATCGTACCTGTCATATCCACACTATGAATCTTTTTAAGAAACATTGCATACTCCCTTACGATTCTTTCCTTATCCTCAGGATTTTCTCTAATGAGCTCATTATAATTATCAGCTTTAATCATCTCAAAGACTGTACCGTAGCTATTTCCCACCGTTACCACATCATAGGAAATCGCCGTAGGAATACCCATTAAAAATGCCTTCTTGGCCATTTCATTTTCACGGTTAATTTCCTCCATGGAGATACCCTCTTTATAAACCTTAACTATGGTATCCTCATCAATTCTATAAACCGTTCCAACAGCTCCCTCACCAATTATCTCACAACCATCTATACTTATATTTCTAAGCTTTTTCTTAACATCAAAAATATCAGAAAAGCCTGTAACTTCGAATATATCATATATTTCAGGACTTGCATTAACTATAATCACATCACCTTTTATTTCCTTCTTTAAACGCAATAAAACCCTTAGTCCCGCACTTGAAATATATATAAGTTCATTAACATCTATAACAGTCTCCATATTAGGATTCTTATTTATAATAGCCTCTGCCTCTTTTTCCATGTCAGAAGAATTCTCAGAACTAATTCTCCCTTTAAGATAAATATATAGCTTTCCATCACAAATTTTACTATCCATATGCAACCTCCGGTTATATTAAAATATTATATAGTTTTTTCGATTCATTTTTAGTAATTATATTTTATTATATTAAGCCTTATAATTCAATAAAAAAAAGACAGAAACCTTAATAAATATAAGATTTCTGCCTTATTATTTTTTTGTTTTTGATTTAAATTGTAGAGCTTTTAAACTCTAAAATTCATTAATCTTAATTATACTTCTTAAGAACATCTACCTTGTCTAATTTCTCCCAAGGTAACTCCACATCCTCACGACCAAAATGACCATAAGCTGCTGTCTTACCATATACAGGCTTTCTAAGGTTAAGCATCTTTATAATTCCTGCCGGTCTTAAATCAAAGTTTTCTCTGATAATATTAAGAAGCTTAGAATCACTTAACTTACCTGTTCCAAAGGTATCGATAGATATAGAAGTAGGCTTTGCCACACCGATAGCATAGGAAAGCTGAATCTCACACTTCTTTGCAAGGCCTGCAGCTACAAGGTTTTTAGCCACATATCTTGCAGCATAAGCTGCAGAACGGTCAACCTTAGTGCAATCCTTACCTGAGAAAGCTCCGCCACCATGCTTGGCAAATCCCCCATAGGTATCTACAATAATCTTTCTTCCCGTAAGACCACTGTCACCATTAGGACCACCGATAACAAATCTTCCTGTAGGATTTATATATATTTTTGTATTCTCATCAACCATATTCTCAGGAATAACAGCATCAATAACCTTTTCCTTAACATCCTTATGAAGCTCTTCCTGAGTTACGTTAGGATCATGCTGTATAGAAACTACAATTGCATCGATTCTAACAGGCTTATCATTCTCATCATACTCAACTGTAACCTGACTCTTTCCATCCGGTCTAAGATAAGGGATAACACCCTCATTTCTAACATCAGTAAGCTTCTTAGTAAGCTTATGTGCTATATAAATAGGATATGGCATATATACAGGTGTTTCATCAGTTGCATAACCAAACATCATACCCTGGTCACCTGCACCGGTGCTTTCGATAGTAGCTTCAGAATCATCATTTCTGTATTCTATAGCATTATCAACACCCATGGCAATGTCACAAGACTGCTCATCAAGCTTAATCTTAACCTCGCAGTTTTTATAATCGATACCCTTCTCATCAGAATCATAACCAATTCTCTTAACAGTATCTCTAACTATTTTCTCATAATCTACCTTTGCCTTAGATGAAATCTCACCCATAACAAGGATAAATCCTGTGGTTGCACAGGTCTCACAAGCAACTCTACTATATGGATCCTGCTTTAATAACTCATCCAAAATCGCATCTGAAATATTATCACAAACCTTATCAGGATGTCCTTCTGTAACTGACTCGGAAGTGAATAATCTTCTTTCCATGATACAAAACCTCCTTAAAAACATAAATTATCCATTTCAAAATTAACTTTAAAATTAACAAGTTTTAATATGCAATTTTCAAACCAATAATTTATATGCAAGCTTCAACTAATTATCTATATAAAATGCTTATGATAAAGCATAATATTTTCAATAATTTATAATAGTACTACTGACTAAAAAAAGTCAGCACTACTTATAATAGTTTATAATAAAAAATAAATCAATATGTATTTAAAAAAAACTATAATAAAATCATAAAAATACAAAAAAAACCGGACAGTATAAATACCATCCGGTTATAAGTTACATCTAGTCTATCTCCGGTAAGAATTAGAATTCAACAAACTTTCCTTCTTCTTTACCATTGATTACATAATAAGCTTTGTTCTCATTAAGGTTGAAGTAAACATCAAGAGTCTTAATTGTAGAAGCTCTATGTCCCTCATTTACAAATACTTCTTCAATTCTCTTCTTAACATCAGCCACGTCAACGATATCACTACCATTAAACTGAACTACTAACTTATCAACTCTCTCAACTGCCTTCTTAGCTGTTGTCTTCTTAGCTGCAGTTGCCTTCTTAGCAGGAGCTGCCTTCTTAGCTGGAGCTGCCTTCTTAGCTGTAGTAGCTTTCTTAGCTGGAGCTGCCTTCTTAGCTGGAGCTGCCTTCTTAGCTGGAGCTGCCTTCTTAGCTGGAGCTGCCTTCTTAGCTGCAGTTGCCTTCTTAGCTGCTGGCTTCTTAGCCTCTGTCTTTGTTTCCTCAGCCTTTGCATTCTTAGCTGCCATAATATTAGCTGCAGCTGTCTTTACATCTGTAGGCTTCTTTACATCATTTTTCACTGCCATGTTTTTAATCTCCTTTTTCTTAAAAAACTTTGTGAATATTTTTAAATCAATTCTTTAAAAAAAGATTGATTAGTTCTAACAAATTTTTATAAATTTTTACTCGCCATTTCCCTTAAAACAAGTATAGTATATAACTATTAAATAAAAGTTGCAAGTTTTTTCTTTTAAAAAAATAATTTTAAAGATTTTTACAACCATATTTTTTGTCTATTTTTTACCTAATTTTTTAGAAAATTTCTGGATTAAATTTCTCCAAAACTTCTCAAAAATAACTTTTTGTTACCTCTTTTAAACCCTTATTTCATAGTACTTACAACGATTTAAAAACTAAAAAATTTCTCTTTGAAAACTATAAGAATCTCCTCTTCTTCTCTCTCTTATTTTTTTCTAATTCCCGGGAAATATTTTGTGCAATTTTAACAAAATTTTTCGCATTAAAAACAAAAAAATAACAAGGATGTCAAATATCAATTTTGACCATCCTTGTTATGTTAAATTTTCAATAATTATTCACTAAAAAATCAATTTGTTTTTTTGCATTTTATACAAAGCTTTATATTTTTTGTAAAAAAACACTTGATTTTTGTGCTATTTTTTATTGCTTATTTATAGGTATTTTTAATGTTTTTTATAAGTTTTTTCTACTTTAAATTACAATTTTTATTAATAAAAATTATTTAGTTAAATACTCATCAATTGCTTTAGCAGCCTTCTTACCGGCACCCATTGCAAGGATAACTGTAGCTGCTCCTGTAACTGCATCACCACCGGCATATACACCTTCCTTAGTTGTCTTTCCGGTTTCTTCCTCAGCTACGATACATCTTCTCTTATTAACCTCTAAGCCCTTTGTAGTAGAAGAAATAAGTGGGTTTGGTGAAGTACCAAGTGACATGATAACTGTATCAACATCAAGTGTAAATTCAGAACCAGGAACCTCTACAGGTCTTCTTCTTCCTGACTCATCAGGCTCACCAAGCTCCATCTTAATGCACTTCATACCGCTTGCATTACCATTCTCATCTACATTAATCTCTATAGGATTGCAAAGGAGTCTGAAATCAATTCCCTCTTCCTTAGCATGATGTACTTCTTCAGCTCTTGCTGGAAGCTCTGCCTCAGATCTTCTATATACAAGATAAACATTAGCACCAAGTCTCTTAGCTGTTCTTGCAGCGTCCATAGCAACGTTACCACCACCTACTACTGCAACATTCTTACCAGCTGCTATAGGTGTATCGTATTCCTCATCAAAAGCCTTCATAAGGTTATTTCTTGTAAGGTACTCATTAGCTGAACATACGCCATTAGCATTCTCTCCAGGGATTCCCATGAATCTTGGAAGACCTGCACCTGAACCTACGAATACAGCATCAAAATGTAACTCATCAAATAACTGATCTATAGTAAGTGTTCTACCGATTACTACGTCTGTAACAATCTCAACACCAAGACTCTTTACATTTTCAATTTCAGGATCTACGACTCTGCTCTTTGGTAAACGGAACTCAGGAATTCCATAAGAAAGAACTCCACCAGCCTTATGAAGTGCCTCATATATAGTAACCTCATAACCCTTCTTTGCAAGGTCTCCTGCACAGGTAAGACCTGCAGGACCGGCACCGATTACAGCAACCTTCTTACCATTCTTAGTATCAGCTCCCTTAGGCTTAGCACCCATTTCACGAGCTGTATCAGCTGCATAACGCTCTAACTTACCGATTGAAACAGCATCACCCTTGATACCTCTTACACACATTGATTCACACTGTGTTTCCTGTGGACAAACTCTACCGCAAACTGCAGGAAGTGCAGAATATTTGCTTAATTCGTCATAGGCACCAACAGGATTACCATTTTTAATCTGCTCTATAAATGCAGGAATGTTAATACTAACAGGACATCCCTGTACACATCTTGGATTCTTACACTGTAAGCAACGAGTCGCCTCTGCTTCAGCCTCTTCTTTATTATATCCTAAACAAACCTCTTCAAAGTTTGCTGCTCTTACTAAAGGATCCTGCTCACGGACAGGCACTCTTTTCATAACATCTACTTCCATAATTAACCTCCGTAGTTATATGCATATAATTAATAATTATAGCTTTGTTTCTTTTTATAGTTAATGCTTTTAATCAGACTAAAAACTGTCTTTAGAAATGCTTATTAAGCCTTTTTAAGCCTTAAAATATTAGTCACAGGTACCGCAACGACCCTTATGAGTCTCGCCTTCCTGAACCTTAAGTAAAGCTCTTCCCTCTTCAGTTTTGTACATAGCCTGTCTCTTCATAGCCTGATCAAAATCAACCAGATGTCCGTCAAACTCAGGACCGTCAACACAAGCAAACTTAACTTCATCACCAACCTGTAATCTGCAGGCACCACACATACCAGTACCATCAACCATTACAGGGTTCATACTTACTACAGTCTTGATACCAAGTTCCTTAGTAAGCATACATACGAACTTCATCATAATCATAGGTCCTATAGCGATAACTCTGTCATAGGTTTTACCCTGATTCTTAACAAGTTCATTTATCATATCACAGGTATTACCCTTGAAACCATATGAACCGTCATCAGTACACATGTAAAGATTACCTGCAACCTCTTCCATTTCCTTTTCAAATATAATTATATCTTTAGTTCTGGCACCGATAATAACATCAACATCTACGCCAATTGACTTAAGCCACTTAACCTGACAATATACAGGTGCAGTACCAACACCACCTGCTACAAAGAGAATATTCTCTTTCTTAATCTCATCAACTGTAAGCTCGCAAAGATCTGAAGGACGACCAAGTGGTCCCACGAAATTCATGAAGCACTCGCCAACCTCATAATCCTTCATCATTGTTGTAGAAGCACCAACTGCCTGGAGAACTATGGTAATAACTCCTCTTTCTCTATCATAATCACAGATAGTAAGAGGAATTCTCTCTCCCTTTTCGTCGGTCTTAACGATTACAAACTGTCCCGCCTGACATGACTTAGCTACAAGTGGAGCTTCAACCTCCATGAGCCAAATGTTATTAGCCAGATATTCTTTTTTGAGTATTTTATACATTTTTTAACCTCCATAACACATTTAATTAACAAAAAATGCATTTATAAATCACAAGTTTGTATTGTAACATACTTGTATACATTTATCAATTCCAAATTGAGAAATATATGAATTTGTAAAATGATAATCTCCGCTCAAGTCTTTTAAAAACCACTCAGGGACCTTGTAATCCTTGGATTCCTCCACATTTTCAAATTCAATCTCTGCCATCTTAAAACCCTCTAACTCTCCATGAAATATATCAAGCTCTATCTTATGCTTTTCATCTAAAGGTATAAGATAACGGGTTTTTTCGATTGCCTTACCTGTTTTCTTTTCTAGAAGCCTGTTAAAGGCATCTTCTGTAATAGGAAATTCTATCTCGTGATTGACATTTATTTTTTCTTCACTTTTAACCTTATCCTTATAGCAGAGAATAAATGAATCTTCAGCCTTTAAATTAGAAACATTAGTATTATCAGCCTTTGGCATATTACATAATACTCTCTTTCTAATTCTAATAACCGGATCATTTGTTATATAAGCCTGAACCATGTCATAACTCTCATAATCACTAAGATTTAAAGGAACATCCTTAACAAGAAACTTCTTTTCTATCTCCATAGACTCTTATCTCCTGTTTACAAGCTCTCTTGCAATATCCTCCCAATCAAGGCCTTTTTCAGCCATAAGAACCATCATGTGATAGAGGAAATCAGAAATCTCATATTTAAGCTCTTCCTTGTCAGGATTCTTGGCAGCGATGGTAATCTCAGTTGCCTCCTCGCCACATTTTTTAAGAATTTTATCGATTCCCTTATCGAAAAGATAATTAGTATAGGAGCCTTCCTTAGGATTTTTCTTTCTGTCCTCGATAATCTTGAAATCATCCATAAGAACATTTAAAGGATTAAGCTCTACATAATCTCTCTTTGCAATATTGGTATAGAAGCAGGATCTGTTGCCTGTATGGCAGGCAGCGCCAATCTGGCGAACGTGAGCCAAAAGGGTATCATTGTCACAGTCGATATCTAAACGTTTTACATACTGGAAATGTCCTGAAGTATCACCCTTCTGCCAAAGCTCATTACGGCTTCTGCTGTAATAGTTCATAAGACCTGTTTCTAAGGTTTTATTAAAGGATTCCTCATTCATATAGGCAAGCATTAAAACCTCATCAGTTCTGTAATCCTGCACAATTACAGGAATGAGACCCTTTTCATCAGTTTTAAAATCAGAGAAGGAAAGGCTGCTCTTAAATAGATTAACCTCAATTCCATTTTCATTTAAAACATTTTTAGCTCTGTTAATATTCTTTTCTTCATAGTAATTAGTAGCTATAGCCTCAACATCAAATTCCTTCATTACAGATACGATATCATGTCTCTGTAAGCTGTCTCTAATGATAACCTTTTCCTTTGTATCATTTATAGCCTTTTTCATCTTTTCTGTTGTATCTATATGCTTAAGAATCACCTTACCAAAGCCCATTTCAATATATTTATCAAGGGCAGCACTGTCATGGAAATCGTGCTCCATATCTATTTCTATAAAGAGTTTTTCAGGATCAAATCTGTTTAAAACCTCATTAAGCTCCTTCTCTACAGGAAGGATAACCTTTCTAAGGACAACGCTTGTAGCACCTGTATATAAAGCCTTTTTAGCGTCCTCAAATCTCTCCACATAGATTCCTGTAAAGAAAGGTATATCAATGTGTTTGTCCACGTCCCTTAAGGTATTAAAGAACTTTTCTCTCTCCTTATAGTCCCCTGTGTAATTGTAGATAAATAAGCTGTCAGCACCTTCGCATGAATACTTATCAGCCTTCTTTACCACATTTTCAGGTACTTCATTTTCTGCATTAATAAAACCGATAATTTTCTTTTCCATGACTATCCCTCCGTTCATTTGCTGTTATATAATCTGCCTCAAAAGCTTTTATAAATGCTATAAAAGCATTACATAAACTTATTAGGGCTATATTATAAGCTTCCCTTAGTAGAAAGCACATCTGTTATTCTTTCATCAAACATAGTTGCCTTATCAAGAGACTTTGCAAAGGATTTAAATGCAGCCTCTATAATGTGATGATTGTTAAAGCCTGTAATCTGCTTTAATACAAGATTCATGCCTGCTGAATAAGTAATGGCATAGAAGAACTCTCTAACCATCTCAGTCTCAAACTGTCCAACTCTTGGAACTGTCAAATCCAAATCAAACTGAAGATAAGGTCTTCCTGAAAGGTCGATGGCGCTAAGCACACAGGCCTCATCCATAGGTAATATACAATCACCAAATCTAGCGATTCCCTTCTTATCTCCTACAGCCTCTTTTATAGCCTGACCAAGGACAATACCCGTATCCTCAATAGTATGATGAGTATCAACCTCTAAATCACCCTTAACCTTTACCTCTAAATCAAATAAGCCATGACGGGCAAATCCATCCAGCATATGGTCAAAAAAGCCTATGCCTGTATCTATATCAGCCTTTCCTGTACCATCCAAATTAATACAAATACTGATATCTGTTTCCTTTGTTTTTCTTGAAACCTCTGCTTTTCTCATCATGGTCACCTCCTGATTTATTTTTATAAGCACGACACAGTCACTTATTATTATATCCATTTAATAAGCTTTTGTCGATAAATTTCTTATTCTTACTTGTCCTCAAACCTTACTGCTATTGAATTTGCGTGAGCTGTAAGTCCCTCTGCCTTGGCAAAGCTCTCAATATCCTCGTGAATTGCAGAAAGAGCCTCTCTTGAATAAGAGATAATGCTTGATTTCTTAATGAATTCATCCACTGAAAGTGGTGAGAAGAACTTAGCTGTTCCATTAGTTGGAAGCACGTGGTTTGGACCTGCAAAATAGTCTCCAAGAGGCTCACTTGAATATGTTCCAAGGAAGATTGCACCTGCATTTCTTACCTTAGTCATGGTTTCAAATGGATTCTCTGTTACTATCTCTAAATGCTCAGAAGCTATTTCATTTACTGCTTCTATAGCTTCATCCATGTTTTTAGCCACAAGTATATATCCAAAGTTATCAAGAGATTTTTCTATAATCTCTTTTCTTGAAAGTACCTTTAAGAAGCCGTCGATTTCATCAGAAACCTTCTTTGCAAGCTCTATATCTGTAGTTACCATTATGGCACTTGCAAGCTCATCATGCTCAGCCTGTGAAAGTAAATCAGCTGCTACAAAACGAGGATTTGCACTGCTGTCAGCAAGAACTAAAATCTCACTTGGTCCTGCGATGGAATCGATTCCAACATGGCCAAATACAGCCTTTTTAGCAAGAGCTACAAATATATTTCCAGGTCCTACTATTTTATCAACCTTCTTAATGGTCTCTGTTCCATAGCTAAGTGCCGCTATAGCCTGGGCCCCGCCACATTTATAAACCTCATGAACTCCTGCCTCATTAGCTGCTACAAGTGTTGTAGGATAAACCTTTCCATCCTTTCCTGGAGGTGTGGTCATAATAATCTTATCAACTCCTGCAACTGCTGCAGGTACTACATTCATAAGTACACTTGAAGGGTAAGCCGCCTTACCGCCCGGTACATATACACCAACTCTCTCAAGAGGTGTAATCTTCTGTCCAAGAATACTTCCGTCAGGCTTAGATGAGAACCAGCTCTCCTGAATCTGCTTCTCATGGAACTCTCTAATATTAACAAGAGCCTTTCTTATAATTTCTATAAGCTCATCAGAAACAAGAGAATATGCTTCTTCAATCTCTTCCTTGGTTACAAGGATATTTTCAGTTGTGATACTTTCACAATCAAATCTATGAGTGTAATCAAGTAAGGCCTTATCGCCATTTTCCTTAATATCTGCAAGAATTTCATTTACAGTATTCTCGTACTTTGTATAGCTTCCAGGATTTCTCTTTAAGAGTTCCTCCTGGATATTTTTTCTTGTATCTTCAGTTAATTCTACTATTCTCATGTTTCTTCCTCCTGTATATAAAGATTAAAGCAAATCAGGGATTTCTCACGGATTTAAACAAGCTTACTAAGATCTTTTACAATCCTTCTTATTCTCTCGCTTTCCATCTTCATACTTACTTCATTTACAACTACTCTTGCTGAAAGTGGACAGATTTCCTCTAAAACCTCAAGTCCGTTTTCCTTTAAGGTAGTTCCTGTTTCAACTATATCAACAATTACATCAGAAAGCCCTACTATAGGGGCAAGCTCTACTGAACCGTTAAGCTTAACTATCTGTGCTGTCTGATGCTTTTTATTATAAAAATAATCTGTAGCAATATGAGGATATTTACTTGCTATACGGATAAGTGAACCGTCATAGAGCTTCTTCTTAGCTTCTATAGGGCCTGCTACACACATTCTGCACTTACCTATATTAAGGTCAAGCACCTCGTAAATATTTCTTCCCTCTTCTAAAATAGTATCCTTACCAACTACTCCTATATCAGCAGCTCCAAGCTCTACATAGGTTGGAACGTCAGCAGCCTTTGATAAGAAAAACTTAAGCTTAAGCTCTTCATTTACAAATAAAAGCTTTCTTGTCTTTTTATCTCTTATTTCCTCACAGGTGATACCACATTTTTCAAGTAAATCAAGGGTATCAAATGCAAGTCTTCCCTTTGCTAAGGCAAATGTTAAATATTTCATGCTAAACCTCCTATATAGATAAGCTCTTTGGCATTAATTCTCTTGGCATACTCTTCATATGCACTCATATCTTTTCTGGATGACTTTCTGATAGTGCGGATATTCTCGCCATTTTCTCTTAAACTTTTAGCCTTACTTAAAGCCTCATCCACATTATCTCTGTCATAGAGAATAATGGTACATCCATAATCATCAGACTTAATATTACCATGTCTTACAGCCGCATTTACAAGCTCATCTACAGTGATTGCAACGCCTATAGCCGGAACATTTTTACCAAACTGACCTACAAGGCTGTCATATCTTCCACCTGAAAGAAGGGCCTCTCCGCTTCCGTAAGTGTAAGCCTTAAATATAACTCCTGTGTAGTATTCATAGGTACTAAATTCACTTAAATCTATAGTGATATATTTTGATACACCATGCTTCTCAAGAAGAGCATAAACCTTCTTAAGTCTGTCCAGTGCATTTAAAATCTTATCATTCTTTGTAACCTTTTCAATATTCTCGGCAGATGTATGGAAATCATCCTGAAGCTTAGGAAGATTTAAGAAAATGTTCTTAATATCCTCTGAAACAGTAAGCTTATCAAGCATGTCCTCCACACCGAAGAAGTTCTTAGTCTGGATTAATTCCTTAATCTTATCTCCATTTTCCTTGTCAAATCCTGCCTCTTCGAATAGACCCTTTATGAAATCAGCATGACCAAGTTCAACCTGAAACTCCTCTAAACCACATTTTAAAAGGCATTCACAGGCAATAGATATCATTTCTGCATCAGCATCTGAGGTATCATCATTAAAAAGTTCGATGCCTGCCTGAGTAACCTCCTGAAGCTTTCCCTTATAAGGAGGAACATTTACAAATGTATTTCCAATATAGGACATACGAATTTCGAATTCCTCATCCTTATAATACTTAGCGATACAACGGGCAACAGATGGTGTAATATCCGGTCTTAAAACCAGGGTATTATTATCTCTGTCAAAGAATTTAAACATCTGATTGGAAGGAACTGTTCCCTTTTCCTTTGCAAAGACATCAAAAAATTCAAATGCCGGTGTCTGAATATCATAGAATCCATAAGACTTAAAAACCTTATGAATAATATGCTGTAATTTATTCTTATATGCACATTCCTCTCCATATATATCCCTAACACCTAAGGCAGTATGTACGCTTGGGTTGATATTGTTCTCAATCATCCTAAAATCTCCTTAAACATTGTTATTTAATTACTGATAAATTGCTGTTGGTGTCTCACTCTTTGGATCGTAGCCAGCATCCTTAAGAGCCTTTACAATCTGCTTCTTATGAGACTCACCAAAGGCCTCCATGGTAATCTTAAGCTCAACAGCTGCATTTCTGTTAATACTTACGAACTGATTATGCTCAAGCTTAATGATATTACCATTCATCTTTGCAATGATATCAGCTACATTTAAAAGCTCACCAGGTCTGTCAGGAAGCTCTACAGATACTGTAAAAATACGTCCTCTTGCAATAAGACCATGCTGAACCACACTTGAAAGTGTGATAATATCCATATTTCCACCACTTAAGATAGATACAATTCTCTTATTCTCACATTTAAGATGTGAAAGAGCTGCAACTGTAAGAAGACCTGAATTCTCAACAAGCATTTTATGATTTTCCATAACATCAAGGAAGTTAACGATTAACTCAGAATCATCTACTGTTATAATCTCATCTACATTTTTCATAACATAAGGAAGACATTTATCTCCTACTGTCTTAACAGCTGTACCGTCTGCGATAGTTACTGCGCTGTCAAGAGTCACAGGCTTACCTTCCTTAATAGCTGCCTGCATACTTGCAGCACCCTTAGGCTCTACACCGATTACCTTTATATTAGGATTAAGAAGCTTGGCAAGTGTAGATACACCGGCACAAAGTCCGCCTCCTCCGATTGGAACTAAAATAATATCAACAGTTGGAAGCTCCTTAAATATCTCCATAGCGATACTTCCCTGACCTGTACAAACGTCTAAGTCATTAAATGGATGGACAAATGTATATCCATTCTCCTTAGCAAGCTCTCTCGCCTTCTTCTCAGAATCATCATATACATTTCCATAAAGAATAACATTAGCACCGTAGCTCTTGGTTCTGTTAACCTTGATAAGAGGTGTTGTAGTAGGCATTACGATAGTTGCGCTAACGCCATAAATCTTAGCTGCATTTGCAACACCCTGAGCATGGTTACCTGCAGAAGCTGTAATTAAGCCCTTTTTCCTCTGCTCATCTGTAAGTGTACTTATTTTATAATAAGCTCCTCTAACCTTGTAAGCACCTGTATTCTGAAGGTTCTCTGGTTTAAAATAAACCTTGTTATTAGTAAGATTAGAATAATACTCACTAAATACTAAATTAGTGGGAAATGTTACTTCTTTTACTTTTTCACTGGCTTCCTCAAATTTATCAAGTGTCATAATTCTTCCTCCAATCGGGATTATCCCGTAAATTTATTATTTTATATTTTATAAATTTATAACATATTTAAAGTTATTATAAGCTTACTCCTCTGCAAATAAAGCCTTTGCAAAGCTTTCAGGATCAAACTCCTGTAAATCATCTATACCCTCACCTACGCCAATATATTTAACAGGAATGTTTAACTCAGCCTGTATAGCAATAACTATACCACCTTTTGCTGTTCCGTCAAGCTTTGTAAGGACTATTCCTGAAATATCAGTAACTGTCTTAAACTCTCTTGCCTGACTTAAAGCATTCTGACCTGTAGTTGCATCCAGCACTATAAGGGTTTCCTTATGAGCCTCCGGATACTCCCTGTCAATAATCTTATTAATCTTACCAAGCTCCTTCATGAGATTGGATTTATTCTGAAGTCTTCCTGCTGTGTCGCAGAGAAGCACATCAGTATTCTTAGCCTTAGCAGATGAAATAGAATCAAATATTACGCTCGCAGGATCTGAACCCTCCTGACCTGCTATAATATCTACTCCTGCTCTCTTAGACCATACCACAAGCTGGTCTATAGCTGCTGCTCTAAATGTATCTGCTGCTGCCATGGTAACCTTTAAGCCTTTAGCCTTGAGCTTACTTGCAAGCTTTCCAACTGTAGTAGTCTTACCTGCACCATTAACACCAACCATGAGAACCACTGATTTCTCTCTTTCATAAGCATAATCATTTTCAGTGACCATCATTTTCTCAACTATAATATTCTTAAGCAGCTCTCTGCACTCTTCTGCAGTTTTTACTTTATTCTCCTTAGTGCGTGACTGAAGCTCTTCAATAATATCTTCTGTAGTATTAACTCCGATATCAGCCATTATAAGGATTTCTTCAAGCTCCTCATAAAAGTCATCATCTAACTCAGAAAAACCTGAGAATAAAGAGCTAAAGCCCTCTGAAATATTATTTCTGGTTTTGGAAAGACCTTTAAAGAGACGTTTAAATACGCCCTCCTTCTTAGGAGCCTCTTCTTCTGTAACCTCAGCAGTATCAGGATTTTCAGCTTCTGTAACCTCAGCTTCAGCAGTTTCATTTTCTGCTACATCTTCAGCTGTTTCTACTTTAGCTGTATTATCTGTATCATCACTGCTTTTAAATAAATCAAAGCTACTATCCTCAGTGTCTATGGTCTTTTCTATATTTTCTACAGCTTCTTCAGCCTCTTTTTTCTTTTTTCTTCCAAATATCACTCTTTTTCCTCCTTTACTTCTTTCTTATCCTCTATATAATTTTCGGCATCCACTAAGTCTACAGAAATAAGAGTTGATACACCCTTCTCCTGCATGGTAATACCATAGAGAATATCAGCCGCATTCATAGTACCTCTTCTATGGGTAATAACTATGAACTGAGTATCGGCGGTGAGCTTATGAAGATAATCTGCAAATCTGTCTACGTTAGAGTCATCAAGAGCCGCCTCAATCTCGTCAAGAAGACAGAAAGGTGAAGGCTTAAGCTGCTGGATGGCAAATAACAGTGATATGGCAGTAAGAGCTTTCTCTCCACCGGAAAGCTGCATCATATTCTGAAGCTTCTTTCCAGGCGGCTGAGCGATAATGGTAATTGCCGCCGTAAGAATATCCGAATCCTTATCAATCTCGATGTTACCACGTCCGCCACCAAAGAGTTCCTTAAATACCTGATTAAAGCTATTATTAATCTTTTCAAATTCCTCCGAGAAGGTTTTACGCATCTTCTCATCCAGCTCTTTTATAATGTCCTCTAGGGTTTCTGCAGCCTTAACTATATCATCATGCTGAGTGCTAAGGAGTTCATATCTTTCATTAATTTCCTTACTTCTTTCAATGGCATTAACATTGACAGAACCAAGACCCTTAATAAGAGATTTTAACTGATTAATCCTCTTCTTAAGCTCTGCAGAATCAATTCTTTCTTCAGTCTTAAGTTCGCATGCCTGCTTGTAGGTAAGCTCATACTCTTCCCACATATATTCGATATAATTACTTACTGCATTATCTATTTTTTCTCTCTGACTATCAAGACGCATACCCTCTTTTTCAAGAGAAGAAATTTCTTTAACTATTTCATCTCTAATAGCGAGGAATTCCTTATTCTTATTACGAAGGTCCTCACCCTTAGCCTTAACAGCCTTTTCCTTCTCCTTAAGTTCTTCTATGTTCTTCTTAGTCTCTTCTATAAGACTCTCTTTCGCCTTGATTTCTTCCTTCTTCTCATCAATCTTCTCAGCAGAATTTTCTTTGGAATCAATAAGTTCCTCTAATTCTCTGGTAAGATTCTTAAGCTCGGAATCCACACGAACCATATTTTCAGAAGCAAAATCAATGCTTTGAGAAATCCTGTTAATATCCAGATCAATATTCTTTAATCCTTCACTAACCTCATTTAAATCAACGTTTAAGTTCTTCTTTTCTAAAGTAAGCTCCTTCTTCTGATCATCACATTCCTTTTCAAAATCAGTCTTAACCTTAAGCTTTTCATCAATCTTTGCAAGAGAAGCCTTAATCTCAGCTCTTGCATCCTCCACTTCCTTAGCATCAAGATTGATTCTCTTAAGCTCATCCTCACATTTTTTAAGATCAGCCTTAGCTCTCTCGAAATTTACCTTATGAGTATTAAGTTCGAGGGAAATATCCTGTCTAAGCTTACTGTTACCGGTAATCTTATCCTCTTCCCTTTTAATCTGATCTCTAATATCATTTAAGGCCTTCTTACTTTCTGAAAGCTTACCCTCAAGCTCCTTAACCTTTTCCTTTAAGGCATCAATCTCTCTTCTTCTACCTAAGAGATTGGAGCTATTCTTATAAGCACCACCGGAAAGGGAACCACCTGGATTTAAAATCTCTCCTCCAAGGGTAACCATTCTAACGGAATGCCTGTACTTATTAGCAATACTTAAAGCATTATCAATATCATCAACAACTAAAACCCTTCCAAGAAGGTATTCCATAAGGGTATTGTACTCAGCCTTAACCTCTACCAGTTCATTTGCCTTTCCTATAACCCCCTTCTCACTAAAGATTCTGTCATCGAAGTTATTCCTACTTGGACGAATACTATCTAAAGGTAAAAATGTAGCACGTCCAAATTTATTCTTCTTAAGAAAAGCGATAAGCTCCTTAGCTGTCTTTTCAGTGTCAGTAACAATGTTCTGAATCTGTCCGCCAAGGGCAGTCTCTATAGCTGTTTCATACTCATGAGGAACCTTCATGACATCGGCTACAACACCATGAATTCCCTTGTAGTTTTTCTGCTGCTCCATAACCTTTCTGATACTCTGGCCAAAGCCGTCATATCTCTCAGTTATGTTTACTATGGACATAAGCCTTGAGTTTTCCATGTGATACTGCTGCTGAAGAGCATTGTTCTCACGCTTTATCTCAACTTCCTTAGCTCTTAACTTATCAATGCCCTCATTAATGGATTTATCCACCTCAACTAAGGCTTCAAGCTTATCCTGAATATCCTCAATAGCATCCTGCTCGTCCTCTATGGTATCCTCTATCTTAGAAGCCTCACTCTTGTTATTAAGGATTCTACTCTGAACTCTGGCTCTGGAAATATTATTCTGCTCAAGTCTTGTATCAAATTCCTTTTTATCAGCCATGACATTGGTGGAATTATTGATATAATCAAGCTTCTCTTCATTAATCTTCTCGATTTTCTCATTAATTTCCTTAATCTTAGCCTTAAGCTCTTCTTCTTTTTTATTAAGATTTTCCTTCTCTATGCCACTGTTCTTTTCTTCTACAATAAGCTTTTTCTTATCCTCATCAAACTTATCATAGGACTCTTTTCTGGCTTTAATATCATTTTCAAGTTGATTCTTTCTTGCAGTAAAGGTTTCCTTTAAGGCAATAACATTTTTAATCTGCTCATTTAAAAGGTCTATCTCGTGGCTATAATCAGAAACCTTAATCTCTTCCTGAGAAATCTTATCCTTTGTAAGAAGTAAAAGGTTTTCATTATCCTTAATATCGCCATCGATTTCCTCGAATTTTTCCTTAGATTCCTCTAACTTAGCATTCTTCTCAGCGATATCATCCTCATTGATGGATTTATTCTTTTCTATTTCTTCAAGCTTCTCATTACCGGTATCATATTCATTTAAGAACATATTGATATCAGAAACCTTAAGTTCTTCCCTGTATTCTAAATACTGCTTAGCCTTCTTAGCCTCTTCATTAATAGGCCCTACCTGAATCTCTAACTCACTTAAAATATCCTCAATTCTTATGAGATTCTGCTGCTCCTCATAGAGATTCTTCTCTGTGGCAGCCTTTCTCTTTTTAAATTTAACGATACCTGCAGCTTCATCAAAAAGCTCTCTTCTTTCATCAGCCTTACCGGAAAGAATCTTATCAATCTGACCCTGACCGATTATAGAATAACCCTCCTTACCGATACCGGTATCAAAGAGCATTTCCTGAATATCCTTCAGTCTGCAGTTAGTACCATTTAAAAGATACTCACTTTCCCCTGAACGATAAACTCTTCTGGCTACGGTAACCTCCTCATAAGGCACCTGCAATTTATGGTCTTCATTACTAAATGTAATGGCTACGTAAGCGTATCCCAAAGGTTTTTTAAGCTCAGTTCCTGAAAATATAACATCCTGCATGGATGAACCTCTAAGCTTACTGGCACTCTGCTCACCGAGAACCCATCTCACCGCATCGGCAACATTACTTTTACCACTACCATTTGGTCCTACTACAGCCGTTATTCCATTGTGAAATTCAAAATTAAGTTTATTAGCAAAGGATTTAAATCCTTTTACTTCCAGACTTTTAAGATACATAGTATTCCTTTCAGCAGTTACGGTTTTTAAGATTTAATAAAGCTCTGTAAGCCGCTTCCTGCTCCGCTTTTTTCTTATTAGACCCTATACCAACACTAATTCTCTCCCCATTAAGTATGGCAGCCACATGAAATTCCTTCATATGGTCAGGTCCCTCCTCTTTTATGAGTTCGTAGGAAAGTTCATTAGATTCATCACTTTGAATCATTTCCTGGAGAATTGTCTTGCTGTCATAAAACAGCTTTTTATTCTCTATATCATTTAAAAGCACTTTATCAATGTACTTCTTAGCTTCCTCAAATCCACCATCTAAGTAAACAGCACCGATGGTAGCTTCTAAGGCATCGGATAAAATGGAATCTCTAAATCTTCCTCCATTCATATCCTCACCCTTTCCAAGAAGCAGATAATCCCCTAAGTCATATTCTCTCGCACAAAGAGCCAGGGTAGGCTCGCATACATAGCTTGCACGAAGCTTAGACATATCTCCCTCTGTCATTTCAGGATATTTTCTAAATATATATCCACTGGAAACCAGCTCTAACACTGCATCTCCAAGAAACTCAAGTCTCTCATTACAATTATATTTGTTAAGCCTTAACTCATTAATATAAGAACTATGGGTTAGAGCCGTAATTAAAAGCTCCTTATCCTTAAAGGTATACCCTATTTTTTTCTCATATTCTTCAGCCTTTTTAGTATTCATACAAACCTCCGAATCACCATGTTATTCTGCAATATAGAAATTAACAATATCTCTTACATAAGTGATTTTATCTGTTTCTTCCTTAGGCATAGCTATATAGAAATACTCAGCCAAATCAGCCATAATATGATGAATATCAGCACTGTCAGCTCCAAGCTCCTTTTTAAGATTACTGTCAATCGTAACCTCTTTAATATCATTACCTGTTCTATTAGCTATAACCTGATAAATGTAATCTCTCTCCATAAATCCCTCACATTAATTAATATGTTCTTTTATGAGCCCATTTACATTTTCTTCTGTGAATGAGATACACTGAAGAATGGCATTTTTAATTTCCTTGGCATCACTGCTTCCATGAGCCTTAATAACAAGACCGTTAAGACCTAACATAGGAGCTCCTCCTACATCACTGGCAGTTACATTAAAGCCCTTAATAGCTTCCTTTAAAGCAGGCTTTATAAGTGCTCCACCAATCTTACTTCTTGTATTAGTCATGATAGCACCCTTAACTAACTTAAGGAGTGTACTTCCAAGACCTTCATAAAGCTTAAGGATAACATTTCCCACAAAGGCATCACATACAATAACATCACAGACACCCTGAGGAATTTCCTTAGCCTCAACACTACCGATAAAGTTAATATCTGTACAATCTCTAAGAAGTGGGAAGGTTTCATGAACAAGCTTATTACCCTTTTCTTCTTCAACACCTACGTTTACAATACCCACTCTTGGATTTTTAATCCCCATAATGTGCTCCATATATACAGAACCCATCTTTGCAAACTGCACAAGATTAATAGGCTTTGCATCCATGTTAGCACCACAGTCTATAAGAAGAGACATACCATTAACAGTTGGAAGCATAGGTGCAAGGGGTGCTCTGTCAACACCCTTAATTCTACCTACTACAAACTGACCACCAACTAAGATAGCTCCTGTACTACCTGCAGAAACAAATGCATCTCCCTCGTCGTTTTTAAGCATTTTCATACCAACAACAAGTGAAGAATCCTTTTTCTTTCTAATAGCCATAACCGGAGGATCATTAAAATCTATAACCTCTGATGCGCCCTTAATACTTAATCTATCCTTGTCATAGTCACTATATTTACCTAACTCCTCGTTAATCTTATCTTCAATACCAACAAGGGTTACCTCTATCTGATCCGATTCCTTTAAAGCAAGCACTGCTCCCTCAACAGTAGAAACAGGTGCAAAGTCACCGCCCATAGCATCTAATACTACTCTTACTCTCTCACTCATAGTTTTTTCTCCTAACATTTATAATAAGCATTTTAGGGCCTAAGCAATATAAATATAAGCAATCAAGCTTATATCTACAGACATAAAGGCACAACTTATATTGTAGCCCAAATCATTGATTATTGCAAGAAATTTGCAAAGAAAAATGCGATAAAATAACGATAAATTAAAGAAATCTATAGAATTACACTTAAGAAAAAAATGAAAAAGAGTCTCCTCGGGTAAATAAGCCCAAATCGACTCTTAAATCATTTAAAATTAATCAAAAATTAATACTTGCGCTTACGAGCTGCCTCAGACTTCTTCTTACGACGAACGCTTGGCTTCTCATAATGCTCGCGCTTACGAATTTCCTGCTGGATACCAGCTTTAGCACAGTTTCTCTTGAAACGGCGTAAAGCACTATCCAAAGTCTCATTCTCTTTTACGATAACATTTGACATAGTCTCACACCTAACCTCCCTCCAGTTGTAAATTATGCGAACATCACCAACTGCATGGGATAATATTTTTTCGCGAAAACCTAAACTTAAGATTTCGCATGCACAAAGTAAATTATATGCTTATAAATCACATAAGTCAAGCATTTTTTAACTGTTCTTCCACAAGTTCCCATGCTCTGTTCACAGCATCATTAACTCCTGCAGGGTTTTTACCGCCTGCCTGAGCCATATTAGGACGTCCACCGCCGCCACCGCCAACAAGCTTAGCTACCTCTTTTATAAGGTTTCCGGCGTGTGCACCCTTCTTAACTGCTTCATCTGTAGCCATAACAACTATGCTAACCTTTTCACCCTTATCAGAAATAAGAACTATAAATGATTCTCCAAGCTTCTCCTTGGTGCTGTCACCAAGAGTTCTAAGATCATTCATCTCAATGTCCTTAATATTCATAACAAGAGCCTTAACACCATTAATATCCTTAGCCTTTTCTGTAACATCACCAGCTGAAGAATTAGCAAGCTTAGCCTTTAAGCTCTCGTTCTCCTGAGAAAGAGCTTTAATCTCCTTCATAAGCTGATCAATCTTATCCTGAAGCATTTCAGGCTTAATCTTAAGGCCATTAGAAACATTTTTAAGAATTTCTTCACTGTCAGAAAGATATTTAATAAGTCCTTTTCCTGTAAGAGCCTCTATTCTTCTTACACCTGAAGAAATACCGCTTTCAGAGATAATCTTAAAGTTAGTAATCTCTGAAGTATTCTTAACATGAGTACCACCGCAAAGCTCTACAGAGTAATCACCCATATTTACAACACGTACAGTCTCGCCATACTTCTCACCGAAGAGAGCTGTTGCACCTGTTTTCTTAGCTTCATCAATACTCATTTCCTTAGTATCAACACTTAAGGCAGCGCTAATTTCTTTATTTACAATCTCTTCTACCTTTTTAACCTCTTCATCAGTCATAGCCTGGAAATGTGAAAAGTCAAATCTAAGTCTGTCGCCATCCACATAGGAACCCTCCTGTGCAACGTGGTTTCCAAGCACATCCTTTAAAGCCTGCTGTAAAAGGTGTGTAGCACTGTGATTGCAGGCTGTATTCTTACGATTAGTCTCATCTACCTTAAGGCTAACCTTATCACCTGCATAAAATGCACCCTTTATAACTGTACCTACATGAGCTACCTTAGAACCCGGAACATGAATAGTATCAGTAACCTTAAATGTAGCATTTTCAGTTTCAATTATACCTGTATCAGCATTCTGACCACCCATGGTACCATAAAATGGAGTTTCCTTAGTGAGAATACTTCCCTTATCACCCTCAGTAAGAGCATCTACAAGAGTCTCACTCTCATCATCACTCTTAACCATATAAGCGATTTCGGAATCATAGCTAAGGTTGTCATAGCCTACAAATACTGTATTATCCTTAGGGTCTAATTCAAGATAAACTGTCTCATCAGCACCCATGTAATTAGCTTTCTTTCTCTTCTCTCTGGCACGGGTTCTCTGCTCCTCCATGGAAGCATTGAAACCATCCTCATCTACTTGGATACCTGACTCTTCAAGAATCTCACGGGTAATATCAAGAGGGAAGCCATAGGTATCATAAAGCTTAAATGCAAGTGCACCGTCAAGCACCTTCTTATTCTCAGCTTCAAGATCCTTCTTCATACCATTTAAAATATTTAATCCCTGGTCGATGGTTTTGTTAAAGTTAACCTCTTCCTGAGAAAGAACCTTTAAAATGTACTCCTGTCTGTCGAAGATTTCAGGATAACCATCCTTCTGCTCATCGATAACAGTCTGTGAAATCTTATATAAGAATAAATCATTAATACCAAGCTTTCTTCCATGTCTTGCTGCTCTTCTTATAAGACGTCTTAAGACATAGCCACGGCCTTCATTAGAAGGAAGTACACCATCAGAAATAAGAAATGTAGCGCTTCTCATATGGTCTGTAATAAGTCTTATGGAAACATCAGTCTCATGATCAACACCATACTCCTTGCCTGAAATCTCACAAATCTTATCTCTTATAGCCTTCATGGTATCAATATCAAATACGGAATCCACATCCTGAACAACAACTGCAAGACGCTCTAATCCCATACCTGTATCTATATTCTTATTCTCAAGCTCTGTGTAATTACCATTACCATCACCTTCAAACTGTGTAAATACGTTGTTCCAAACCTCCATAAAGCGGTCACACTCACAACCCACCTTACAGTCAGGCTTACCACAGCCGTACTTCTCTCCTCTGTCATAGTAAATCTCTGAACAAGGACCACAAGGACCTGCACCATGCTCCCAGAAGTTATCACATTCACCATTCTCATCTCTGTAGAATCTGGTAATCTTCTCAGCAGGAATTCCAATCTCCTTATTCCAGATATCAAAAGCCTCTTCATCCTCACCATATACTGAAGGATAAAGTCTTTCAGGATCCATACCTAAATCCTTTGTAAGAAATTCCCAGGACCAGTTAATAGCCTCGCGCTTAAAATAGTCTCCAAAGGAGAAGTTTCCAAGCATTTCAAAGAAGGTAAGATGTCTGGCTGTCTTACCAACGTTATCTATATCACCGGTTCTAACACATTTCTGACAGGTGGTAACTCTCTTTCTAGGTGGAACCTCCTGACCTGTGAAATATGGCTTAAGTGGAGCCATACCGGCGTTAATAAGTAATAATGAATTGTCGTTATGTGGTACAAGGGAAAAGCTGTCCATCTTAAGATGACCATTCTTTTCAAAAAACTCCAAGTACATTCTTCTAAGTTGATTTACTGTTCTCTTTTCCATGATTATCTCCATTCTACTGTAACACACAGTATAATAGTTATTTTTACATACAATATAGTATTATAGAATATTCCAAGACAATTTGCAATAAAAGAAATACAGACAATCAGACAAAAAAAGCCACAGAGCAAAAATCATATAATAAATGATAAAATGGCCCTGTGGCTAAAGCTTTATATTATATTTTATTATCTGGTTAAATGTATATAACTATAGGATTAAAGCTCCTCTCCAACCGCTTTATAGTTATTAGCTGTTATATGCATGAACTGGTCTTCAAATGAATACCATCTCTGATCCTTTGTTGAATAATAAACATCCATATATCTGTCAGAGTCTGCACCACTTGTACTTGCAAATACCATGTAGGTAGTTGGTCTTGTACCAGTGATGGTTTGCTGCTTAGGAATAAAATATGGTCCAATATACATCTTAAGAACGAATGGCTCATCTGGTGTATAGTTGTTATAAGGTGATGAACCTGCAAAATAACTCTTATAAACATTAGGACCACTGTACTTATAAGCGTCCTTCATGGATAAGGTTGCTGTTTCCTGTGTAACATAGGATATATTCATAGATTCAGCAGGTCCATTAATATACTCAAACATATCATAGATAGGATCATCATGACCTAAAGGATCTTTAGTAGTTCCTGTAAATGTACATGCTGCACAAATTGCAGCAGCCATAGCATTAAATCCACCACGGCGTACCCTTGTTAAAGAGGTATCATCTGGTACATCCTCTGAAGCATAGCCAAGAGCCTCATCATCCTCAGGATAAGCAAAGAATGTCTTAATTCCTTCTAAAGAAGTTGGAAGCTTTCTAAATGTATATGTAGCTGTTTCACATTCAGTATCCTTTTCTGCTACTCCATCTGTAACATTATAACCATCAGCTAAAAGTTCTTCTTTTGTAGTTGTCTCAGTATTAAATGTAAACTCAACATGCTTTATTTCTGTACCATATTCAACAGTAACATCCTTACTAAAATCAAAATCATCTACAACCGCAGGACTCTCACTAGCCTCAGCACTTGATGAAGGTGAAGCACTTACATCAGCACTTGATGAAGGTGAAGCACTTGCATATGCGCTTGCTGATGGTGATGCACTTGCATCTGCACTAGCTGATGGTGAAGCGCTTACAACTGCACTAGCTGAAGGTGATGTACTTTCAGTGGTTGTTGCAGCTTTCTTAACTGTAACCTTACACTTATACTTCTTCTTCTTAAATATAGCTGTAATTGTAGCCTTACCCGCCTTCTTAGCGGTAATCTTACCCTTTTTAACTGTAGCAACCTTCTTGTTAGAGGTCTTCCACTTAGCATTCTTAATCTTCTTATTACCCTTCTTTAAGGTAATAGTTTTCTTTTTACCAACCTTAAGTGTTAACTTTGTCTTTGATAGCTTTATCTTCTTTGCAGCTTCAGAATTAGCAGGAACTGTAAAACAGCCTACTACAAGAGCTGCAGACAAAGCTACACCAATTGCTTTTTTAAATAGTTTCATAAATTTGCTCCTTTCATTCTATTAATTAAGAATAAATCATTAGCAAAATAGTACCAAATATATATGATAAAATCAAGTCATTATAATTACAATCCCTTAACAATAAATATTTGAAAGAAGGTAAAATTAACAAAAACACCGAAAAATAGGCAAAAAAAAACTCTAAGCAATGCTTAGAGAATTTTAAAAACTTATAAAGCAGTCTGTAGGGGAATCGAACCCCTGTTTTCGCCGTGAGAGGGCGACGTCTTAGCCCCTTGACCAACAGACCATATTGTTTAGCAACAACAATGAATACTATAAACTAATTCATTTAAAAAAGCAAGCACTTTTTTTGAAAATTTTTAAAAATTTTTCAAACCCCTTATTTTACTTAGTTTAAAGGGTGTTATTAAAAACCAAAATAATAATAAATTTCTAAAATTAATGCAAAAATCAAATTAGGGAAGGTATATTTTCATGATAAATAATCCCTCTTTCTTATGCACATCAGTCCTTTGAGGACGCTTCCTCCACAAATCTTGGAAGATGCATAATCTGCAAATCTGACATGTGATAATTTAAATATTTCATTTTCTCATATTTTTCACTATGATAGACTCTCTGAAATGCCAGAAGAACATTCATATCATAGGCATTAAACTCGTCAATCATCATATTAATGGCAGTCTCACTGTCAAATGCTTTTCTATATGGTCTGTCTGAAGTAAGAGCTGCAAATACATCGCAGGTCCTTAAGATTCTGGACATAAATGGTATCTCATCCCCTTTTAGTCCATCAGGATAACCGCTTCCATCTACATTTTCATGATGATAATAAACTGCATCAACTATTTTTCTGCTGTAATTATTCTCCATAAGAATTATGGCACTATGTCTTGAATGCTGTCTTACATAGCCCATCTGCTCTACAACCATCTTATTCATAAGTCCTCTGTTAAGGTACTTATTAAGTCTGAGCTTCCCTATATCGTGAAGAACTCCTGCAATAGTAATATCAGTAACAAAGGAAGTATCCATTTCTAATTCCTCTGCCACAAGCTTTGCAAGATTACTCACTACTATTCCATGAGCCATCTCAGCGTATACATTTTCTATTTCCTGCTGGCTAAGGCCTTCACATTCCATAACCAGTTTTTCTAAGTAATCTTCTTCCATAAGTAATTAACCCCTTAAGCCTCTCTCAATGTAATCTGTTAAGCTTTTTACGTTAGATGTACGCTTAACTATCTGTTTGTCCTTATCATATGCTTTTGTGGAAGCACCTGCCCCAACGCCTATTATAGACTGCACTTCCTCCATAATAAGAATGTTATATAAACATTCCTTGCCAGCCTTTGAAAAGCCGATATTTTCCTGCCCGGAACTCCCAAAATGTCCCTTGGCATTTTTCTGTCTATACATGTAATATGGCATATATCCATGTTTTTCAAGCTTTTCGCAGCTTAGCTCTATCATTTTTTCCAGTAAAATATCCTTCTTTAGAATTATTTCTTCCATGGAATTATGAGAATTCTCTGATTCATCCTTTAAGTCCTTTAACCCTTTTGAATACTCCTCTTCAAGCTTTGGTCTTAGGGCACTTGCACGCTTTACCACAAGTGAATGCACTGTAATATTGTCAGGTGCAAGCTCTATAAGCTCATTAAGAGTATAGCAAAAATCCTCTAAGCTCTCTCCCGGAAGCCCTGCTATAAGGTCAGCATTTACAGAGTCAAAGCCACATTTTTTTGCAAGAGAAAAAATTTCTTTAACCTGACTTACATTATGAGCTCTTCCAATAAGCTTTAATGTATCATCATTCATAGTCTGTGGATTTATGGATATTCTCTGCACCCCTGCATCCTTTAAAAGCCTTAATTTATTATAATCCAAGCTATCCGGTCTTCCTGCTTCACAGGTGTATTCTGTTACCTTATCCATGTCAAAGGTTTCATTTACACAATCAAGAAGGACCTTTAATTCTTCGCAATTTAAGGCTGTAGGCGTACCTCCACCTATATAGATACTCAAAGGAGCACTTCCATATTTCTCACTAACCTCTTTAATTTCCTTTTTTAAAACCTTTAGATAATCCTCTACATACTGACTTACTGCACTATACTTATAGGCCGCAAATGAACAATATTCACATCTGGTTGGGCAAAATGGTATGCCTATATAAAGGCTGTAACCCTCATGCACCCTTTCCATGCCAATACTATTTAATATATCAAATTCCTTTGAAGCAATACCTGCTATAAGTTTTTTCTTATCATCTCTAAGAGCATATTCTTTTTCCAGGGCACTGCTTACATCATGAAAAGAAAGCCCGTCACGAAAGTAATTCAGGGCATTTTTTGTAGGCCTTATACCTGTAAGAGTTCCCCAGGTCGGCTCCCTGTAAATGTAATTAAATGAGTCTTTTTCAACCTCTTCCATCATGCTTCTCACAAGCTGTAAAATGGTTCTTTTCAACTCATTTTTATATTTTAATCTATGTGGATTTTTAGAGCCATCCTCGTGCTTTAAAAAGCTTCCCTCTATCTGAACATTTCTTTCAAATGTAAGACTAAAGCTTTTAAGCCTTACGGAAACTCTAAAGCTCTTCTCAAAAAGCTCTATATAAAAAGTCATATTAGAGTCTGCGCTATTCTCATTAATATCCTCTTTCTCCCCTAAATCCGTAAAGCTCTTAAACTCCTCCAAAGGAAAGCAGGTCTTTAAAAGCGCAGTTATCTCGTAATCAAAATCTAAAAAATTATATCTTATATTTATCATATCTGTATCGTTAAATTAAAAAAGGATTATTAACCTTTTCAAAGCCTATATCTGTATTCTCTCCATGTCCAGGAAGTACTAAGGTATTATCAGGAAGCACAAAAAGCTTTTCCTTAACTGACCTTACTAATTTAGACATACTTCCACCTGCAAAATCAGTTCTTCCGACTGAACCATAGAACAATGTATCTCCCGCAAGTAAAACTCCTGCCTCCTCAATATAGAAGCACATTCCCCCTGCCGTATGACCAGGTGTACTTAAGGCCTTAATCTTCGTTCCAAGAATCTCCACTATGTCGTCATCATTAAGATACACATCACCCTTTACAATTACGCTTTTACCAAGTTCCTGAAGGGTATAATTCATATTAATATCCGTAAATGTTTCTCTTTCAAGCTCAGGTAAATATATCTTTGCGTTGTATTTCACCTTTACCTCAGTAACACAACCAATGTGGTCAAAATGCCCATGGGTAAGAAAGATTCCAACAGGCTTAAGAGAATTATCACTGACAAACTTGAATATTCTTTCAGCGTCAAAGCCCGGATCTACTATGATAGCTTCCTTTGTAGTATCGTTAAATACTATATAACAGTTAGTCATCATATAACCAACAGGCATCTTTTTTATTCTAATATCTATATTTGAATTATTACTCATATAAACTCCTTTATATCCCATTAACTCCTTGAACGCTGAATATCCTTGACACTTTCTACCTGACGAATCTTTCTGACTATCTCATCAAGTGCATCTCTACTCTTAATCTTAAACTTAACCTTAATGGTAGCAGTTCCCTGCTTGTTAGTATTGGTATTAATGGAAATAATATCAATGTCATTTTCAGTAAAAAGTCTTGTAAGGTCCATAAGAATGCCTTTTCTATTATTAGCATATATAATAATTTCTGTATAATAGAGTTCATCCTTAATCTCATTTTTATCACTTAACTGCCACTCTGCAGGTATAACTCTCTGTCTCTCAAAGTCGTCCAGATTCATAAGATTGATGCAGTCTGTTCTATGAATGGAAACGCCTCTTCCACGGGTTACATAACCCACTATCTCATCTCCGGGAACAGGTGAACAGCATCTTGAAAATCTTACTGAAATATCATCTAATCCTGCAACTACGATACCACTCTTAGACTTAACCATGGCAGTACGTACAATGTCAGTATTCTGAGCCTTTTCCTCCACTGCTGCAAGAATATCCTCATCAGTGGTGCGAACAGGATTTAATTTATTATAAGAATCTACTAGCTTATTAAAGACCTGACCTTCCTTTAAGCCGCCATGACCTATGGCCGCAAGTACAGAATCCCAGTCCTTAAAGCCATATTTCTTAAGACAGGCCTCCTGATATTCAGGCTTAAGATACTCAGAAGCATCTAAATTCTGAGACTTTGCATAGTTTAGAATAAGCTCCTTACCATGTATGATATTCTCTTCCTTATTCTGCTTTCTAAACCACTGATTAATCTTATTCTTAGCCTGTGCACTCTTAACTAAAGAAAGCCAGTCACGACTTGGTCCCTTAGAGTTCTGAGAAGTAATAATCTCAACTCTGTCACCATTTTTCAATGAATAATCTATATTTACAAGGTTTCCATTAACCTTGGCTCCAACCATACGGTTACCTATGGCACTGTGAACCGAATATGCAAAATCTATCGGTGTCGAGCCAAATGGTAGGTTTTTAACATCTCCATCCTTGGTAAAACAGTAAACTCTGTCAGAGAAAAGATCTAAGTCACTCTTTAAAAGAGATAAGAATTCCTTATTATCTGACATGTCCTGCTGCCACTCAAGAATCTGACGAAGCCAGGCCATTTTTTCCTCTTCGTTATTAGCTGTATTAACACCATGCTGATTAGCCTTATATTTCCAATGGGCTGCGATACCGAATTCAGCTACCCTGTGCATTTCATAGGTTCTAATCTGTATCTCAAATGGTCTTCCATCCGGACCTATAATGGTGGTATGGAGAGACTGATAATTATTAGGCTTAGGCATGGCTATATAATCCTTAAACCTTCCCGGAATAGGCTTATACATTTCATGAATAACACCCAGTGCTGAATAACAGTCACTCACTGTGTTTACGATAATTCGAACTGCAAATAGGTCATAAATCTGATCCAAATGCTTATCCTGAGTAACCATTTTCTTATATATACTAAATAAATGCTTCGCTCTTCCATCGATTGTTGCATCTATATTAGCCTTTTCTATATATTCCTTAACCTCACGCATGATGTTACGGATATATTTTTCTCTTTCTGCTTTATTCTCATTTAAGCTGTGAACTAACTCATTATATTTCTCAGGCTCTAAGTATCTGAAGGCCAGATCATCTAACTCGACCTTAACCTTGGAAATACCAAGCCTGTCAGCTATTGGAGAATATATTTCCATGGTTTCAGTGGACTTCTCACGCTGCTTATGAGGAGGCTGAAACTGCATAGTACGCTGATTATGGAGTCTGTCGGCAAGCTTTATAATAATAACTCTTATGTCCTTTGCCATGGCGAGAAACATTTTTCTAAGATTCTCTGCCTGAACCTCTACCTTATCGGATACAAAGTTAATCTGAGTAAGCTTTGTAACACCATCCACCAGAAGTGAAACCTCTTCACCAAACATTTCAGTAATGTCTTCACTGGTATAATCAGTATCCTCCACAACGTCATGAAGCATACCTGCTATGATGGTTTCCATATCCATTTTAAGCTCAGCAAGAATTATACATACACATAAAGGATGTATGATGTAAGGCTCACCGGACTTACGTTTCTGGTCCTTATGAGCGTCATCTGCCAGCTTATAGGCCTTTTCTATAAGACTTAAATCATCAGAGGGATGGTAAGACTTTATCATCTCTATGAGCTTTGCATATAGTTTATCAGGATCCGTAAAATCTTTGTGAGACGTACTTGTAGCAAGCTCGCCGTTATCGATAAGCTCCGGATCATGTTTAACCTTATATATATCCATAAAAGTCTCCTCCTCTCTTCATACTAAGCATTTATAGTGCCTTAAGCTTCTTTAATCCGATTAAAACCATAAATAAATATAATTTAAGGCTCTATCTCATCTAAAAGCTCCATAAGTGCATCAAATTCCTCAGAGGTAATATATTCATCCTCAAATTTATCGGTGATTATCTCCTCTAATTCATCCCATACATACTTAGATTTATTTGTTTTTAACTTTGTAATTTCTTCCTTTAATTCATCAAATACCATATCTTATCCCAATCTGCCATCAAGAATATACGAAATTATAACACGACCAACGTTTTGTTGTCCACGCTTGCAATAAAAAAAGTTTTTAAGGCTCTCTCTATCCTCTTCTTCGTATGCATCCTGCTCTTCAAAATATTTTTCTATTTCTTCCATAAACTCTGACTTGGTAGTTGCCTTATTACCAGGAGTTACGGCATTATAGTCAAAGTACATTTCTCTGTCATTTTTAAGATAATCTTCTAAATCATAGCAATAAAACAAAAGTGGTTTATTAAGTAAAAGATAATCTATATAAATGCTTGAATAATCAGTAATAAGAAGCTTTGCCTCCATAATAAGCTCCTGAATATCATAGGCACCCTGAGTAATATCAAAAATCCTCTTATATTTTGAAAGATTTGTAATCTCTTCCCTGTGATAAAAATGCTTCTTAATCATGAAATAATAATCATTTTCCTCAAGGAATTTTTCAAGCTTATCCAGTGGAAATATTTTCTGAATATTAATCTCCACCTCTCCCTCTTTTCTATGAGTCGGACAATATAAAATAATCTTTTTACCAGGAAAATTTTCTCTAGCCTTTCCTTCAAAGAACACATCATTTCTAGGCTGTCCAAGGGTTAATATATTTTCTCTTTTAGTTCTAAAAGCACTCATGTAAATGTCTGTAAAATTCTCACTTGGTGCCACATAATAAATCTTTTTATAAGGCAAATATTTAAAGAATCTTTTCAGCTTCTGTAGGGGGCTGTCATGATTAACCTCATAATTATTATCAAAGGCTATTTTCTTAAGAGGTATACCATGCCATAAATCTATTATAACTGCCCCTCCAAGATACTCATGCTCTACATCTGAGATACCATTAGAAACCACTGCAAAGCCTGCTTTTTTATGTATTTTCTTAGATTTCTTACTGCCAAACATACATACATTAAGGCCCTGTTTCTTTAATTCCCTGTAGATTTCCTTACTCTTAGTAACCCAGTAACAGGTAAGTTCCTCATACTCTGAAGCCTCCAAAAAAAGCTGCATGGAGTTATCGGTAAATCTTTCTCCAAGCCAGGCACCAAAAACTATAACGTCCCTTCTCCTTGGCAAAAATTTATAAGCAAACATTCTAAGATATTTAAATAATTTACCCATTTGCCCTCCTAACTGTATCTGCCTTAATTAGGAATATAATCCCAAATATGCACAGATACTACGAATACATCATTTGCATAATTCTTCTTATAAATCCTTTTTTGTAAACCTTATGACTTGCAAAAAAGTTCTTTCTCTTAAATGAACTGCTGTCCTTTAGTTCACCATAAGCCCTTATAAATCTTAGTTTTCTAATAACTATTTCATCTGTAGGTCCTTTAACCATGTAAGAAAAACAATTATAAAAATATTCAGCCTGAATATAGGATTCTTCCATCTGAGCTCTATAAATGCTTTTCCCCTCTTTTAATCTCTTTAAAAGTCTTATAACGGAATGAGCTCCCTTTGCTCCTACAGAGTTATCACTATGCTGTCTGTAACTAACTAAAGCCTTATCTATAAAATACATTTCACCAAAAACCTTGGCATAGATTGCAAGAAAATAATCATGCATAATTATCTTATCACTATCCTTATTTAAAGCCTCATAAATACCCTTTAAAAGAGCCTTATTAACAAGCATTGCACAGCCTGTTACATTGTTTTGCACTATAAGCTTTCTAAGGCCAATGTTTTTATAAAGATTAGCATATTCAAACATGGACTCGGCTATGGTTTCAAGCTTTTCATCCACCACGCGTAAATCACTGTGAATAAGAATTGGTTTGGATAAAACCTCTTCTTCAGAAGTCTTACTAATAAGCTTATCTATAAACTTATCAAACTCACTTATTTTATCCTCATGCCAGTAATCGTCCTGATCTGCCGTAAATACATATTCTATACTATCTTCCTTAGCAGCATATTTTAAAAGCTCTATAAAATTTTTCTTAGCACTTTTGGTACCGGGATTATTAACCTTAACTGTAATTTCATTAGAAACATTTTTCTTAAATTCATTAATAATATTTACAGTTTCATCGGTGCTTTCATCGTCAAATACTACTAAATCCCAGTTAGTATAGCTTTGATTTTTAAGGGAATCAAGAAACTCTTTTATGTATTTTTCACCATTATAGGTTGCAAGTAAAATCGTATATTTTCTCACACAACCACCCTCTTTCTGGCGCTTTGCAGGGTTTTACCGCTTCTTACAAATGCATAGACCACCTGTTTTTTCTTAAGCTTTTTCTTAATATTAACAGTAAAACTTCCATCGCTCTTACTAAGCACTGTATAACCCTTTCCTGCTACATTTAAGAATATTCTTGCCTTTCCATAGCTGTATTCACCCTTAATGACCTTGGATTTATTCTTGAGCTTTTTAAGGGTTATATTGCCATCTCTATATTCCTCAGCAGTATCTAATAATTTCTTTACTGTAACAGAGGTAGTCTTACCACATTTAACCTTACCGGAAAGCTTCTGAGAGCCAAATATCTTTAAAACCTTTCCAGCTTTATGACCACAGGTTTTAACGGCAAACTTTCCATTTTCATCAGCAAGACCCAAGTAGGTTTTATTACCCACCTTAACATTTACAGTTACTCCTGTTCCATCGTTAACAGTACCAAAGACATATCTTTCCATGTCATAAACCTCATAGATTACAGGCTTATTAGGAGCTACCTTTTTAACGGTTTTCTTGCTGGCTCTGCTGACTCTTCCAAGCTTATCCACTGTAAACACCTTAACCTTAACACCCTTGTCCTGAACAGGAATTGTAATCTTAAAAACACCCTTGGAGGATACAGTAATCTTAGTCTTTATCATCTTAAGCTTGGAATTATACTTCTTACATTTGGTATAGGTCTCCGGTGATGACTTGTCTACATAAACATCTCCATCTACAAGAGCATATACCCCCTGTTTTTTATCATTGGTATTACCCTTTATTACAGTAGCTGTATTTTTCACCTTATTAACAGTTGGGCAGTTAGGACCTGCACGCTTTACAACCACCTTAACCTTTTTACTGGTTCTTCCATACTTATCTGTAACATAGACATATATTTTTTTCTTAGCATTTTGAACAGGAATTGTAACTGAATAATTACCATCCGTTCCAACTGTTCCCGTATAGAGAGCAGAATCAATTTTTACTACTGCAGTAAGTCCCGGATAAGCAGTTCCCTTAACAACCACTGCATTATTCTTAACCTTTTTAACCGTAGGCTTTGTAAGAGAACCGGTTATATAATTAATTACAGGATGCTTTACAACACATTTATTACCAAAGCTGTCCTCAGCATAAAATGTATATATACCGTTACTCTTTACCGTAATACTGTTACCGGAAACTACAGTGGCAGTTTTCCATATACTGTCATCCTTATCATAGTCTCCATAAGCGTATTTAAGGTTCTTTAAACCTGATCTGTCATGGACCGATATATTTATGGTTATAGGGAGATTGGTATCCTCATAATTAGACTGAGCTAAAACAATGTTAGGAGCCACCTTATCTTCATCATAATTATCCACAGTATTTCTGCAGTTATAATAGATAAACTCTCCCGTTCTTCCATAGACACTACGCACAAACTCCTTATTAAACGCTATATCTTCAGAATTATATCCCGTTTTTAAAATGTAATTATAATTGTCAGGAAGTAAAACCCTGTACTCATCATTTTCATTTATAGAAATATCTCCAAGATGAGCACGATACTTAAGATACTTTATAACCTCTTCCTGCATTATAAGATGAGATTTGGAAATAACATTATCTGTAATACCGGTTGTAGCCTCAGTTTTAATGGCAGATGAGAATTTCTCGCAAACAAGGGCGATATAATCAGTATCTACCATAGCTTTGCCATTAATTGTAAGAGACTTTACTCTATAAGTATCATTTATCTTATTACCATAATAATCATATCTAGGGGCAACAGTAGGGTCTATACTATATTCCACTCCTCCTGCCTTAAAGAATTTATTCAAATTATCCAGCCATTCATTACTTATAAGACTTTGACCGGAATCAGAATTTACATACTCATTAATGATAATATCATCAAACTCATCTACAGTACTGTCACCAATTTTTTCATACATGGAAGCACTCCACTCAAGCCACTCTCTAAACTGAGCCACAGTAACCTTGTAAATGTATGCATAACGGTGATAGTTGGTAAATGCATCGATATTACCATTCTTAATTTTTCCTTCGATATCAGCGTAATTTCCACCACCGGAGGAACCGAATTTATTATATCTTGTCATGGAAACTATAGGTAAATCTTTATACTCAGAATCCTCTGTTCTAAGAAGAGACATGGCATAGGCTATCTGAGTATCATTAACAGCCTGCATAATAGGGTCTGATTCAAGAGAACCAAAATAGTTAGTCCATCTTTTATTATTAGCTTTTCCAATATTTCCTATCTGACCTTCACAGTAGTTTCTAAGCTCGGAATCCCAGGCAGACATGGTCTGAGATATTCCCTCATTAGCTATGGTATCAGTCTTAACATCCTTAAACTCATAGTCAGAGCCCACTAAAGAAACCTTTCCGTTATCTCCAATGTCGAATTTTAAGTCAGTAACACCAAGATTTCTGCAGCTGTCTCTAATCATCATAAGTCTTTTACCATTTACAAGACCTGTTTTCTTATCTACTCCTGAAAGAGAATACTCAGCCGCTGAGGTATCTGTATTAGGAAATTGTATATGCTGATGACCTGCCAGTACCAAGTCTATTCCATCAACCTTAGTAAGAGCATAGGCACAATTCGCACTTCTTGCTGTTGGATTTTCGGTACCAAACCCTGAATGGGCAAGAGCTATAATTATATCGGCACCTGAATTTTTTAGAAGCTTTACCTGCGCTGTTGCATTGGTGATAATATCCTCAGTCTTAACCTCATCCTTAAAGCTTTCAGTTCTGGTAGAAAGAGAAGGCACGGTTTCACCAATGATACCCACCTTCACCTTTACCTCCTCACCGTCCTTGGTTTTAAGGGTTTTGGTTATGATTTTATTATCTGCACCTATGGCACAGGTTCCATTATAAACTGAATCCACATTACTAAGAACCACCTTTTCAGTAAGAGAAGTCTGAGAAAGCTGGTTTACTATGTAATCGTAGCCATAATCAAAGTCATGATTTCCAAGAGTGATGGCATCATAATTAATCTGCTTAATCGCCTTAAAAACAGGCTGTATAGCAGATTGATTTGCTGAATATATATAATCAGACGTAAAGTCCATAATACTGTCGCCTAAGTCAAAGGTAAGGCTTTCTCCCTCAGGTACCTCACCCTTGGCATCATCTATAAGAGTTGCAACCTTGTTATATCCTCTGTCTACAAAGCTTGCAGTCTGATAATCATAATTAATAACCTGACCATGAATATCAGTTGTAAATATAACTCTAAGACTCAAATCTGATTCTATTTCTTCTTCAACTGCAGAACCACTGGCGGTAAGGGAAGTATCCTTAACCACTTCCTCTGCAGCAAGCACTTTACTTGTATTACCAGGTGTACCAAGGGTACTAAATCCCGAAAAAACCAATGATACACATAATGACAATGCAGCAAATCTCTTAAATCTCATAATGTGTTTTCACTCCTTTAAACCTAAACCTAATATAACTAAATGTTTTGTATTAATATCCGTCATTACGTAGGAGCTTATAGGTTCTGTCGCTATTCTTATCATCAATATATTCGAAATAATAATTATGATCCTCAATGTCCTTAGGAAGCATGGTAAAGCCTGATTCAATGCATTCCTCAATCTTATCTACAAGCTCATCCTCATTCATGGCTCTTCTACCAAAGAGCTCATTATCCATGTCTATATAACTTCCATGAGCCTCATTATATTTATCTATATCAAACTGATAGAATATAACCGGTTTCTTCTGGTAATAAACATCCCAGCAAACACTTGAATAGTCAGTGATAAGCATATGACATCTCATCATAATCTCATTTAATGGCTTAGTGCCAAATGGAATGAGACTAATTCTGTCACCTGATATATCAAAGTTCTCAAGATAACCTGCAAACTTAGGATGAATATAGAAAATAATCCTTGTTTTATGCTTTTCAAGAAGCTTATCAAGTCTTTCGTTCTCAAGAAGTGAAGAATAATTCTTAAAATAATCACTCTCCATAAACTGCTCATTACTAACCTCTTCAAGCCAGGATCTCCAGGTAGGCATAATGAGAATAATCTTATCATCATCAGTCTTCTTATCCTCTAAAACATCCCATCTTGCAAATCCTACAACAGGTGCCTTTGGCTCCGTATATCCAAAATATTTTGTAATGATTGACTGCTCAAACTTAGATGTGGTTGTATAATAAGTCATAGGGCTGCTACCCTTCTTACCAAAGAGCTGGTCATCCTTTTTAAGGGCTGTAACACCATGCTGAAGGAAGAATATAGGTCTCTGCTCCATCTTAGATCTTATCATACTGGTCTTACTTCTCCATGCAAAGAGATGAGTTCTTGAATCTGAAGCAATATATAGATTAGCAGCAAGACAATAGAAAATATGCTTAAAGCTCATAAACTGAATAATATGATCATCATATTCCTTAATCTTCTGATAATCAGCTGCTCTCTTATCAATTACATAATAAATATTTTTCTTCTCGTCCTCAGGAAGCTGTTCCATACAGTACTTGAAGAAATAATAACCATTATCCTGAGCCATCTGGCAGAACTTCTCATATACAAGCCAAATATGCTTTCTCTTATAAAATGGTTTTGCGAAAATGTAGCATATAAGGGCAAAAATTTCCTTTCTAACGGTGGATGCAGCATCATACTCTGAATCCTGTCTGTACATATAAGCAAGACAGCCACCCTTGGTATAATATGGGAAGGTCATATGGCCCTCTCCTGCATAATACTGTCTGTTAGTAAGATAGAAATTATACTTCCAGTTATTGTTCTTAAATTTAGCCTTTACAATAACCTCTTCACCAAACCACTCACCTAAGACTCTGAAATCCCAGTAAAGCTCCCTAAGCTCAAGCTCTGAGAAATCAATCTTAGCAACTATTGTACAACTGCTTCCTGACATTTTTGTGGTAAATGGAATTTTAACGTCATAGGTATTAGCATTTCTATACCTGAGAACCACATCCTTAATCTTCATTCCAGGAAGAAGCTTTAAATTAACCTTTACTGTAGAAACACTCTTACTGCTCTTAATGCTTGAAATAGTAGCTGTAAGATATTCATTTAAAACCATGTCATTCTTACAAACCAGGATGGAAGCACCTATTCTAGGATGTCTTACATAAGGGATGGTAAGGATTGAAACCTCACCCTCTACATACTTAGCCTTAAACTCTTCACTTCCAACACCTACCACCTTAATAGGTTTTAAAAATGCATCTTCAGTTCTGCATCTCTCTATATTTTTCTCATTAAAATAACTTAAGCTCTTATCTACAAATATACCGAGAATCTTTTCACCGGTTTTATTATCTACAAGGATTCCACCTATTTCATATCTTCCACTCATATTGAGCTTCTCTTTACATTTAAGGAAATCCTCTTTGAAGAGATTGTTCTTAATCTCATTTTTTCTAAGGTCTCTTCTGTAAACTATATTATGCTTATTATCAAAAAGTAAGAATGAACTAAGGGAGTAGCCTTCTTCAATAAGCTTTACACTTAAGAACTTACCATCACTAGCAAACTCAGCATCTATAGGTATAATTTCAGTGCTGGTAGCTGCAGTTTCCTCCTCTCCCACAAAGAAGTTCTCCACATAAGGAAGAACCACCTTAAGTCTTGGGAAGGTTCTCTTAAGCTCTCTCTCAGCAAGTCTCTTCTTAACCTTTTCATTACCAATCATACACATAAACTCTTCAAAATAAGATCTTGGAGTGGTATTGGTAATAATTACATAATCAAAATCATCATTAAAATTATCATAGAGAATTGAACTTACGGTTTTATTAAAGAATTTCTTTTCAAAAAGAACTATGTCCTTAATATTAAGCTTGTCATATTTCTCTTTTCTTGAAGCCACAAACTTGCTTACGTTATTAAAATCTGACTTAGTCTTAGTTATTACAGGATGAACTACCTGTCTTGGAATATCAATATTATGAGAATAGTCTTCTATATCCAGACCTTCCTCTTTACCGTGAAGCACTAAGTCAAGCATCTTTCTAGGTGCATCGATAGAATCATATTTTATGAATTTCTCAGCATATTCACCATCAGTATAGGACTGCTTTAAAATATCCTCAGAAACTAAAAGATCTGTGAGGCTTTCGATATCATAGGTCATAGCAAACGGAAGCTCTTTAATATCAAAATACATACCTCTGTCTCTCATATAATCGTCATAATCATACATGAAAAGAACAATAGGCTTACCTGATACACTGTAATCAAAGAATACACTGGAGTAATCAGTAATAAGAGCATCCGTACAATTTAAAAATTCATAGTTATTAACATTATCCGGGAAGCTCTGAATATGCTTATAGCTTCCAAGAGTTATAAATCTCTTTACAATTGGATGGAAATTAACGAATAAAACCTGATCATCCTTCATTCTCTTATCCAGATAGGTGAGCATTTTAGAAACCTCACGTGAATAAGAATCAAACTGGATGGCATGGTTAGAAGTACCTCTCCATGTAGGCATGTAGGCATATACAGTCTTATCTGTAAGGCCAAGCTTTTCTCTTATATTTTTATCAGCCTCTCTATCCATGAAAATACTGTTTCTAGGATAACCGCTTAAAGCCACCTTACCGGTATAAAGATTATTCAGGTTATAATCTCTCATAATGGCATCCTTAGTGAATTTATTAGGATGCATAAGATAGTCAGCCTGTAAGAAATTGTGCTGAACATTATACATAGATTCGATACCCATACGCATCTCTTTACCAAGAGTCTTAAGAGGGGTACCATGCCAGGTCTGAAGATAAACCTGATCATCCTTCTTTATGAAATAAACAGGAAAAGAACTGTTATTTATAAGATATTTGGCACTTGCAAGCACCTTAAGATATTTATATGATGAAACAGTCACAAGGGTAACAGGAAGATTATTCTCCTTAATGAAAGCCTTGTGAGTCTTAATGTCATTAGTATTAGAGGCATAGAAAATCTCATATCCTTCAGCCTCTCCTGAATCCACTAATTCCTTTAACATAAAAAGAGGTGAATCAGATATAGTCTGTCCATGGAAGGACTCAAAAAGAATTCTGTTATCAACCACTTCAAGATGCTTATAATAATGTCCATAGAAAAACTTCATCTTAGGTGGACGGGTAACAAATCTTCTAACATGATTTTTTGTATAATTTATAATACTCTTAATCTTTTTTCTAATCTTACCTAGCATTAATATGTATCTCCCTTTATAATAAAAATCACCATTTCCATGAAAAAATCATGGTTATTTTAATAAAAAATACTGTTTCTAAAAAGCAAAATAAGGGACTGCTTAGAACACAGTCCCCAAAATAATTATTCTTTACCTTTAAGCCCCAAATCACTTTTAATCTTAGTAGTAGATATACCTTCCGTTCTTGGAAGATATACGACCTCACAATAATCCTTTAAGAAGTCAAATTTACCTTTCCAATCATCCCCCATAACAAATACATCTATATCATTATCCTTAACATCCTGGATTTTCTGTTCCCAGTTGTTCTCAGGAATAACCTTGTCCACATATTTAATTGCTTCAAGAATAACCTTTCTATCCTCATATGAATAATATGCCTTTTTATTTTTAATAGCATTAAATTCATCTGTAGAAATAGCAACCACAAGATAGTCCCCATACTCTCTTGCTCTTCTAAGAATATTAATATGTCCAACATGTAAAAGGTCAAATGTACCGTAAGTAATTACTTTTTTCATCTTAAAAACATCTCCAATCATGTAAATACACGGGTATTATACTATATAAAACCTTTTAAGTAAAGCATTTACTTTATATAAATGTTATTTTTTCTTATTTTTTAAGGTAATCTTATACTCTGTTTTGTAAAGATTATCTTCAGTTTTAATTACAAGTTTGTAGGTACCTGACTTCATATTTGCAAATGACATGGAAACATAATAATGCTGATTAAGGAAGGCATTCATCTTCTGAGTGGAATCCTCAAAATCCTGCATATACATATTTTTATCGTTATAGAGATACATTTTCTGAATCTCATGATCTCTACAGAAAATCTGAACCGTATCACCATAGGTACGGATATAATGATTATCCCTTTCAGATCCTTCACTGGTTTTTTCATCAAAGAATTTTGAAGAAATCATAGGAGCCATCTCACATTTTCTTATGAGATTATTCTTCTGAATACCCTTAACAACTACGCTTTCATAGAGAGAACCTACTATCATCTTCTTATCATCCACAAGATGATGTTTACTCATCTCATGAACATCAAAGCTAAATGTATGTGCAGTAAAGAAATCCTTCCTTACATTCATCTCGAAGATTTTCTCTCCTGTTTCATAATCAAACTGAACTATCTTTGAACGACAACCATCCTCATCCTCAGCCATAACAGCTGCAAATGCATATATGGTATTAGTTTTCTCATCATAATTAAAATTCGCTCTGGTATTAGTAAGAGGAACCTGGAATCTCTTCTCATAACGGAAGGTCATATTCTTCTCGTCTATAGAGAAAACAACTACATAAGAATGTAAATCACCATCAAACCATTTTACTTTTCTTCTGTTAATTACATGGTTATCAAAAATACCTATATATAATCTGTCAGGATCTGCCCCCTTAAGATTGTATATAATCTGAGCTCCATGCTGCTGATAGAACCACTGAACCTTCTTAGGATCCTGGTCCTTTTCAGGTTGAAGCACCTTGGCATATTCCTTAGTTCCCTCATAGAATTCAGGGTTGCAAAGAATCCATTTCATCTCCTCTGTCTTAAGATCCACCTTAGCCACAGAGTGAATATTACGCATACATAAAATGAATGAATCATCCTCTTTCTGATATTCTATGGCATTAACATGAATCCAGTCAGCTCTGTTTTTAAATTTATCATCAAAATAATCTGCAAGATTTATTTCTTTAATAAGCTTTCCTGTATTATAATCTATGAGTCTGACGGTGTTTTCCATGTAACCATCATATAATGAACTAGAAAGACCTATAAATCTGCCATCTGCAGCACCTGCCCAATGATGAAAACCTTTCTCATCAAGGAAGGTTCTAAAGGATCTTCCCATAATATCTGTATGAACAGTAACAACTGAATGTGCATTACCATACATAGGTCTTCTCATACCATGCTCTGAGAATAAAAATTCATTATTTCTAAGACCATATACACCATAAGCATGAGGAAGAGAAAGCATACTGCCTCTCATATTACCCCATCTGTCTATAACTCTGACACCTGCCGAGTAGCCTCCTGAAACAAAGAAGAACTCACTGGTTCTTTCATCTCCTTCTATTATAACCCTACCATCATCCTTATAATCATCAGGAATATTAGGCATATATACTTTTAAATTCTTTTTTGCAACTACATTTTTTTCTTCATCTAAAAGCTCTACAATAATTTTATTGACACATTTCTCATAGAGTCCCATAATGGCAACTCTATGTCTGTCAGAAAATATATTATCCTCTCCTACAAAATCAGGGGAATCGAATTTACCCATTACAGTATATCTAACTGAATATTTTTCATCAGTATTAAAAACAAGTAAACAAACCTGACCTGAAATTGCATAAGGCTGTTTAATTAATAGTGGTTTTTTGAATTTGTATTTCTTAGAATCCAAAATTGACTCTATATATTTTTCTCGTATAAAAGTATGGTGAGTTTTACCTAGACAAATATTAGAAATATTAGTTTTAACTAATATAGGGGAACCTGTGTGCTCTTTAATTTTTTCTCCTGCTTTTGAATATACCCATACATAATCTCTAACGTATGCACCATAGACAAGTTCCTTAATAAACATAGCAGGTGATAGATTTAGTATAAATTTTGCCACACTCTTAATCGGATTTAGTATCGATTTTAAGTTTTCCTTTAATTGCATTGACACTTTTCTCTCTCCTCTGTTATAACTTAATTAAAAATTTGCAGTATTTCACAAATGTACTACATCATTCTAATTATGCTACTTGTCAAAAATACACTAAAAATTAGATACTTTGGTGAATATTATTTGTCATTAGAAACTATATTTATAGTAATTAGTGACAATTTATCCACAAACTATATCTTTATTATATATGAGTTGCATAATGTCTTCAAGTGAGTTATATTTATAATATTATTGTATTTTATAAATATATGCTTTCTTATATATACAATGCAAAGATTATATAAAAAGAGGATAAAAAACATGAACAATTTATCACATCTTGACGCTCTCGAAGCAGAGGCAGTCTACATTATGAGAGAGGTTAGTGCTAACTTCGACAATCCCGTAATGCTCTATTCTATCGGAAAAGACAGTTCGGTTATGCTTCATTTAGCACTCAAGGCATTTGCTCCTGAAAAACCTCCTTTCCCATTTTTACACGTTAACACAACATGGAAATTCAAAGAAATGATTGAATTCAGAGAGCATGTTGCAGAGAAGTATTCATTAAATATGCTTGAGTACATTAATGAGGAAGGTGTAAAAAACAACATCAATCCTTTCGATCATGGTTCAGCTTATACTGATATTATGAAGACTCAGGCTCTTAAGCAGGCTTTTGATAAGTATAAGTTTGATGCTGCATTTGGCGGCGGCAGACGTGATGAGGAAAAGTCCCGTGCTAAGGAAAGAATCTTCTCCTTCCGTAACGAAGATCATGCCTGGGACCCTAAGAATCAGCGTCCTGAAATGTGGAAATTATATAACACAAAGATTTTTAAGGGTGAAGAGGTTCGTGTATTCCCACTTTCAAACTGGACAGAAAAAGATATTTGGATGTATATCCAGAGAGAAAATATAGAGATTCCTTCTCTGTACTTTGCTAAAGAACGTCCTGTCGTATATCGTGATGATAATATCATTATGGTTGATGATGACAGAATGAGACTACTTCCAGGTGAGGAACCTGTTATGAAAAAGGTTCGTTTCAGAACTCTTGGCTGCTACCCTCTTACAGGAGGTATCGAGTCAGATGCAGATACATTAGACGCTATTATAGAGGAAACTCTTGGTGCAGTATCAAGTGAAAGAACCAGCCGAGTTATCGATAAAGAGGCTCAGGGTTCCATGGAAAGAAGAAAGAGAGAGGGGTATTTCTAAATGCAGGATTTACTTAAGTTTATAACATGTGGTAGCGTCGACGACGGAAAATCCACACTTATTGGACATATGCTCTATGATTCAAAGCTTATATTCTCTGACCAGGAGGAATCTCTTAAATTAGAGAGTCAGGTAGGTAGTAACGATGGTAATCTGGACTACTCTCTTCTCCTTGACGGACTTATGGCAGAAAGAGAACAGGGCATAACCATAGATGTAGCTTATAGATATTTTACAACTAATAACCGTAGCTTCATCGTTGCTGATACTCCAGGTCATGAAGAGTATACACGTAACATGGCTGTTGGTGCTTCATTTGCAGACCTTGCTGTTATCTTAGTTGACTCAAGCAAGGGTATTCTTACTCAGACTAAGAGACACACTCGTATCTGTGCTCTTATGGGTATTAAGCATGTTGTATATGCAGTTAATAAGATTGATATAGTTGATTATAGTCATTCAACCTATGATCAGATTTGTTTAGATATACAGAAGATTTGTCTTGAATATAATTTCAAGAGTGTTTTCACCATTCCTGTATCAGCTACAATCGGTGATAACCTAACAACCAAATCTACTAAAACTCCTTGGTATGAAGGACCTACACTTCTTGAGTATCTCGAGAATATCGATGTTAACACAGCTGATAAGGACAGCGGTTCAATCCTTCCTATCCAGAGAGTATGTCGTCCAAACCGCGAATTCAGAGGATTCCAGGGTGAGATTATTCTTGGAAGTTTTAAGAAGGGCGACGAGATTACTGTTCTTCCATCAGAAGAAAAAGCTCATATTAAGGCAGTTTACAACCTTGATAAAGAAACAGACGAAGCTTCAAAGGGACAGGCTGTTACAGTTTCTCTCGACAAGGAAATCGACGTTTCAAGAGGTTCAGTTATCTTAAAGGATACAGATCTTTACAAGGGTAAGCTTTTCAGAGCAAAGATTCTTTGGATGGATGATAAGAAGCTTGTTGCAGGTAAGAACTACTCTATCAAGCTTTCTACTGCAGAATCACTTGCAACAGTAATGAATATTAAGCATAAGATTGATGTCAATGAAGGTTCTAAGGTCTATACAGACAAGGTTTATAAGAACGAAATTGCAGTTATTGATTTAGCCTGCAAGGATGTCATGATTTATAATAAGTTCAAAAATGTTAAGGAAATGGGGTCATTTATCCTTATTGATAATGTAACACATCAGACTGCTGCCTGCGGTGTTATCGAGCATAACCTTCGTCGTGATGAGAATATCATCTATCAGAAAATGGATATCACCCGCGATTTAAGAAGTGCTCAGAAGAACCAGAAGCCTAAAACTATATGGTTTACAGGTCTTTCAGGTTCAGGTAAGTCTACTCTTGCCAATGCTCTTGAGAAGAGACTTTTCGCAGACGGAAAGCACACCATGAGTCTTGACGGTGATAACATAAGACTTGGACTTAACAAGAACTTAGGCTTTAAGGAGCAGGATAGAATCGAGAATATAAGACGTATTGCAGAGGTTGCCAAGCTCTTAAATGATGCTGGTGTAATCGCAATTACATCTTTCATCTCTCCTTTCCTTTCAGACAGAGAGAATGCCAAGAGTATTATTGGTCGTGAGAACTTTATCGAAATCTATGTAAGCACACCTCTTGAGGAATGCGAAAAGAGAGATGTTAAGGGACTCTATAAGAAAGCACGTGCCGGCGAGATTCCTAACTTCTCAGGTATCTCAAGTCCATATGAGCCACCAAAGGAGCCAGACCTTACAATAGATACAAGCAAGGTAAGTCTTGAGGATGCTGTAGAATTAATCTACAAGAAAATTTCAGATTCAATCTAATCAGGTTTAATCTATATTTTTAATAAAATGCTTTTATGTTTTTAGAGCTTTAAGTCTTATTGACTTAAACCCTAAGATTCCAACATAAAATAACGCCAAATGCTTTCCCACGAGGATTGTATTTGGCGTTTCTTTTTGTTTTATTAATATTTATAACTCTACATTCTTATATTTAATATTATCGTCTAACTTTTTTACTTAGACACTCTCTCATAAACTGTAAATTCATAACACATGTCATAGTAGGTATATTCATCGCTATCCATAGTCATCTCCCATTCAGGATCCTTATCCAAGTTAACCATATGAGCATCTGCAGAATAAGTAAAATCAACCTTTGTAATATAAGCCTTGGTGCAATAAGGTAAAAACTTTCTGTATATTTCCTCACCACCTATTACAAATATATCCTCCTCATCATAGTATCCAAGCTCTTCTATAGCCTCTTCCACACTATGAACTATCACTGCATCATAATAGCTATAATCCTGTTTATGAGTAAGAATCATATTAGTCCTGTTTTCTAAGGTAGTGCCACCCGGAAAGGATTCCATGGTTTTTCTTCCACCTACAACCACCTTACCTAAGGTTAATTCCTTAAATAATCTTTTATCCTCAGGAATATCTATAAGAAGCCTTCCCTTATAACCTATTCCCCAGTTATTATCAACACAAGCTATTAAATTCATCTGTTAATCTCCTGTTATTATCACATCATTCTAATCTCTTCTTAATCAAAAAAGCTTTTATTCATAGCCATTTTCTTAACTAATTTCTTTGGAAGCTTATTATAATTCTTTCCAAACTTATATCCAAAAAGCTTGAAACCACACTGCAGACAGAAGTAAAAGCAAGTGATAACCTTTCCCTTTTTAAGAAGAGTCTTTATAACATTTTTCGCATAAGCACCACCCTCTTTTTCTGAGGAAACTCTTGAGAAAATGTCGCTATATAATTTATGAGAAACTCCTAGATCAAAATTCCTTGTAAACTGCTGTTTAAGGGTATAGCTGTGAGAATGATAAACTCTTGCATCCGCCTCATAGGTTACGGTATATCCCTTATCTAAAGCCTTAGAAGCAATAATAGCATCCTCATTAAAGATGGTTTTTTCTTCAAAACCACCTAGTTCATAATATTTTTCCTTATCATACATGGCGCATACATCAGAACAGAAAAATGCTTTGATACCCATGGATTCAATATCTTTAGCACTTTTAACCTGAGATTTCTTAGGATAATTATGCTTCCTTGTAAGACTTTCTAATATATCAGCTTCTTTTCTTGGTAACTGTCTTGCATAGCTTATGGCATTATTATCTCCTGTTTCAAAGGTTCTATAAAGCCTTTCTATAAGGTATTTATCAGCAGGAAGAGCGTCCTGTGTCATAAGAAGCACGTAAGGCGCAGATGTCATATCCATACCAAATGCCCTGGTATTACCATGATCAAATTCAGACTTACTTATATAATATTTTATTACTGGAATCTCCTCTTCAAAAACCTCTTTTCTCTCAGCCACAGAAAGTGCATCATAATCCTCATCCCCTATGGTTTCAAGTAAAATAATGCTATTAGGCTTTACTGTCTGAAGCTTAAGTCTCTTAGTAACCTTCTTAAAGGAAACATCCGGCTTATATACAGGAATTACCACATCAACAGTTATATTATCTACGCTTTCCATACATTACCTCATCTTTCTTTCATGTCTCATTTCTAAGTAAAAAATCTAAAATTAAGCCTTATCCTAGGGCTTACAGTATTATAGGACCTACAGTATCCTAAGGTCTACAGTCCCATAAGCTTATCTGCAACCTCTACAGCCTGCTTAGCATCCTCCGAATAACCGTCAGCTCCGATTTCCTTCATAAAGCCCTCAGTTATACAAGCACCACCAATCATTACCTTTGCCTTAAGACCATTTTTCTTAACCTCTTCTACCACCTTTTTCATCTCCATCATGGTAGTAGTCATAAGAGCTGAAAGGCCGATAATATCAGCATCCTCTTCCTTTGCAGTTCTTATAATATCCTCTGTCTTAACATCCTTACCCAGATCTATAACATTATAGCCATAGTTCTTAAGCATAAGAGCCACAAGGTTTTTGCCGATATCATGAATATCATGTTCTACAGTAGCTATAACCACTGTACCCTTACTATCTCCACTTTCACCGCTGTTAAGATGAGGCTCCAGAACCTCTACACCGGCGCTCATGGCCTCTGCTGAGGAAATAAGCTGTGGCAGATAATAAATATTTTTATCAAATAAAACACCAACCTGATTTATAGCCGGTATAAGCCTGTTATCGAGGATTTTATTAGCTGGCTCATTCTCCTCAAGGGCTTCCTTAATTAAGCTTATAACAAGCTCTTTTTTCCCCTTAACCACTGCTGTAAATATTTTATCCTCTTCAAACTCCTCTGGAATTATATTACTCTTTTTTGTCTTTGTAGTGGTTTTAGTATCACTTCCACTTACTTCACCTTCAACAACAGAGATTTTCTGCTCTCCCACACGGTTAATATATCTCTCATCACTTCCCGCTTTATTCATAAGTAAATCAGCCGCCATAACCGCATGCATTAAAAGCTCCTGGCCCGGGTTAGCTATGGCCATGGTAAGACCTGCCATAATAGCCATACTCATAAATGAACTGTTTACAAACATCCTGTCAGGAAGGCCGAAGGAAATATTAGAAAGACCGCAAACTGTAGGTATTTTTAGTTCTTCCTTACAATACTTAATAGTATCTAAGGTATTAACTGCTGCATAAGGCTCAGCACCTATAGTAGCAACCAGACCATCTATAATTATATCCTCATCAGTAAGCCCCTCATTAAAGGCCTT
>JAILGL010000107.1 GCA_024696825.1 Lachnospiraceae bacterium
AACAGTTATTACCTGTATATGATAAGCCTATGATTTATTATCCGCTTTCAACTCTTATGTTAGCTGGAATTAAGGATATTCTTATCATCTCCACCCCTACGGATATAGGTAATTTTGAGAAGCTTTTAGGTGATGGTTCAAACTTTGGAATCAACCTCTCCTACAAGGTTCAGCCTTCTCCGGACGGACTTGCACAGGCATTTTTAATTGGTGAGGATTTTATAGATGGTGATTCCTGTGCCATGGTTCTTGGTGATAATATATTCTATGGCAACGGTCTTAAGAAGCATCTTCGTGAAGCTGCAGCTAATGAGAACGGAGCAACTGTATTTGGTTATTATGTTGACGACCCTGAGAGATTTGGTATCGTTGAATTTGATGAGAATGGAAAGGCTATATCCATCGAGGAAAAGCCTAAGAATCCTAAGTCTAACTATTGTGTAACAGGTCTTTACTTCTATGATAACAGAGTTGTAGAGATGGCTAAAAAGGTTAAACCAAGTGAGCGTGGTGAGCTTGAAATTACAGATTTAAATAAACTCTATCTCGAGGAAGGTTCCTTAAATGTAGTTACTCTCGGACGTGGCTATGCATGGCTTGATACAGGAACTATGGATGCTCTTGCAGAGGCTACAGAATTCGTTAAGGTTATTGAGAACAGACAGGGCGTTAAGATATCTGCTATCGAAGAAATTGCTTATAAAAATGGCTGGATTTCACAGGAAAAGCTTTTAGAATCTGCCGAAATGTATGGAAAATCAACCTATGGAAAGCATTTAAAGCAGGTTGCCAGTGGCAAGATTCGTTATTAAACTTTTATTAATTTAAATTTAATACCAATATATTTACCAAATTAAAAGGAGAAACAAAATGAACATTATTGTAACAGGTGGTGCCGGTTTTATCGGCGGTAACTTCTGCCACTATATGACTGACAAATATCCTGAGGACACTATTATTTGTATCGATAAGCTTACCTATGCAGGTAACTTAGAGACACTTGAGCCTATAATGGATAAGGATAATTTCAAGTTCTACAAAACTGATATCTGCGACAGAGCGGCTATCTATAAGATATTTGAGGATGAGAAGCCTGATATGGTTGTTAACTTCGCTGCTGAGAGCCATGTTGACCGCTCTATCACTAATCCTGAAATTTTCTTAGAGACTAATATAATCGGAACAAGCGTTATGCTTGATGCCTGCAGAAAGTATGGAATTAAGAGATATCATCAGGTATCTACTGATGAGGTTTATGGTGATCTTCCACTTGACAGACCTGACCTTTTCTTTACTGAAGAAACACCTATTCACACCTCAAGTCCTTACTCCTCTTCTAAGGCTTCAGCAGACCTTCTTGTAATGGCTTATGAAAGAACCTATGGTCTTCCATGTACTATTTCAAGATGTTCTAACAACTATGGACCTTATCATTTCCCAGAGAAGCTTATTCCACTTATCATTGCAAATGCTTTAAATGATAAGAACATTCCTGTATATGGTAAGGGTGAAAATGTTCGTGACTGGTTATATGTTATAGATCATTGTCGTGCCATCGACCTTATTATCCGTAATGGTAAGGAAGGCGAGGTTTACAATATCGGCGGACATAATGAAAAGACTAACTTAGAGGTTGTTAAGACTGTTTTAAATGCACTTGGTAAGTCAGAAGACCTTATTACCTATGTTACTGACAGACCAGGTCATGATATGCGTTATGCTATCGATCCAACTAAGATTCATAATGAGCTTGGATGGCTTCCTGAGACTAAGTTCGAGGATGGTATCAAACAGACAATTGACTGGTACCTTAACAACAAGCCTTGGTGGGAGCACATTATCTCAGGTGAGTATCAGAACTACTATGAGAAGCAGTATGGTAACAGATAATTAGTTTTTAATTAAATTTTATAAAATGTATAAAACAAGGCTGTATAAATAATATTTATACAGCCTTGTATAATCTCATTTATTATATTTTCCCTAAATCCTAAAGATTTTCTGTAAGATCCAAGGTCATCTGTGCTTCCTCTTCTGCCTGAAGCTTAAAGTCTTCAACGGTTTCAGGCTGTATAACAGGAAGGTCTGATAAGGACTCAAGTCCAAAGTTTCTTAAGAAATCCTCTGTAGTTGCAAGAAGTATAGGTCTTCCGGGAGCCTCTAATCTTCCTGCCTCACATACAAGGTTATATTCAATAAGCTTATTCACTGCATGATCACTTTTCACGCCTCTAATACGCTCTATCTCAAGCTTTGTAACAGGCTGTTTATAAGCAATTATGGAAAGAGTCTCAAGAAGTACCTCAGTAAGAATATGCTTCTTAGGCACATGTGTAATGCTTATAATATGCTCATACATAGAAGCCTTGGTACACATTTGAAATGAACCATCAAGCTCTATAATCTGAAGTCCATGATCTTTAGATTTATATTTATCCATCATATTTCTTATGCAGCTTCTGGTAGATTCCACATCCTGCTTAGTGGCAGCTGCTATAGCCTCTACACTTACAGCATCACCCATAGAAAAAAGAATTGCTTCTATGGCTGCTTCCAGCTCATTTAACTCCATTTTCTCTTCCTCCATTTACAACTTACTACCATTCTCACTCACCCTGAGTATCAGTCTCATCCTCACTCTGAGCCATAGTCTCATCCTTGTTCTGATTATTATCCTTACCATCAGTACACTCTAGCATTATATCAGAAAAAGTATCATCCTGGTAGACCTTTAAGAAACCACTTTTAATAAGCTCTAAAACTCCGAGAAATGTAACGATAAGTGTAAGCTTATCACCACTTTCCTCTAAAAGCTTTTCAAACTTAAAATTCTTATGTTTTTTGCCGTAATCCCTTATATAGCTTACTCTGGATTCAAGGCTTACAGGCTCCTTCTTAATGGTACCGAACTTACTTCTAACAGGATCGATACGCTCAATCTGCCTGTTCATTACATTATAAAATATATCTGAAAGCTTCTTTAAGGTAACGCCGTCAAGGATTTCAGAAACATCTACCTCTTCCTTAATATCGGAGATTTCCTCAGGAATGGTTGACTCCTTAAATAGAATTCTGTCAGCATCCTCCTGTCTGTCCTTAAGCTCTTCTCCTGCGTATTTATACATTTTATATTCTAACAGTCTCTCAACCAGCTCCTGTCTTGGATCGATTTCCTCACCGGTTTCCTCATCTATAACCTTAGGAAGGAGCATTTTCGACTTAATATTAAGGAGAACTGCGGCCATATACATAAACTCGCTCATGCTCTCCATATCGGCATCCTCGATACTTCCCACATATTCAAGATACTGCTCAGTAAGCTTAGCTATAGGAATATCAAATATATCGATTTCATTTACATCTATGAGATGCAAAAGCAAATCTAAGGGGCCATCAAAATTTTCCAATTTAAATTTAATTTCCATATGAAACTCCATCTAAATAAAAACTATTTATAATTATTTATAGTATTCAAAGCTTAAATCATAAAGTCTTACTGTGTCTCCCTCTTCTATCTCAAGCTTTTCAAGCTCTTCAAGGATACCCTCATTCTTCATGAATTTCTGGAAAAAGTCAAATCCCTTTTCGCTGTCAAGATTAGTATAACCAAGCATTCTAAGAACCTTTTCACCCTCGATTACATACTCATCTTCAGCCTCGTCATAATAAACCTTTATATTTTCATCTATAAGACCTACATGCTCCTCAGGATCATATTCAGATTCAAATACAGTAGGCTCATCCTCTATACTGTCTAACATACTTTGAACCTTGAATAAAAGCTCTCTTATGCCCTTCTTGGTGGCACAGGAAATACTCATAACCGGAATCTCAGGCTCAAACTCCTCCTTTAAAAGAGTTATAACCGTATCCTCTTCCGTTCCCACAAATACATCAGCCTTATTAGCTGCTATTATCTGAGGCCTTTCAAGAAGTGTTGGGTCATGCTTCTTTAACTCCTCATTAATGGTATAGACATCCTCTATAGGATCTCTACCCTCTACAGAAGCCGCATCTATCATATGGATAAATACCTTGGTTCTCTCTACATGTCTAAGGAACTGATGGCCTAAGCCAACGCCCTCATTAGCACCCTCTATAAGACCAGGAATATCAGCTATTACAAAGCCCTTACCATCAGGCATATCCACAACTCCAAGACTTGGAGTAAGGGTTGTAAAATGGTAATTAGCTATCTTTGGCTTTGCATTACTTACTACAGATAAAAATGTAGATTTACCAACATTTGGAAAACCTAAAAGTCCCACATCTGCTATAAGCTTAAGCTCTAAGATAACATCTAATTCCTTACAAGGCTTACCAGGCTGCGCATACTTTGGCACCTGCATGGTAGGGGTGGCATAATGAACATTACCCTTTCCACCTCTTCCGCCCTTAAGGACAGTATATCTCTTAATATCATGAGACATATCCACTATTACCTTACCGGTCTCAGCTTCCTTTATGACAGTACCCTCAGGAACCTTTAATACACAGTCTTCTCCATCTTTACCATGCATTTTCTGCTTAAAGCCCTCAGCACCATCACCGGCACTATATTTTTTATTATATCTATAATCATTAAGGGTATTAATACCCGGATCAACTTCAAATATCAGATCTCCACCATTACCGCCATCGCCGCCATCAGGACCGCCGGCTGCTACATACAGCTCACGTCTGAAGCTTACATGTCCGTCTCCACCTTTACCGGAACGAATATGAATCTTAACTCTATCTGCAAACATTTGAAACCTCTCAATCAAAAAACCAAAAAAACTACCTGCTAATCAAGTACATCTCTAAATGTAACCTAAAATAGCTGCCTTATACTAAGGCAGCTATATAGACTTTAAGTTTAAAATTTTTAAATAAGTTAAACCTAAGATAATTAAGCACTAACTTAAATTAAGCTTCTGCTTCTACAGGATAAACGCTTGCCTTTGTCTTTCTAGCGCTTCTCTTACCTGTCTTCTCGAAACGAAGTACTCCATCAGCTGTAGCAAAAAGAGTATCATCTCCACCACGACCTACATTAAGTCCTGGCATAATCTTAGTTCCACGCTGTCTGTAGATAATATTACCAGCTAATACGAACTGACCGTCAGCACGCTTAGCACCAAGTCTCTTAGACTCAGAATCTCTACCGTTCTTAGTAGAACCAACTCCCTTTTTATGGGCAAATAATTGTAAATTCATCTCTAACATAGTTCTTACCTCTTTTCTTAAGATAGTTAATTGTTAATCCCTATGAAATTACCTGAAGATAATCACCATAGGTTTTTTCGAGTTGCATAATTCCCAAATGATATGAATCAAATAAAAGTCGGGTATTATCAGAAAAATCTTCTTTTAAAACAAAATCAACTGAATTACCATCCTCTGCCTCAGTATAAGTAAAGCCGTCTTCTGTAAGCTCATCCACTGAATTCACAAAATTAATTGTAAGTGCAGATATTGCTGAGCATACTATATCAAATCCCGGATCATCATATTCTGCATGACCCTTGGTATGAAATTCTACAAGCTTACCTTCAGCATTCTTTACAAATTCAATAGTCATAGGAATCTCCACATTCCAGATTAAGCGTTAATAGCTTCAATCTTAACCTGTGTATAAGGCTGTCTGTGTCCGTTCTTCTTGTGATAACCAGACTTTCTCTTGTATCTGTAAACGATAACCTTTCTAGCCTTACCTTCCTTTACAACACTTGCCTTAACTGTAGCACTAGCTACATCAGCTCCTGCCTTAAAAGAACCTTCGTCACTTACAGCAATAACATTATCAAAAGTAACCTCGGCACCTTCTTCAAGGCCAAGCTTTTCTACATTAATGATATCGCCTTCGGACACTTTGTACTGCTTTCCACCTGTTGCAATAATTGCGTACATATCCGTACCTCCTTAAATAATATCATTATCGCCGACTTTGGTGCATTTATCTTCCTGAGTCATATTAGCTAAAAGCCATAAAACATAAGGTCAAAATGTCTTCATAAAACCTTATCGAGCGCATACTCAAGTAGTTTATCATTAGTATTTTTAAATGTCAAGTAAATTAATCAATTGGATGAAGGTTTTTCATGGATATATCAAGTATTGGTGCAGAATGTGTAAGAGCACCGCTTGATACGAAGTTTACACCTGTATCCTTAATCTTCTCGATATTCTCTGCTGTTACATTACCGGAACACTCTGTAAGAGCTCTTCCGTCTATATATGAAACAGCCTCCTTCATAGCCTCAGGACTCATATTGTCAAGCATGATAATGTCAGCACCAGCCTCCACTGCATCCTTGACCATATCCATATTTTCAACCTCAACCTCTATCTTACATACAAATGAAGCATAATCCTTTGCAAGCTTTATAGCTTCCTTAACTCCACCGGCTGCACCTATATGATTATCCTTAAGCATAACTGCATCTGAGAGATTATATCTATGATTATTACCGCCACCCATTTTTACTGCATATTTTTCAAATATACGCATATTAGGGGTAGTCTTTCTGGTATCTAAAAGTCTTATTCCTGTACCCTCAAGAAGCTTAACTAACTTAGAGGTATAGGTTGCGATTCCACTCATTCTCTGAAGATAATTAAGGGCTGTTCTCTCACCTGAAAGAAGAACTCTTATGTCACCTGTAACAGTTGCCATAAGGTCACCTGCCTTAACTCTGTCTCCATCCTTTACAAAAAGCTTAGTTTCTGTCTTCTCATCTAAGAGATAGAAAACTCTTTCATATACATTTAAACCACAGATAATTCCGTCTTCCTTAGCAATAAGGTCAACTGTACCTATCTTACTATCAGGCATTACTGCATTAGTAGAAATATCCTCACTGGTAATATCCTCCTTTAAAGCCATCATAATAAGTTCATCTGCATTTACCTTAAATCTAATATCCTCAAACATATTAATCTCCTTTCAAGCCTGCAATATTCTTAACAAACCTATTCAAAGCCTGCATCTATCTCATCAAGCACTAACTTTTTATACTCTTCCTTAAGTGCATCTATATCATGATATCTTTCAAAATCCACATAAACACTTATATCATCAGGGAATTCCACACCATCTATTAGAATAGAAATCTCTGAAGCTGCTCTCTGGGCAAATACCATGGATTCAAGCAGTGAATTACTTGCAAGTCTGTTTCTTCCATGAACACCGTTACAAGAGGTTTCACCTATGGCATAAAGTCTGTCCATAGTTGTTTTACTCTGATAATCAACTGCTATACCCCCCATGAAATAATGCTGTGCAGGAACGATTGGCACAGGTTCTCTTAAGCAGTCATAGCCCTCCTGCAGGCAGGTACTGTAAATGTTTGGAAAATGACTTCTTATTATTTTCTCAGAAATGTTCTCAAAACTGATAAACTCATAAGGCATATTATCCTTTTTCATCTCTTCTCTTATGGCCTTTGCAACTACATCACGAGGCTGTAATTCATCTGTAAATCTGTTACCCGCCTGATTAAGAAGCACAGCTCCCTCACCACGTACAGATTCAGATATAAGGAATCTTCTGCCGTCCTTTTCACTATAAAGAGTTGTAGGATGAATCTGAATATATTTCATATCCTTAAGGGCGATATTATGGCATTTACATATAGCCATGGCATCACCTGTAATATGTCTGAAATTAGTGGAATTAGTATATAGACCACCAACTCCTCCACAGGCAAATACAGTGAATTTGGACTGAATAATGGAGATAGTTGTATCAGGATTCTGAACCACCACACCTATACATTCATTCTCCTCATTTTCTATAATATCAAGCATACAGGTGTTCTCGATAATCTTAATATTATCTCTTTCCATAGCCCTTTTAAGGAGCATTCCTGTAATTTCCTTACCTGTCTGATCCTCATGGAAAAGGATTCTTGCATTACTATGAGCACCCTCTCTTGTAAAGGCTATATGACCATGATGATGTTCAAAATTCACACCAAACTCAATCAAATCCTTTATAACACTTTGAGAAGAACGAATCATAATGTCTACGGATTCCTTATCATTTTCATAATGACCGGCCTTCATGGTGTCTTCAAAATAGCTTTCATAATCCTTTTCATTTCTTAGCATACAGATTCCACCCTGGGCTAAAAATGAATCGCTTTTATCTGCCTCATCCTTTGTAATAAGGGTTACCTGTCTGCCCCTAGGCATATGAAGTGCTGCAAAAAGACCTGCTGCACCGGTACCCACTATAAGTATATCAGTCTTCATAAATGACCTTTCCTTTATCCAAGACCTATAAAATACAAGTCTTAGCTAAACAATTAAGGCACTTGCACTATACGCAAATGCCTTAATACTTATGTTAAATTTTTATTTAAATCAATATTTAAATTAAAGTTTAAATTAGCTCATTACAAGGCGTACCTCTGTAACATCTGTAAGCTTCTCATCAGGAATGTAGTTATCCTCCTGCTTCTCGCCATTGATGTAGAATTCCTTGCAGCCTGACTCAGCGCCGTTAGGATTCTCAACCTTAATAACAACCTTCTTACCTCTGAAGTTCTTCTCCATGGTAAATTCCTTCCAGTCTGAAGGAATACTTGGTGCTACCCTGAGTCCCTTTAAGTCAGGACGAATACCACAGATACCCTCTACACAGCCTACCATACAGGTTGAAGCTGTACCTGTAAGCCAATGTACGTGTGAACGACCATGGAATGGACTCTCATCACCCTCTGTATACTGACCGTGAACATATGGCTCAAGCTTTCTAATCTCAGCCTTATCATTCTGTGATGATGGTGAAGACTCTTCAAAGTACATAAATGCTTTGTTTCCATGTCCCATAAGAGCTTCTGCAAGGATAATCCAACCCTGAGTCTGTGAGAAGATACCACCATTCTCCTTAGTTGAAGGTGGGAAAAGTCCTGCAAGAGCACCATCAAAGTAGTGATCCTGATATGATGGAGCCATAACCTTTGCACCATAAGCTGTATTTAACTCTCTCTCAACTGACTCTAAAGCCTTCTCAGCCTGCTCGCGTGTTGCATGACCTGAAATAACAGCCCAAGACTGTGGATTAAGCCACATACTTGCTTCCGGATCATTCTTAGAACCAATAAGCTCTCCTGTATCCTTAAATCCTCTGTTATATCTGTCATCTTCCCACCAGAGATCGTTAATCTTCTTACCAACCTCTTCCTGAGTCTTATCAAGATAAGCGATATATTCTGTATCATTCTTAAGCTCTGCGAACTTACGCATAATAGTAAATCCATAGTAAAGCTGAAGTGCTACGAAGGAAGACTCTCCATCCTTACCAAGTCTTAAGCAGTCATTCCAGTCTGCATGAAGACCAGCTGGAAGTCCATGAGGTCCAAGATGATTCATAGAGAAATCAATAGCTCTCTTAAGATGCTCATAAACTGTAGCCTTCTCAGGAATGTTAGACCATGTAATCTCCTCATCGATGAAATCAAGATTACCAGTCTCTGAAACATATTTATAAACTGTTGGGAATAACCAAAGTGCATCATCTGCTCTATATGCAGGATGACCTGTTTCCTTAACATAATCAGGATCATCAGGAGTTCCCTCATGACCTGCTCTCTCATCGTGATCAAAACGAACAAGTGGAAGTCCGCCACCGTTATCAACCTGAGCTGATAACATGAATCTAATCTTATCAAGTGCTGCCTCAGGATCAGTATGAATAACACCCTGAATATCCTGAACAGTATCTCTGTAACCATATCCGTTACGCTCTCCACAGTAGATAAATGAAGCTGCTCTTGACCATGTAAAGGTAAGGAAACACTGATAAGCGTTCCAGGTATTTACCATTGCATTGAAAGCCTCACTTGGAGTATTAATCTTGAAATTATCAAGCTTCTTATGCCAGTAAGCAATGAGCTCGTCAATTTCCTTATCACAAACTGTTACATCCTCATACTGAGCGATAATCTTATCTGCCTCAGACTCCTTATATTTACCAAGGATAAATACAACAGTCTTAGTCTCACCAGGATTAATAGTAAGTGCTGTATGAAGTCCACCACAGCTGTTCTCGTTATAGTTGCAAACACCGTCACATTTACCACGCTCTACAGCAACAGGATTACCATAGTCATGATACATTCCGATAAATGCTTCCTTATCACCGTTATAAGAGGTTACAGGCTGACCAGCCATACCGAAGAAACGCTCTTTACCGTTACTTCCGTCCTCTCCCTTATACCAGTTTAAGTTAATCTGCTGATAGATTTTATTCTTTCTAAAGCTTGTATTAGTAGTACAAAGTGTATACTGAAGATTAACCTGATCCTGATTATAGTTATCATCATTAGAAAGCTCGGCATAACCAAAAACAGAAATCTTTCTAGGCTTGTCTGAATTATTAGTAACCTTCTCACACCATACCTCATAAACCTTGTTAAGAGGTACATAGTACATAGCCTCAGACTTGATTCCCTCATACTCAGCAAACATCTTAGTATAAGCAGTACCATGTCTTACCTCAGATTTATATTTATCAAGAGGCTTTCCAACAGGTTGCCAAGATGCTGACCAGTAATCACCAGTCTCATCATCGCGAAGATAGATATATCTTCCCGGTGTGTCATCACTATTAAAGTGATATCTTAAGATACGGCCGTTAGCTCCACTCTTTACAAAGCTGTAACCACCGGCATTGTTTGAAATGATAGCTCCGTATGCTGGAGAACCAAGATAGTTACACCAAGGCGCAGGAGTATCAGGTCGTGTAATGACATATTCTCTTTTGTCTTCATCAAAGTAACCAAAGTTCATAAAGTAAAACCCTCCATTTAATTTTTAAGTTATAAATAAGATTATAAAGTACAAACACAATTCGTGCAACCATATATTTCCGTAGTTTTTACAAGGTTTTTGAGTGTTTTTAGTACTATTTTGATACATTTTAATGCATGGCCTGATTCATTACTGATTTATTACTAATTTATTTCTGATTTACGAAATCCACAAATCTAAGCATTGCATTTTCACCCTCTTTGGTGTCCTTATAAACACCGGCGCATTTAAGCACCTCATTAAATACAAGTCCAACTTCCTTTTCGATGATTTCATCTGCATTACTTTCATTTATTTCAGGGTATTTTTTAAGGATTTCCTCACCCCAGTCAGCGTGAGAACAGGTAGCCTCGTTAGCTCTCATATCAGAGCCGTTAATTAAGCACTTCTTAACCTCTTCCATCTCATTTTTAAGTCTTGCAGGAAGCACTGCAAGTCCCATAACCTCGATAAGTCCGATGTTTTCCTTCTTAATGTGATGAAACTCAGCGTGTGGATGATATACTCCCAAAGGGTTTTGTTCTGTAGTAATGTTATTTCTAAGTACCAGGTCGATTTCAAAATCCTCACCACGTCTTCTAACTATAGGAGTAATGGTATTATGTGGCTCATCATCTGTATAAGCATAGATAAATGCAGCTTCATCCGTATACTCTCTCCAGGTGGTAAGAATCTTATCTGAAAGCTCAGTAAGTGCCTCCACATCAGGTGAAGTAAGTCTTATAACTGACATAGGCCATTTTACAATTCCAGCCTTTACATTATCATAGCCCTTAAAGGAAATCTCCTTCTTGATACCTGCTCTTTCCATGGCAAATTCAAAATGTCCACCCTGGAAATGCTCGTGAGCAAGGATAGAACCTCCAACTATAGGAAGGTCTGCATTAGAACCTACAAAGTAATGAGGGAACTGTCTTACAAAATCAAAGAGCTTTACAAAGGCGCTCTTATCGATTTTCATAGGAACATGCTTAGTATTAAATACTATGCAATGCTCATTATAATAAACATAAGGTGAGTACTGGAATCCCCATTTCTCGCCATTTATATCAATTCTCATAACCCTGTGATTTCTTCTTGCAGGATGATCTGCTCTTCCCATATAGCCTTCATTTTCTATACAAAGCTGACATTTAGGATATACAAAGGCTGTATTTTTCTTAGCCATGGCTATAGCCTTTGGATCCTTCTCAGGCTTGGAAAGATTAATGGTAATATCTAAAACACCATATTCCGTATCTACGGTCCAACGTCTGTCCTTAGCAATTCTATCTCGTCTTATATAGTTATTATCACAGGAAAGCTTGTAGAAATAATCCGTAGCTTCCTTTGGTGATTTCTCATATAAAGCCTTGAATTTATTATTAATAAGTGCAGGTGAGCTTAAGATATCACCCATAAGACAGGTGTCAAATATATCTCTAAATGTAACGCTGTCTGTCTCAATTATTCCTTCCTTCACGGCAATATCACACATATCTGTAAGTATCTCATGAATAGGTCTTATATTCTCCTTAATATTACCATCAAAGCTGTCAAATATTCCGTCATAGGAATCCTCTTTAAGAGTCATAAGAAGCTTATTAAGACAAAGGTATAAATCCTCTTCGTCAAACAAATTATTCTTAAGACCATAGCTTAAAAGCTCATCAATAAGTTCTGTAAATTTAGCCATTATAACCTCCCCTTAAGCCTTTCCTGTACTTCCAAAGCCACCCCTGTTCTCTCCTCCAAGGGTGTCTTTTTCCTCAAATACAATCTGTGGCTGATTTTTAAATATTCTAAACTGGCAAATTCTGTCATTAACATGAATCACAGTATCTCTCATGGCGATAACAGGCATCATCCACATATCCTCATCACCACAATAAGAACCATCTACAATACCGCAGTGATTAGCCTGAATAATTCCAAAGTTCTTATAGGTAGAGCTTCTTGGAACTATATGTGCTTCATAACCTTCCGGTAGCTTCATACATACTCCCAGTGGAATAAGCTTAAATTCACCACTCTTTAAGCTTACCTCTTCACTTGCTCTAAGATCAATCCAGTCTGATTTACCATCGATATATTCAAGCTTATCAATTTTATCAGAAAGGTATTTTATCATTATTTTTTCCATGACTAATTATTTCTCCTTAAGCTTTATTTTTTTAGGTTTTTTATTCTTCTGCTTGCAGGCAATATCCACTGCTCTTTCATAAATTCCTATATCTATATCTGTATAGCTTCCTGCATCCTCGCCGTCTACAGTCCAGGCAATCTCACTGTCAGAAGTAAGCTTAAGAGATGCACAGTTAAACTTAATTAAAAATTCTGAATTATAGCTTTTGGTGAGAATAGCATTTAAAACATTTTGAAGGTCAAAGGCTGTCTTTAATTCTTTAATAAGCGCAACCTCCAAAAGACCGTCATCCATATTGACATCACCCTTGTCATAAGCCTTAATGCCACCTATAGACTCTGAATTACTAATAAGTCCAAGGATAATATTAGCTTCCTCTCTTATACCGTCATGCTCTATAACTACATGATGAGGCTCTATCTCACCTACCTGGTTTAGGGCCTCCCAGAAGTAGGCAAACTTACCTATGGAGTTTTTTAACTCCTGTGAGGTAGTATAGGAAACATTGGTAAATGCGCCAAATGCAGCGACATAACAAAAGATTTTATCATTAAGTCTTCCTATATCACACTGAAAATATCTTTCTGAAACTGCCATCTGTGCAGCCTTATACATATTCTTAGGAATCTTTAGGGAGGTTGCAAAATCATTAACTGTACCTGCAGGAATATAGCCGCATTTCTTCTTTTCAGGAAGAGCAAGTAACCCTTTTACGGTCTCATTTAAGGTACCGTCACCACCTGAAGAAACTATTAAATCATAATCCATTCCCATATTCTTAATATATTCAGTGGCATCACCCTTACCATCAGTTGCACAGGTAGTAACTATGAAACCCGCATCTGTAAAGGTTTGAACAATACGACCAAGTCTTGTCTTAATCATTTCCATACCAGCCATGGGATTATACACAAATAACAACTTTCTATCCTTCATAATAAAATCTCCTTTCACGGATTAAATTCAAGTAAAATCAATAATTAAAAATAGTTTTAAATATATAAACTCATCAGTTTATAATATAAACATAGCATCTCCAAAGCTAAAGAATCTATATCTTTCTTCAACTGCTGCCTTGTAAGCATTTAAAACATTATCACGTCCTGCAAGAGCAGAAACAAGCATTATAAGAGTTGATTCCGGAAGATGAAAATTAGTAATAAGATTATCCATAACCTTAAACTTATATCCTGGATATATAAATATACTTGTATCTCCCTTTTTCTCACAAAGTCTGCCCTTCATCAGGGCTCTGCTGCAGCTCCAACTGCAGGCTTACATTTTACAAAGGAGCTTCTAAAAAAGGTGGAGGATATGGGAGTTAATATTGCAAGAGTTACTCTTCATGTAGGTCTTGGAACCTTTCGACCTGTTAA
>JAILGL010000147.1 GCA_024696825.1 Lachnospiraceae bacterium
CAGCAGCCAGACCTAGAACTGCAGCAGGAACTCAGGGACAGATACCTGGACAGAAGCCTGTTAAGAGAAGGGTTGCTCAGAAAAAGGCGGGTCAGGCAGCTCAGGTTAAAAAGCTTAAAAAGACTAAGAGTCAGGGTATTATAATAGATGATTCTGAGCTTGGTGAGATTGGTCTTGACGGAAAGGTTGTAAACCCTTGGGAAGCAACCAGTTCAGGAAAAGATAAAACTGAAGAGCAGAAGAGAGAAGAAGAAAGAATTAAGTTAAGGGCAGAGATTAAAGACTCTACCTTCCTTAAGAGTAACAAATCATATAGGGATGATGACGAGCCTATAGTATATGAAAGACTGGTTGATCCTAAGAAGAAGACATTAGTTACAGCACTTCTTATAATTACACTTCCTATTTCTATAATCCTTGCAGTACTCGCAATCCTTCTTATGGTTGGAACAGTAGCATGTGTACTTTTGTTTGCAGGAGTTATAGTTCTTGCAGTTGTAGGAATTGTAGTATCGGTATTCTCTACATATATAGCGATTACCGGAGCGCAAATGGGATCCATATTGTTCTTTGCGGGAATTGCACTTATATGTATACCGCTTATTCTTTTAATGATATATCTTATAGGAACCTTTATAACAGATGCTATACCTGGAATGTTCAGATTCCTTAGAGATAAGTATGAAAGTATCAAAGACAGGATTCATGAGGCAACTCTTGAACCAGAAAGAAAACCTGTTAATACAGAGGATATTAATCCTGAAGATATATTAAAGTAGCACGAATTCGTGGAATGGAGATAGATATGCATGATAAAAAGTTTTGGATAGAGGTTACGATAATCGGTGTTATCGGTATAATAATGATGGTTGCCGGTATCGCTATGGGCGGTGGTAATGCACAGCTCAGAAAACAATTTAAGCTTGATCCTTCTGACAATGAGATGCTTGCTATAAGCGATGCAGAGACAAGCGAAATTAAGCATTTAGTTATTAACACTTCCGGTAGCAAGGTTACAGTTAGAAATGGTGATTACTATAAGGTGGCTTCAGATGATGTATGTGAGCAGTTTATAAAGGGAGATACCTTATATGTAGGTTATTCTGATGAGAATAGCTACTATGTAGACCTTCCTACAGGCAAGTTTAAGGTTGCATCTGCAAAGATGGCAGGAAGAGGAAATATAGGTATTACCATTCCTTATGGAACACATTTTGATTCTGTGGAGATTAATGGTGAAAATGCTAAGGTTAAGGTTATGACAATTGATACAGCTAAGATAGAATGCCATATGAAGGGTGGCAGTCTTACTGTAGATGAGATAGTTGCAGAAAGCGCTAAAATCGATGGTAAGAGATGCGATGTAAATATTGGTAAGGGTAATATTACTAACGGCTGTAGTATCAATGTTCCATATGCTTCAATTTCCGTAGGAAAGGCTGGAGCCGATATTAATAACATTGGTAATTTGAATATTGCTAACAGCTGGGGTAATGTCACAGTATTTGCGACCTTAGTTGGAGAGAACAGTATCGAAACTGCTCATGGTAAGGTTGACCTTACATTAAATGGTGCCAAGGAGGATTATGCCATAAGTGGTAACAATTACTCAAATGGCGTAGCTACTGCAGTTAGTACTAAAGCAATGCTTAAAATTATTTCAGGTAGAAATAAGGTTAATGTAAAATACAAGTAAAATCCAGAAAATTCTGACACATTTTTGACACAATTTAGTGGTAGTATAATTTTCGGAAAGTGTAAAACTTTCTACTCCCACCCTATTATACGCTGGATAATTTTATTATCCGACAGAAGGAGCCTTCGGGCTCCTTTTGTTTTTGTGGTATTTTTCCTAAGTTTCGAATTTTCGAGATTTTCGATATTGAAAAATTTAGTAAAAATTTTCTTGGCATTTTAATGGAAAAAATTGCATTTTATATAATTTAAAAACACAAGATATTCATATTTTTAGATTATTATTATATTGTAATATTACAAGAGCCTTAACTCGGTCGGAGTACAAGCTCCAACTGAGTTAAAACGAATTGGAGGGGTTAGTTATGGATAAACTTAAAATACTTGTAGTAGACGATGAACAGAGAATGAGAAAGCTTGTTAAGGACTTCCTTACCAAGAATGATTATATAGTGCTTGAAGCGGGTGATGGCGAAGAAGCCTTAGATGTATTTTTTTCTGATAAGGATATAGCTCTTGTAATACTTGATATAATGATGCCTAAGTTAGACGGTTGGGAGGTATGCAGAGAGATTAGAAAGTTTTCTAAGGTGCCTATTATCATGCTTACAGCCAAGGGCGATGAGAAGGATGAATTACTTGGCTTCGAGCTTGGAGTTGATGAATACATTTCCAAACCATTTAGTCCTAAGGTTTTAGTTGCAAGAGTCGGAGCCATTCTTAGAAGGACCAATGTATTTGACGGTGATGTTGTAGAGGTTGGTGGTATAGAGATAGATCAGTCTGCACACGAGGTTAGAATCGATGGAAAGCCTGTAGAACTTAGCTTTAAGGAGTTTGAGCTTCTGACATTTTTCGTGTCCAACAGAGGTCTTGCCCTGCAGCGAGATAAGATTCTTGACAATGTCTGGGATTATGATTATTTTGGTGATGCCAGAACCATAGATACCCACGTTAAGAAGCTTAGAAGTAAGCTTGGAGACAAGGGTAAATACATTAAAACCGTTTGGGGCGTAGGATACAAATTCGAGGTACAGTAGCATTTGATATAAATTATAGGTGCAGTAGCATACGATATAAATTCTAGATGCAGTAGCATGTGAAATATATTCAATGTGTAGTAGAAAAACAGAATGATAATTAAGAAGGAGAGGGGCATGGATAATAAAAGTAATAAGAAAAATAAAAGTAAGCTCGTTAATTTCGTGCTTCATTCTATAAGGGCTAAGCTTATATTATTAATATCTATACTTTTACTTATCACCTTAGGTGGCTTTTTGTTAGCTAATAAGGTGCTTTTGCCTTCCTATTATCGTAATAAAAAGATTAAAATGATGCAGAAATCCTTTGATGCAGTTAATGTAATTGTAAATAAGGATTCTGCATTTAATTCAGCTGAGTCTGAGGCAGAGCTTTCGGACGCCTCAACTCTCGGGCTGGAGATATTAGAGGCCAATAATTCCACTAATATATACATTTTCGAGCTGACGGATTTCTTTAATACCGTTATCTATGATTTTAAATACCCTGAGTCTGCGGATACAGACCTTATAGAGAGGAATAATATAAGGGAGCAGACCATGGAATATATCACAGGTCTTTATTCGGACGATAAAAGTAATGATTCCCAAAGTACCAGAAAAGCCATAAAGAAAACCAAGAATTACAGTGTTTACATGGTTTATGACAAGCGAATAGGCTCTAATTATATAGAGCTTTTCGGTAAGCTGAAATCAGGTTCCATTATATTTATGAGATCTAATTATCAGAGTATGTCAGAAAATGTAAATATTTTAAATAAATTCCTATCCATAGTAGGTCTTATAATTCTTCTTCTTGCCATAATAGCCATGATTGTTATAAGTAGCAGGTTTACAAGACCTATAAGAGAACTGGATTCCATCGCTAAGAAGATGGCGAAGTTAGACTTTGATGCCAAATACGAGGTTACAACTCAGGATGAGATAGGAACCCTGGGAGCTAATATTAATAGTCTTTCGGAGAAGTTAGAGGAAACTATCTCGGAGCTTAAAACCGCTAATAATGAGCTCCAGTCGGATATTGAAGAGAAGGTTCAGATAGACAATATGCGAAAGGAATTTTTGTCTAATGTAAGCCACGAGCTTAAGACTCCAATCGCCCTTATTCAGGGATATGCAGAGGGCCTTGCAGATAATATTAATGACGATGAAGAAAGCAGACAGTTTTATTGTGATGTAATTATCGATGAGGCTGATAAGATGAATAAAATGGTTAAGAAGCTTCTAAGCCTTAACCAGATCGAGTTTGGTAATAATCAGATTAATATCGAAAGATTTGATATTACCGAGGTCATTACCTCTGTATCCTCATCTTCAGCGCTTCTTGCTGAGCAAAAGGAAACCAGTATAGATTTGAAGCTTTCCAATAATCAGTATGTATGGGCTGAAGAATATATGATTGAAGAGGTTATCACTAATTATATAAGCAATGCCATTAACCACGTTGAAGAGGTGGATGGAGTTAAAAAGATAGAGGTAACCTATGAGGATAAGGGAGATATTCTTCGTGTAAATGTATTTAACACAGGAAAGAATATACCTGAGGAAGAGTTAGAAAAGGTTTGGATTAAGTTCTACAAGGTAGATAAGGCCAGAACCAGAGAATACGGCGGCAGCGGCATAGGACTTTCCATCGTAAAGGCTATTATGGATTCCTTAAACAGAGAATGTGGAGTTTATAATGTTTCCAATGGTGTTGTATTTTGGTTTGAACTTGATAAAACCATGAATATATGAGATACTAGGTGCATCTGATGCATTTTGGAGGTTAGATATGATTGCAATTATAGATTATGATGCAGGTAATATAAAAAGTGTAGAGAAGGCTGTGGATTATCTTGGATATGAAGTGGTTTTAACTCGAGATAAAGAGGTTATAAAGAAGGCTGACAAGCTTATTCTTCCGGGTGTAGGAGCATTTGGCGACTCTATGGAAAAACTACATAAATACGGCTTATGCGAGGTTATTACTGAGGAAGTAAAGGCAGGAAAGCCTATTCTTGGTATCTGCTTAGGTCTTCAGGTTTTATTTGAGGAAAGCGAGGAATCACCGGGAGTAAAGGGGCTTGGTCTTCTTAAGGGTAAGATTGTTAAGCTTCCTGTAAAGGAGGGTTTTAAGATACCTCATATGGGTTGGAATGACATAACTGTAGTTAAAAATGGAAAGCTTTTTGAAGGCATTGATAAGCCTTATGTTTATTTTGTTCATTCCTATTATCTCAAATGTGAAGAGGAGGATGCAGTTGCTGCAACTACTGATTATACAGCTCTTATTCATGCAGCAGTTGAAAAGGATAATATATTTGCAACCCAGTTCCATCCTGAAAAGAGTGGAGATATAGGACTTAAGATTCTTGATAATTATTGCAGGGATTAAGAGTATTATAAATCTAAGCAGTTCAAATGTTTATAAAAAATGAGAAAGATGAGGAAAATGTATGTTTTCAGGTACTAAAAAAAGACTTCTTATAATTATTTTTTATACCTTAAGAATCGCTGTTACAGGCTTTGTTATAGGAAATTTATTATGTATATTTTCAGAGCTAAACAGAGTTAATAAAAAGATAGACTTTACATTTTTATGCCTTGCAGGAGTGGTTCTTGGAGCCTTGCTTATATACTTTTTACTTTTAAGGCATATAGAGATTAAAAATCTTTACAAGGTGTCAGGCATTATAGTTGCCCATCTTGTCAGTGCTACAACAGTTATGTTTTGCAATAAATTCTGGATATTTGCCTTTGAAGGAAAGAAGGTTTTAGAGGGAACAGGACTTAAAAAAATAGCTGCAGAAAGCTATGTTATGTTTATAACCTATCTTCCTATAAATGTTTGTCTAATGCTTATTATTTACATAATCTATGTTATTGTAAAGATTAAAAAAGCAGTGAAAAATGAAGCGTAGAAGGGAGGCTAATTATGTTTACAAAAAGAATAATTCCTTGTCTGGATGTTAACCAGGGAAGAGTTGTAAAGGGTATTAATTTTGTAGATTTAAAGGATGCAGGTGATCCTGTGGAGGTTGGAAAAGCTTATGGCGAGGCCGGTGCAGATGAGCTTGTATTTTTGGATATAACAGCGTCAAGTGATAAGAGAAATACTACAGTAGATATGGTAAGACGAGTTGCAGAGACAGTTTTCATTCCATTTACAGTAGGTGGAGGAGTAAGAACCACAGATGACTTTAAGGTTATTTTAAGAGAGGGTGCTGATAAGGTATCCGTTAATTCTGCGGCTATTATGAATCCTAAGCTTATTACTGAGGCGGCTTTAAAGTTTGGAAGTCAGTGTGTAGTTGTAGCCATAGATGCTAAGAGAAATCCTGATGGAGAAAGCTGGAACATCTACAAAAACGGCGGAAGAGTTGATATGGAGATTGATGCCGTATGGTGGGCTAAGGAAGCTGAGAGACTTGGTGCCGGAGAGATTCTTCTTACCAGTATGGATTGTGACGGAACTAAGAATGGCTACGATATAGAGCTTACCAGAATTATAGCTGACAGCGTGGATATACCTGTAATCGCTTCAGGCGGCGCAGGAGAGCTTTCACATTTTAAGGATGCATTTACAGAGGGACATGCGCAGGCGGCCCTTGCAGCGTCTCTATTCCACTATAAGGAGCTTGAGATAGGCGAGGTTAAGCGTTACCTAAGAGATGAGGGCATAAGCGTAAGGCTGTAATAAAAGCTGATTTAAGGTGTTTAAAAAAGATTTATTTAGAAAGATTTGATTAAAATGGGACAGATAGATAATGACTGGCTCCCTGCTTTAAGTGGGGAATTTAAGAAGCCGTATTATAAGGATTTATTTTATTTTGTACAGGATGAATATAAGAAAAATAAGGTGTATCCGCCGAAGGAAGACATTTTCAATGCATTTCACTACACTCCCCTTTCTAAGGTAAAGGTAGTGATAATAGGCCAGGACCCTTATCATAACTATAATCAGGCCCATGGGCTGTGCTTCTCAGTTCCTAAAAGTCAGCCTGAGATTCCACCTTCACTAAAAAACATTTACAAGGAAATAGAGGAGGAATACGGATTTAGGCCCCCTAACCACGGATGCCTTACAAAATGGGCAGAGGAAGGGGTTCTCATGCTAAATGCAGTGCTTACCGTAAGGGCACATAATGCTAATTCTCACGCTGGAAAGGGTTGGGAACAGTTCACGGATGCCTGCATAAAGGCGGTAAATGATATAGACAGACCTGTAGTATATATGCTTTGGGGAGGCCCTGCCAGAAAGAAGGCAGCCATGCTTAATAACCCTAAGCATTTAATTCTTGAAGCACCTCATCCAAGCCCACTTTCAGCATATAGAGGCTTTTTTGGATGTAATCATTTTAAGCTTGCTAATGAATTTTTGGAAAAGAATGGCTTAGAGCCTATAGATTGGAGGATTGACTAATGAAATATATAGTGGAATATAATGAGGGAGACAGATTTGCGGGAATATATCTTTGCAAAACTAAGAACATACAGAAATCAAAGGCCGGAAAGACTTATTATTCACTTATACTTCAGGATAAGACAGGTATAGTAGATGGTAAGATATGGGAGCTTAATAATGCCATCGAGAACTTTGAACAGGGTGATTTCATACAGGTGGATGGTAGTGTTACAACCTTCCAAAGCAGTAAGCAGATTAATATTAACAGAGTTCGCGTTGCAGATGAGGGAGCCTATGATCCTAAGGATTATGTGCCGGCTTCAAAGTATTCTGTAGATAAAATGTATGAAGAGCTTATTAAGCTTGTAGACAGCATTGAAGAGCCACATTTAAAGAAGGTTTTAAACCATTTCTTTAAGGAGGACGCTGCATTTGTAAAGGAGTTTAAGGTGCATTCTGCAGCAAAGTCAGTGCATCATGGCTTTTTAAGCGGTCTTTTACAGCATACTCTTTTTGTTACCAAGCTTTGTGATTTTTATACCAGAATGTATCCCCTTTTAGACAGGGATTTACTTCTTACTGCGGCTATGCTTCATGACATAGGAAAGGTGGAGGAGTTGTCTGAATTCCCTGCGGTAGACTATACAGACAGAGGACAGATGCTTGGCCACATTTATATAGGAGCTGAGAGAATTAACAGGGTTATAGATTCTATCGAGGGCTTCCCACCACTTCTTGCAACAGAGCTTATACATTGCATTTTAAGCCATCATGGAGAGCTTGAATATGGCTCACCTAAGAAACCTGCCATAGCAGAGGCGATGGCTCTTAATATGGCGGATAATACAGATGCTAAGCTTGAAAATATAACTGAGCTTATAGAAAAGGCTGATCCTACTACTGAGTGGCTTGGATACCAGAAGTTCTATGATAGTTATATTAGACAGAGCTCAGGAACAGCAGAAAAAAGAAAGTGATATTAAGGTTTTATGGAGACTCATTTTAAGAAAAATGACGAGTGCATAGTGGATATAACCGATTTTGGCAATGATGGAGAGGGTATTGGAAAGGTCGACGGCTTTACCCTTTTCATAAATGAGGCTGTACCGGGAGATAAGGTGCAGGTCAAGATTTTAAAGGTTAAAAAGAATTATGGCTATGCAAAAATTATTAATATAATAAAGCCTTCACCGGACAGGACCAAGTCCTTATGTCCGGTTTTTTCCCGTTGTGGAGGTTGTAGCCTGCAGCACATAACCTATGAGGCGGAGAAAAAATGGAAAGAAAAAAAGGTAAGGGATTGCCTGGAGAGAATAGCAGGGGTTGATACCCAAGGAAAGGCAGAGAATATAATTACTCCTGATTCATTTTTAAGATACCGTAACAAGGGGCAGTTTCCTGTGGGGCTTAGTAAGGATAACAGAATAATTACGGGCTTTTTTGCAAAGAGAAGTCATGTGATAATAGATAATCCTGACTGCCTTATAGAAAAGGAATTTGCAGAAAAGATAATAAAATGTGTCGTTACATTTATGGAGGAATACAGAATAGAGCCTTATGATGAGGTGGAGAGAAGAGGCATAGTAAGACATATAATGATTAGAGACGGTGAAAATACCGGAGATATTATGGTTTGCCTTGTTATAAATGCTGATGAACTGCCTTATTCAGAAAAACTGGTGGAGAGGCTCAAAGTCTTAGAAATAGAGGGATTTTCCATAAAAAGCATTTGTCTTAGCATAAATAAGAAAAATACCAATGTGATTTTGGGCCGTGACATAAAATTGCTATATGGAAATGCTTATATAGAGGAGAAGCTTGGAGATAAGATATATAAAATATCGCCATTATCATTTTTCCAGGTTAATTCCAAAATGGCTGTAAAGCTATATGACAAAGTGGCTGAATATGCCGATTTTAGTAAGGATGATATAGTTTATGACCTTTACTGTGGTACGGGAACCATATCCCTTTATATAGCAGATAAGGTGAAAAAGGTTATAGGTGTGGAGATTGTAGGGCCTGCAGTTGTTAATGCCAGAGAGAATGCAAAGGCTAATAACCTTCAAAATGCAGAGTTTTATGAGGGAGCTGCTGAAGAGGTAGTGCCACGGCTTTATGAAGAGAGTGGTGGAAGCCTTAAGGCTAATGTGGTTATCGTAGATCCCCCGAGAAAGGGCTGTGACGAGAAGCTGTTAGAGACTATTATAAAGATAAACCCGCAGAAAGTAGTATATGTAAGCTGTAATCCATCTACTCTTGCGAGAGATGTAAAATACCTTTCTAATGAGGGATATAGTCTTATAAAATACGCTCCAGCCGATATGTTTTCAAGAACTACGGGGGTTGAGACGGTGTGTCTTTTGGAAAAAATGAAATAGATTTAGGAGTATCATATGCAAAAGTTTAAGTATTTTAGAATAGTATATCTGCTTATTGTTTCAGTGCTTTTAGTGGCCCTTGTAACAGTGAGTGTATTATGCAAAGAATCTATGGGAAACTACAAGGATTCTGTAAAAAATTTCAAAAGAATAGTTGCTTCTTACAATAAATCTTCTAAGGCACACATGGCATCTGTAGCTGAATATAAGAAAAAGATGATTAAATTTAAGGAGGATTTCCTTAAGGAAACCTATGATAATCAAGAGAAGGAATTTATATTAAACAATATGGCTTCCATAGGCGATGTTATGGAGAAGGCAGGATATTCAGGAAATCTGAAAAAAGGGGAGTATAGCAAGAAATATAAGGGGTATAAGGTAAAGATTAAATTTGATTATGAAAAAGGAACAGCTGAAAGAAATGGTTATAAGGTAACCTTTGGATCAGGCATTTATGAATATAAAAAATACAAGGAAACTAAGAAATATGCGTCCTGCAGTACACTTGGCGACCTTATTTTCTGTGATATTTCCTATAAGAAAAATAAGCTTAAGGTGACTGAAAAAAGCTATGAGCCGGATGACTGGATGGATTTTCCAAAGGTTATAGCTCATGCCGGTGGAGCTAAGAGAGAGGACGATTCCAACAGTATATATACTAACTCCAAGGAGGCATTACTCACTAATTATCAGCTTGGTCACAGGGTTATAGAGTTTGATTTTAAAATTACAACTGATGATAATCTTGCGGCTGCCCATGATTTTACTGAGCAGGGACTTAGTAACGAAGAGGTTAACGAGAAGAACTGGAAGGGCTCAAAAGCCTATGGAGACGGCAATGACGAGGGATATACAACTCTTCTTGTAACAGATATATTAGATCAGATGATGGTATATAGAGATATGTACTTAGTTACCGATATGAAGGGTGATACTGCCACTGTAGGAGAGGAGTTTAAGGTGCTTTGTAAAGAAGCTAAGAAAAGGGATTCTAAGCTTTTAGACAGGATAATTCCGCAGATTTACTCTACCGGTATGTATGATGAAGTTATGAAGATAAATGACTGGGAGAGTATTATCTTCTCCACCTATAAAGACAGTAAAGAAAAGGCTTATAACACCATAAGCTTTTGTAAGAGTAAGAAAAATATTGATGTGGTAACAGCCTCATACGATGATAAACGCTATAATGAGACAGCTATAGACATGGTTCATGAGAATAAAATGCTTATGTTTTACCATTCTGTAGATGATTATTCAACTATGACTTCCTGTAGGAAAAAGGGTGTAGATGGATTTTATACCAACTTCTTACTTCCAAGAGATATTCTACTTTTGGAATCACAAAAATAATCAAAATTTGTCAAAAATTGTCAAAATTTGTCCAAAAAGGCATTAAAAATCAAAAAAAATTAAAAAAATTTTAAATTTTTTTAATCTTCGAAAACGTTGTAAATTAGGGAATTGTGTCAAAAATTTGTGCAAATCATATAAAAAAAATTAAAAAATCTTAAAGAAATTGTTTGAAATTATCAAAAATGGTGGTATAATAGTTTTCAGTGATTAAGGATTTAGTAAATTTTATTTATAATTTCCTTCGAAAACAATTTAGTTTTTTTGATTTTTGTGCAAGTTGCACAAAGTAAGATGGAGTGTTATTCAGATATAGCACTAGCAAATATCTGTAAACATAATTAATTATTTTTTAAATCATAGGAGGTTTAAAAACATGAGAAAACAAATGAAAATGTTACTCAGCATGGCATTAGCTACAGCTATGGTTGTGCCAATGGTAGGATGTGGAAAGACTGATTCATCATCATCAGGTTCTTCATCTAAGAAAGCTGAAACTAGCGCAGAAGAGGGTAAAGTCCTCAACATTTGGTGCTGGAATGACGAGTTCCAGTCAAGATTCAATGATTACTATCCTGAGGTTAAGGAAGTTGCTGAAGATAAGTCTACAACAACACTTAACAATGGTATCACTGTAAAGTGGACAATCAATGAGAACCAGGATAACAACTATCAGAAGAAGCTTGATACAGCACTTCAGGAGCAGGCTAAAAAGGATGCTGATGAGAAGATTGATATCTTCCTTATCGAGGCTGACTATGCTCTTAAGTATGTAGATTCAGATTTCTCAATGTCAACAGATGACATCGGACTTACTGCTGATGACCTTGCTGATCAGTATCAGTACACAAAGGACATCGTTTCTGTAGATGGAAAGCAGAAAGCAGTTTCATGGCAGGCTACACCAGGTCTTTTCGCTTATCGTCGTTCAATCGCTAAGAAGGTTCTTGGAACAGATGATCCAGATAAGGTTCAGGAGCAGTTAAGTGATTGGGATAAGTTCAATGCAGTAGCAGCAACAGCTAGCTCAAAGGGTTACAAGATGCTTTCAGGTTATGACGATTCTTATCGTACATTCTCTAACAACGTATCTGCACCTTGGGTAACAGACACAACAGTTACAGTTGACGCTAACCTTATGAAGTGGGTTGACCAGACTAAGACATTCACAGACAAGGGTTACAACAACAAGACATCTCTTTGGGATGACAACTGGGCAGCAGATCAGGGTCCTAAGAGTAAGGTTCTCGGATTCTTCTACAGTACATGGGGAATCAACTTCACACTTCTTGGAAATGCTCTTGAAGATGCAGAAGGTAAGAAGGAAGTTGGAAACGGTGCTTACGGAGATTGGGCAGTTTGCTATGGTCCACAGCCATATTATTGGGGTGGTACATGGATTGTTGGAGCTACAGGTTCTGATAATGTAGGTACTATTAAGGACGTAATGCTTAAGCTCACATGTGATAAGGAAATCATGAAGAGCATGACTCTTAACCAGGATATCCAGGATTACACAAATACTGTATCAGGTATGCAGGAAATCGCTAAGGATGACTCATTCAAGTCAGACTTCCTCGGTGGACAGAATCACGTAGCACTCTTCTCAGAGACAGCTGCTAAGATCGATATGTCTAACGCTGGTCCTTATGATCAGGGATGTAACGAGAAGTTCCAGGCTGCTTTCAAGGATTACTTTGATGGTAAGGTTTCACTCGATAAGGCTAAGGCTAACTTCGAGACTGCTATTAAGGAAATGTATCCAGAACTTAAGGAAGTTGTTTGGCCTTAATTAAAAGAGTAGTTTTAACGTATTAATATATAAGTCACGGCGGGTCTGTACGGCCTGCTGTGATTTTTATATGACCTTTTGGAGAAAAATAAGGTTATTTGAGGTTTATAAAAATTGTAACTATTGGAATAAAAAAATAAAAAGAATAAAATATTAATTATTAGGTTTACAGTATATTTGATAGATATTTGAATAATATTTTTAAAGTTGAAAACTATTAACATTTTTATAAAATAGTAGCAAAAACAAAAAATGAGGGGAGGATTGACAATTATGGAAAACTCGCCAAAAAAAAGGAAGGGTGTTGATTACTCTAAGTGGGGATATCTTTTTATTCTTCCCTTTTTTATAGTATTTATTATTTTCCAGTTGATTCCGTTAATTCAGACTATTTATTATAGTTTCTTTGAGTACTTCTATGCTATGGGAGGACTTAAAAAGGTAGGACCAAGCTTTGTTGGTCTTGCAAATTATCAGGAAATATTTAAGGCTGATATGCCTAAGTATTTTGCGAATACATTCATTATGTGGATTATAGGTTTTATTCCACAGATTGTTGTTTCTCTTGTTCTTGCAGCTTGGTTTACAGATGAGAGACTTAGAATTAAGGGTAAGCAGTTCTTTAAGGTAGTTATGTATATGCCTAACCTTATCATGGCATCTGCTTTCGCTATGTTATTCTTCGCACTCTTCTCACAGAATGGACCTGTTAACCATGCATTAGTAGACATGGGAATTTTAGACAAACCTTTCAGATTCTTTTCATCTGTTAATGGTACAAGAGGATTAGTTGGTCTTATGAACTTCCTTATGTGGTTTGGTAATACTACCATTCTTCTTATGGCAGCTGTTATGGGTATTAACCCTTCACTCTTTGAGGCAGCTGAGATTGATGGATGTAATCATACACAGATATTCTTCAAGATTACATTACCACTCATCAGACCTATCCTTATCTATGTACTTATTACCTCAATGATTGGTGGTCTTCAGATGTTCGATGTTCCTCAGATCTTAACAAATGGTATGGGTAGTCCTGATAGAACATCTATGACAATGATTATGTACTTGAACAACCACTTGTTTAGTAAGAACTATGGTTTAGCCGGTGCCGTTTCTACAGTACTCTTTATCATATGTGCTATCCTTTGTGTAGTTGTTTACTTTACATCTAACAGACCTGAAGAATACAGAGGTAAGAAAAAGAAAGCTAAGAAGGGGGGTAAATAATAAATGGATAAGAATAAACCTAGTTACGTAAGAACGGTAATAGCTTATATTCTATGTATTATTTTATCATTTTTATGCCTGTTCTTCTTTTACATATTAATTATTAACTGCTCACGTTATCATGTAGAAATTCAGAAGGGATTCTCAGCAATTCCTGGTAGAGCTTTTCTAAAGAACTTAAAGAACGTACTTAAGGATTCTAACGTACCTATTCTTTCAGGTCTTAGAAACTCACTTATTGTATCTGCATGTTCAGCAGCACTTGCAACTTATTTCTCATCACTTACAGCATATGGTTTATATGCATATAAGTTTAAGGGTAGACAGCCTATTTTCATATTCATTCTTCTTATTATGGTTATGCCTACACAGGTTTCTGCTCTTGGTTTTATTCAGATCATCGGAAAGATGGGACTTATTAATAACCTTATCCCATTATTCCTGCCATCAATTGCATCACCTATCGTATTTTACTTTATGTATAGTTACATGCAGTCAAGTCTTCCTATGGAGCTTGTTGAGGCAGCAAGAATCGATGGTAGTGGTGAGTTTAGAACATTTAACAGCATCGTAATGCCTATCATGAAGCCAGCTATCGCAGTTGAGGCAATCTTTACATTCGTTAGCTCATGGAACAATTACTTCCTTCCAGCTCTCGTTATCGACCGTAAGGACTTAAAGACATTGCCAATTCTCATTGCTTCTCTTAGAAGTGCTGACTTCCTTAAGTTTGATCAGGGTAAGGTTTACATGCTTATTACTCTTGCAATTGTACCTATTATCATTATCTACATTGCACTTTCAAAGTTTATCGTTGCCGGTGTTACACTCGGTGGTGTAAAAGAGTAATATCACATTTTATTATTACGAAATTAATGAGGTGTATGGAGTTTCTTCATACGCCTCTTTTGTCTATTTGTAGGTTAGATTAAGCTTTTAGTATAGGTTTTGGATGAGTAGAATTATAAATACAGCATTCAAATTCGTGTAAAAAGGAGGGTTATATGAGGACGGAAATAAGATTTACATATGCATCAGCTGATGGAAAAACCCGTATACACGCAGTAAAATGGCTTCCGGAGGATGGAAAATATCATGCCATAGTGCAGATAGTTCACGGTATGATAGAGCATTGCTTTAGATATAAGGATTTTGCAAGATTCCTTAATTCCAAGGGGATAATGGTGGTTGCTCATGATCATTTAGGTCATGGTGATTCCGTTAGAAGTGAAAAATATTATGGCTATTTTTGTGAAAATAATCCAAGCCGTGTTTTAGTGGAGGATATTCACAGACTCAGAAGAATTACTAAGAAGGCTAACCCGGGAGTTCCTTATTTTATGTTAGGTCACAGCATGGGTTCTTATCTTCTTAGAAGGTATCTCTCTACTTATCCAGAGGGTCTTAGCGGTGCTATAATTATGGGAACAGGTTATGTTCCAAAGGCCAAATGCAGAATGGGATTACAGCTTATGAAAAGGATAGCCTTAAGAAAAGGCTGGTTCTATAATGGAAATGTGCTTCCAATGCTGGTATTTAGCGGTTCTTATTGGAAATTTGATCTGTCAGGAAAGGATCTTGAAAGAAGCTGGCTTACCAAGGATAAGGAAATGTTATTAAAGCATGCGGATGATCCAAAATGTAATTTTAATTTTACTGTAAATGGCTATTATGCTCTTATAAGTACTGTTTATTATGATGAACAAATGAAAAATATCGAGAAGATTCCAAAGGATCTTCCGCTTCTCATAGTTTCCGGAGAAGATGATCCGGTGGGTGATCTTTCAAAAGGAGTAAGAATAGTCTATGAGCTCTATAACAGAGCTGGTATAGAGGATATAAACTACTATCTCTACGAGAATGACAGACACGAGATTTTAAATGAAACTGACAGGGATGTAGTCTATGATGATATTTATAGGTGGGTTGAGAAAAAGCAGGGTAATGAAGTAGATTAACATATATATTTTTATATTAGCTAGTATGATTTAAAAAATAATATAAAAAAATGCTCCTTAGATTTATTTAAGGAGCATTTTTTTTGGTTGATTTTTGGTTAATTTTTGGTTGAATTTTGCTTGATTATTACTTAATTCTAAGAACTATTCTAAGCTTAATTCAAGATTGTTTCTTAGCCTTCGATGCCTGTAACTGTGAAGTCTTTTTCTTCAACTGTGGTCTTTAATACCTCGTCTGAAACCTCTGCTGAAAGAGTAACTATAGCATTGTTTTTCTCGTGGCTAACCTCAGCGCTAACAACTCCGTCAAGGGCCTCTAAAGCCTTCTTTACTGTAGCTTCACAGTGTCCACACATCATTCCGTCAATTTTTAATTCCTTTGTCATAGTATTATCTCCTTTGTTTGTATTTGTTTTATTATGAGACTCAGTGTTAGAAGAGTCTTCCTTTACTGAATCATTTTTACTGTTTTTGTTATCAGTCTCTTCACCGCTAATTATATCTGCTTTATTTGCACTGTCTGATTTGCTATAATCCTCATAGTTTATCTTAAAAAGGTTGAGTCTAAGTGCATTAGAAACCACTGTAAAGCTTGAAAGACTCATGGCGAGAGCGCCTATCATAGGGCTTAGCTCTAAGCCAAAGGCCTTATAATAACAGCCTGCAGCAAGAGGTATACAGATTATGTTATAGAAAAATGCCCAGAATAAATTCTCATATATATTTTTCAGGGTTTTCTTACTAAGGCGGAAGGCCTCATATACACCTATTAGGGAATTTTTCATAAGGACTATATCTGCAGATTCTAGAGCTATATCTGTGCCTGAACCTACGGCTATTCCTACATCTGCTATGGTAAGGGCCGGAGCATCATTAATTCCGTCGCCTACCATTACGGTAATACCTGATTGTTTAAGTTTTTCTATGGCGCTTCCCTTTTCCTGTGGAAGAACACCTGCTATAACCTCGGTGATACCAGCCTTTTTAGCTATGGCCTTAGCTGTTATCTCGTTATCTCCTGTAAGCATTATAACCTTAAGACCTTCATTTTTAAGCTTTTCAATGGCTATCTTAGAGTCTTCTTTTATGGTGTCTGCAACTGCTATAATTCCAAGGGAATTACCATTTTCAGAAAAGAGCATAGGTGTCTTCCCCTCTTTAGAAAGCTTATTAAGAAGATCTGATGCATTCTTATCAGGCTTTGCTATATTTTCAATATATTCTCTATTGCCGCCATATAAAGTCTTTCCTAAAAAGTTTCCCTTTAAGCCTTTTCCTGGAATTGCAGTGAAATCTGTTATATTTTCAGGGAGAAGCTTCATTTTTTCAGCTTTCTCACATATTGCCTTTGCCAGTGGATGCTCACTTAATTTTTCAAGGGAGTAGGCAGCCCTCATAAGATCCTTCTCATTTACACCCTTTGCAGGGAGAATATCAGTAACTACCGGGGTTCCATAGGTTATGGTTCCTGTTTTATCAAATACTATATTTTTAGCCTTTGCAAGGGTCTCAAGGGAGGTTGCATTTTTATAAAGTATTTTATTCTTAGCTCCCTTTCCTGTACCTACCATAATGGCCACAGGAGTAGCAAGTCCAAGTGCGCAAGGGCAGCTTATAACTAAAACTGCTATGGCTTTAGATATGGCAAATGCAGTGGTTGCTCCAAGTATCATCCATATGGTAAATGTAATGATAGCTATAAGAAGTACCACAGGAACAAATACTCCTGCCACCTTATCGGCGATTCTTGCTATGGGCGCCTTGGAGGCTGAAGCATCCTCTACAAGGGCGATAATTTTAGAAAGAGTAGTGTCCTTACCAACTCGCGTAGCTTTGCAGGTTATATGGCCTGTCTGGTTTGTGGTGGAGGCTGAAACCTCATCCCCAACGAACTTGTCCTGAGGGATGCTTTCCCCCGTGAGTAAGGATTCGTCTATAGAGGTTACTCCCTCAGTTACAACGCCGTCTACAGGCACCTTTTCTCCAGGTTTAACTATAAATATATCGTCTAACTTAACATCCTTTGCAGGAATTATTTTTTCTACACCATCAACCACTATTCTTGCAGTATCAGGCTTTAGCTCATAAAGCTCTGAAAGAGCATCTGTGGTCTTTCCTTTAGAGCGGGCCTCTAAAAGCTTACCAAGACTTATAAGTGTAACTATCATGGCAGCGGATTCAAAGTAGAGATGTTCAACTCTTCCCGTTGTCATAATATAAAGATTTATAATGCTGTAAATGTATGAAATACCTGATCCTAAGGCTACCAGGGTATCCATATTAGGTGCGAGAGCTTTAACTCCCTTCGCTCCATTTATAAAAAACACTCTGTTAATATAGAGAATTATGGTGGAGAGAATAAGCTCTGTAATACCTATGCTTACAGGATTTACATATTTTCCTCCAGGCAGTGGAAGATTAAACATATGATGGCCCATGGAGATGTACATAAGTATAATTAGGAGAATTATAGAAGAGTAAAGCCTTTTAAATATTCCATTGCTTATGTCATCATAGGTTTTCTTTAAAGAATTATCGGCGGAGGTAGTATTAGAGTCTTCCTCAGTCTTTAAAGCGCCATCTTCATTTTTAATTGAAGCTCCATAACCTGCGTTAGTTACAGCTTGTATAATAGTTTCAGCGGTTACATCTCCTGAAACTGTCATGGAATTAGTAAGAAGATTTACCTGGCACTCACTTACTCCGTCAACCTTAGAAACCGCCTTTTCTACCCTTGCACTACAGGCTGCACAGCTCATACCGGTCACGTCAAATTTTTCCTTGTTCATTATAGGTCCCTTTCTTTTAGTCTTGTGCCTTTAACTTGAATGCTATTTCATAAGTCTTTGGATAGTTGTTACAAGCTCATCTATTACCTCGGAATCGTCCTTTTTTATACCATCCACAACACAGGTTTTTATATGACTTGCAAGTAGCTCCTTGTTAAAGGAATTCATGGCAGAGGTAACGGCAGCTGACTGAGTTAACACATCAGTGCAATAGGTGTCCTCTTCAATCATAGTGATTATACCCCTTACCTGTCCCTCGATTCGCTTTAGGCGATTTATAAGCTTTTTCTGCTCCTCGGGACTTCTCTTTTTGGTTTTCTGGCTGCAACAGCAGCATTTCTTATCCTTGTCCATAATTTGTATCCTTTCAAACATTGTAAAATATCGTATTTAAAAGCTCTTTACGACTTTATCTTCAACCCTTTTTGTCACCCTTTTTGTCAACTATTTTAGCTTATATAAGGCCTAAATTTAGCCTTTATAAGCTAGAATATACTAGAAGCAACATACCCCTTAGGGGTATATTCATACTTCAAGTAGTATAATATACCCATGAGGGGTATATGTCAACTTGTTTTTTACCCAAAATAAAAGTAGTTTGAACCCCTTTATATTTAATATTTTCTTTGCGTATAGGCTCATATTGTGGTATACTTTAGTTTGTTGAAAAATGCTTATTAAGACATAAAGGAAGAGAAAAATGGTTAATGATTTAGTACATTTATTTACAGACACATTATCTGGAAAGGTATCTAAGGAGCTGATTGTATTTATCATCTCATTATTCCCTATTTTGGAATTAAGAGGTGGTATCATTGCAGCGGCTATAATGAAGGTGCCAATTGTAAAGGCGATTATCATCAGTATCATTGGTAATATTTTGCCCATACCTTTTATATTATTTTTACTGGAAGATGTATTTAAGCTATTAAAGAAGGTAAAGGTTTTTAGAAAGCCTATAGAGAAGCTGGAGGCAAGAGCCCTTGGAAAAAGTGACAGGATTCAAAAGGGAGAATTTGTAGGACTTTTGTTATTTGTAGGTATCCCCCTTCCGGGAACGGGTGCATGGACAGGTTCACTTATAGCAGTGCTTCTTGGAATAGACAGAAAAAAAGCAAGTCTATCTATATTTTTAGGAATACTTCTTGCTACGGTTATTATGTGTGTGGTTTCATACCTGATACCTTGGCTTGTAAGCAGGTAAGAAAGCTGTAAAGTAAAATTGTAAAGTATAAATATATGGCAAAATAATAAACATAAAAGCTTAAGAATAAACCTTAAAAGGGGATGAATGGTTGTTATGAAACAGATTAGTAAGATTAAAAGAGTGGTTATAAAGCTTGGAACCTCCACTATTACACATCATAGAACTGGTATGTTAAATATCAGAAGAGTGGAGAAGCTTTGTAAGATTATTGCAGATATAAAGAATTCAGGATATGAGGTTATAATTGTATCCAGTGGTTCCATAGGACTTGGAGTAAGTAAGTTAGGACTTAATGAGAGACCTAAGGATACCCCTACTAAGCAGGCCTGTGCAGCAGTTGGTCAGTGCGAGCTCATGTATATATATGACAAGCTATTTTCCGAGTACAGTATAACCATAGCTCAGGTGCTTTTAACCAAGTTTATGTTTCTTGAGGACAGAAAGGAAAATATAACTAATGCCCTTGAGAGAATTATAAATATGGGTGCTATTCCTGTAGTTAATGAGAATGATACAGTTGCAATCGACGAGTTGGAATTAGAGGTTGGAGAGAATGATACTCTTGCAGCCTATGTATGCAATCTTTCTCATTCAGATTTACTTATCATTATGTCAGACATCGATGGATTTTTCACCGATGATCCAAGAGACAATGATGATGCAGAACTAATAAAGGTTGTTAATAACATTGATGATGAGATTAAGAAGCTTGCAGGTGGTGCAGGTACTAAATTTGGAACAGGCGGAATGCTTACTAAGATAAAGGCCGTAGAGGTGGCATTTGAAGAGAATGCAGATGTGGTTATTATGAACGGAAGGAAGCCTGAGAAATTATATGATCTTTTTGAAGATAAACAGGTAGGAACACTTTTTACCAAAGGAGTTTAGAATGAACCAAAAAGTTATATCTTATGCCAATGAACAATATGAATATAACCCTCCGAAGCTTGTGGTAAATAGAGAGTATAATTTTGATGCAGAAGCTTATAAGGAGACGGAGGTAGTCATAGAATGTTCTAATGATAGAGCTACAAGAATTTCCGGAATAGCTGTATCAGATGACAAATTTATAATAGTTACTAACCCTGAGTTTTCTACTATTAAGGGTAAGATAAATGTAATCTTAGACCTTAAAAATGTATCGCCGGATACTAAACTTTTTGGCTGCATTTATTTTATTACTGATTGTGGAGCAGCTGAGGTTAATATTAATGTAAGTGTAAAGAGCGATGCTTCCATGAGTAAATTAGATAAGCTTATGGAAATGTCCAAAAGTGATTTTAAGGGAGCTGCAAAGCTCTTTAAGACCAAGGATTTTGAGAGCGAATTTACCATTGGCAATGAGAGTCTTAAGAACATTTATAAGGGACTTAAAAAGAGCAGAAACAGTCAGCTGGCCTTAGAAGAACTCTTAGTACAGGCAGGTAAGGAAAAGGTTGATTTTTCTGTATCACAGACTGATTTTGTAATAGAAAATAAGGACTCCTTTAGCTGTGAGATTTCTCTTACAGGCTGGGGCTACAAGGAGTTTTTGGTAGATATAAATAGCCCTGTTATAAGCACTGAAAGTATGTGCTTTAGTTCTCTTGATTTTACTGATTTAAAGTACGAATTAAAATTTGATATAGATGAGAAAAAACTTAGACGCGGTTATAATTACGCGACTATAACTATTTCCTCTGCATATAAGGAGGTTACTCTTAATGTTAAGATAGTTAACATTGATGAAAAGGCTAAGAATATCACTAAGGAATACATTAGTGACCACCGTTTCGTGGCAGAATTTCTGGAGTTTTTTATAAAATATTATTCCGAGGAAAGCTATACTGTAGACGAGGGAAGAATGCTTGAGATACAGCTTTCCGGGGCCTTAAAGAAGAATGATGAAACCAGTGAATTCTTAAGATATTTTCTGGATATAGTTAATCATAAAGAAGAAAATGTTAAGAAGGACATTAATGAAAGTCTTAAGAATAAAGATAAATTAATGCAGGAGGAGCCTTGGAAATATTGTTTATATAATTATCTCCTCATGCAGTGCTACTCCGACAGGAAGGATAAATATAGCGCAGCCCAAAACATTATAGAATGCTTAAATAACGGTTATAAATCCTGGGAAGCAGTTTCACTTCTTGTGCTGGAGGGAATCGAGTACAGCTCTGATGATGAGTTAATGGCTGAGCTTTTGGAAAATGTATCTGAAGGCATTTCAAGTCCTCTTATATACATGGCTGTAATAAAGCTTATTAATGATAATCAGAGACTTTTTGATGACATGTATGGAGAGCTGCCACAGTGCTTACACTGGGGTGCAAGACATGGATTTTTAAATCTTTCCACAGCTGAAAGATATGCATTTTTCGTGAAAAACCAGAAGGGCTTTTCAGAAATGGTATTTAGGGATATGTGTTCCCTTTATAGAAAATATTTGGAAGATGAATTTTTACTTACCATTTGTATGATGCTTATAAGAGGTCATAAAACTCAAAGTATATATCACGAGTGGTACAGACTTGGAGTAGAGAAAAAGCTTAGAATAACTAATCTCTATGAGAATTTTATATTTTCCATGGATCAGGAAAAGCAGGAAAAAATACCGGATATTATTCTGGATTATTTTCTCTATGATAACAGCATGAAGCTGTCTCAGAAATCTACTCTTTACAGCTACATTATAAGACATAAAACCAGCTTAAAACAGGTGTTAGAGTCCTATAATTCCAAGATAGAAAGGTTTGCCCTAGAGCAGCTTGAAAATGAAAGAATCAGCAAGAATCTTGGAGTTATATATGAGCATTACATTAGTCCGTCTGATGTAGACAGCATGAATGCATCTAATCTTGCAAATATAATTTTTAATTACAAGCTTACCTGCTTCGAGGCTGATATAGTAGGTGTTTATGTAAGACATGATGAGCTTGTTAAGGAGGAGTTTTATCCTCTTATTCAGGGTAGTGCCCTGGTGCAGATTTACTCTGATAATTACACTATATTTTTAACAGATGCTAATGGTGTAAGGTATAGTGAAAGCGTGGATTACAAGCTTGAAAGACTCATGAAAACAGCTAATTACATCCCGCATATTTTTGAATATGTAAAGGACAATGTGGGAGTAATAATAAATATGTTTGAAAATATCAAGGCCTATTCTCTTTCCACAGAAGCCTGTATGGATGTTATAAGAGCGGGAATGGAGCTTGATAATATAAGTCGTTTCTTCATGAAGAAATTATATACTCAGATATTTAAGATTGAGCGCGATAATCCGGGCTCCTTCGAAGACATTTTGGATGATGTGGTATTTGAATATATAGATGAAAATGATGAGGAAATATATGTTAATTATCTTATTTCTCATTGTCAGTATGAGAAGGCATTAAAGGCAATTAACAGATTTGGATTTGAGGTTTCAGATCCTAAAAATCTTCAGAAGGTGCTTAGCTCCTGCCTTAAGATTTATCAGGAGGTAGATGATGAAGAGCTTTTGAAGCTTGCATTTTTCCTATACAAAAAGGGACGCTATGACGAGAAGATAATTAAGTATCTGCTTAAAAATTATGTTGGAAATATCGATGATATGATAGGCATATACAAGGTTGGTCTTGAGAAGGAATTATCTGTAAGCAGGTATAGGGAAAAGATTATAGAACTGGTTATTATTTCACAAAGCGTGAAACCTCAGGTGTATGGGGTATTTCACGATATGTTAAATGATAAGGCTCATAACAGAAGGCTTGCCGAAGCATTTTTAAATATGAATGCCTATGGCTACATGCTTAAGGGATGGGTTCTTCCAAAATATATGTTTGAGGAATTTAAGAAAAATGCTCTTAACAACCATTCAGAAGCCTCACTTTATGCGGCTCTCAAAGAACTTAGTATGAGAAATACCCTCGATAAAAACGAGAAGGAATTCTCAGAAAAGTATGTAAGAAAGCTTTATGAAGAGGACAAGATATTTGCATTTTTCAAGAATTTCATAGGCAATGCAGATATTCCGGAAGAGATTGGAGATTACTATTTTATCGAGTATATAGCTGATCCTGATTCCATCTGTAAGATGTCCTACAGCATTGTTAACGGAACCCGTGAAGACAAGTATAATATGGAGGTTATGGAAAATGTATTTAAGGGAATCAGAGTTAAGAAAATGATTCTTTTCCAGGATGAAGTGCTCCAGTATTATATCAGCGAAGAGAATAACGCTACGGGTGATGAGAAAATAACAGAAAGCAGAAGTATCAGTAATGACATGACCATGGACCATAAGGGGCCTGAGGATGCATTTCATATACTTAATACCATGCTTGTATCCATGGAGATGAGGGATGATGAAACCTTCAATAATCTAATGGATGAATATGCTTATAAAAAGAGCGTTTGTGATGCATTTGCAAACTATAACATGAAAGGGAAAGTATGAATCACAGAAATATATGTGTAGGTGTGGATTTATCCGATAGCATTACACAGATTTCATGCTATGACGATAGTAAGAAGGAACCGATTTCCATAGGCGTAAGCTATAATGGCAATATGGTTTATGAAATACCTACAGTTCTTGGTTACAACATAGTCAACGGGATGTGGTACTACGGCCAGGAGGCAAGTGAAAAGGGAGAGGCAGGTAAATGTATTTCCTTCAGGAACATTTTAAAGCTTGCTGCTGAACGTGATATATACAGGGCCGGCACCTATAAGTTTAATACCTACGAACTTCTGAAAAGATTCGTGGGAAGGGTGCTTACCATTATAAAAGCCAAGTATCCCTATGACAAAATATCCATGTTAACTCTTACAGTAGACGAGCTGACAGGTCCTATAAAGATGAAGTTAGTACGAATTCTTGAGGAGAATAATATCCCTCAGAACCGTTATAAAATCGTCGATTACAAAATGAGTTACATGAATTATGCCGTAAGTCAGAACAGTGATTTATGGCAGAATAATATCGGACTTTTTATGTTTTACAGAAAGTTTGATAAGGAGAATAAGACCAGGCTTATGACGGGATTAAAGTACATTCAGATTAATGTAGACAGGTCCAGTACGCCGTTTCTTATAACCTCCACTGTAAGAGATTTGAGAGACATTTTTCTAAATGATATAGAGGCCCTTAAGACAGACGAGGAGAAGATTAAAGCCTTTGCTGATATGGCCAGCGCTATATTTTATAAAAATGTTATTACAACGGTTTACATTACGGGAAGTATGTATGTGGGGGATTGGTTAAACAAGTCCTTGAAAAAGCTTTGCGGCGGACGAAGAATATTTAAGGGCGAGAACCTTTATTCTCGCGGTGCCTGCTACACATCTATGAATGCTATTTCCAGAGATGAGAAAAATTATGTAATCGTTGATGAAAGCGGAGTCTCATCCAATATTTATTTTAAGCTTTATAACGATGCCAGGATGGAGAACCGACTGGTGGTAAGAGCCGGTTCCAAATGGGAACAGGTGGATGAGAATTTTGATATAATTCCTGATGATGAGGAAGAGCTTGTTATAACTATAGAAAATATAGTTACAAAGCAGAAAAGAGTTCACATTCTGTCACTTAATGATTTCTTTGGCAGGGAGAATAAAATGTCCAGATTCTCCATAAGAGTAAGATTTGCAAGCATTAAGGAAGTTGTTATAACTGTGAAGGATTGTGGATTTGGAGAGTTTTATGAATCCAGTAACAGAATTTGGGAGCTGGTAATAGAGACTTAAAAAACGAGGTAGATTTAAATATGGGAAAAATGATTCTTTGTAAGGGTAAGGTTGCTACAAAGCCTTACAAATTTAAGATGACAGGCACCTGTGTCTATTCCATAGAAGAGGTGTGCTACTACATACAAAATAATATTTATCTCATAAAAGAGGAAATCTTTGATTACGATTTTGCCAGATGGCTTTCTAAGGAATTAGATCTAAGGCTTTTATCTGAGAAGGTTTTAAATCTAATAAGGGAGAAGGCGGACATCAAGGATATAGTTGTTACCCTTTGCTGCGGATGCGATTATTTTACTGAAGAGGAAATGATTGATTTAATTAAGGTTTTGGATGAAACCCATAATCTTACAGAGGCAGGAAGATATCGTTTAAAGGGTGATAATTATCTTGAAAAGGGTGAGCTTAAAAAGGCTAAACACGCCTATCAAAATGTCCTTACTCACATGAATATTACAGACAAATCAAAGGCAGAGGTTTCCTATGTTTACAACAGACTTGGAACCATATATCTTAAGTTATTTAATTACAAATCAGCCATGAATTCCTTTAGAGAATCCTACACCCTTACTAAGGATTTTAATTCTCTGGCGGGCTATATGATTTCCATGAGATTTGGTGGGAAAAATATGGAGACAATAGAAGAGTTTGAGAAGATGAAAATCTCACAACAGGACATGGATAAATTTGAGAGACTTTGGGAAAAGATAGTTGATGAGGCAGAAGACACCAAACTTACCCAAATAAAGGATGGTGTAATTAAGGCTTATGACAAAGGCAGAATAAAGGAATATTACGACAGAAGAAAAGAATATGTAACAGAGATGAAAAAAGAATACAGAAAAATGTTAACTTAGGACAAAAAAATGCACCTCAAAGTCCTATAAAAACTTTACGAAAATGTTTTAATAAATTATTTGACACGCAAGAAAATCTAATGTATTATTAAGAAGTAGGATATAAATTATCCTACTATGTTATGGGTCAAAGTTAGAGTATTAATGCTTAGAGGAGAAGAAAATGAAAAACAAGATATTAATAGTTGATGATGCTTCGTTCATGCGTACTACCATCAGAGATATTCTTGAATCAGGCGGCTTTGAGATTGTAGGAGAGGCAGAGAATGGTGAGCTTGGAATCGATTTATATGAATCACTCCATCCTGATTTAGTTATTATGGACATTACTATGCCGGTTATGGATGGTCTTGAGGCTCTTAAGAGAATCAAAAAGATTGACCAGGCTGCTAAGGTTGTTATGTGTTCTGCTATGGGACAGCAGGAGATAGTAATTGAATCTATTAAGTGTGGTGCTAATGATTTTATCGTTAAGCCATTCCAGTCAGAGAAAGTTATAGAGGCTGTTAAGAGAGCTATAGCTTAATCGAATTTTATATTTATATTTTTAAATGAATTTCAGGCTAAATGCTGACTATGATTATACATAGTTGGTATTTAGCTTTTTTGTTTTTTAAGTGGTAATGTTTTTATAAATTTGATATAATAAATTCTAGTGGTAAATTTGTGCTACAAATAAAACAAAAAATTGTCAAAGAAATGATTATTTTTAATGTTATATTATAACGTAGCGGATTGCGAATATAATTGACTACGGAGTGGTGTTTAACTCAGTCGGGGTACAGGCTCTGACTCAGAGGGAAAAAGCAAAAATGTTTCAAATGGAGGTAAGAATTAGGATGAAAAAGCTGGTTAAGAAATTAGCAAAAAAAAGTGTTTCGGGTTTACTTATTATGGGCCTTGTACTTACTTCATTCGCTGCATTTCCAGCAAAGAGTGAAGCTAAGATTAATAAGAAAAAGGTTAAATTAAGTAAGACAAAGGTAACTCTTAAGGTTGGTAAAAAGGTTACCCTTAAGGTTAAAGGAATAAGTAGTAAGGACAAGAAAAAATGCACCTTTAAGTGGGCAACTACTAAGAAGAAAATCGCTACCGTAACCAAAAAAGGAAAGGTTACAGCTAAGAAAAAAGGTAGTGCTAAGATAACAGTAAAGGTTCTTTTTAAGAAGAAGGTAGTAAAGAAGCTTACCTGCAAGGTAACAGTTAAGGCTAATGCTTCTACTGCTTCTGCTTCACCTGCAGCTTCAGCAGATGTAAGTGCTTCAGTAGCGCCTACAGCAACAGCAGATGCAAGTGCTTCAGTGGCACCAAGTGAAACTGC
>JAILGL010000127.1 GCA_024696825.1 Lachnospiraceae bacterium
AGAGAAGATGAAGGAGATTAAAAAAATCTTCGGATTGGTTTTCCAGAACTTCAATCTTTTCCCTCATTATACAGCTATTAAAAATGTTATGGATGCCCCTATTACCGTCAATCACATGGATAGGGAGGAAGCTAAGAAAAAGGCTGTAAAGCTTTTTAAGAAGGTTGGTCTTGCAGATAAAACTGCACTTTATCCGTATCAGCTTTCAGGAGGACAGCAGCAGAGAGTAGCTATTGCTCGTGCCCTTGCAATGGAACCGGATGTACTTTTCTTTGATGAGCCTACATCAGCTCTTGATCCGGAGATTACTGCAGGTATCCTCACTCTTCTTAAGAAGTTAGCTGAGGAAAAGATGACTATGATTATCGTAACTCACGAGATTGAATTTGCAAGAAATGTATCTGACAGAATAGTATTTATGGATGACGGTCTTGTAGTAGAAGAGGGTACACCTGAAGAGGTAATTGATAATCCTAAGAATGACAGAACCAGGGAATTTTTGGCTAAGATGTCTAAGTAAGAAATTTCGGCAGAACCGGATAAATATAGATTTCTAAGAGAAATATTAAAATAAAATATAAAATAAATTTAAAAGACCTCATATGGTTTAAACCGTATGAGGTCTTAATTGTTATTACTTATATTTTTATTACTTTACAGTAACCTTAAGCTTCTTTTTAACGCTACCTGATTTAACAGTAAGGGTAACCTTTCCCTTTTTCTTAGCCTTTATGGTAAGGGTTTTACCACTTAGCTTAGCAGTTACTTTTTTCTTAGCCTTTTTACCAAGCTTACTTAAGCTTACCTTGGCTGTAGTAGGAGAGGTAATAACTGTAATGGTAGAAGATTTCTTGCGTTTAAGAGAAACCTTTTTAACAGCCTTACCCTTTTTATTCTTGAAGGAAATGGTGGTCTTGGTATCAGCAGCTGTCTGCTTTGTGCCTGTAACCTTAAGATAGTTTATGGCAGCTTCACCGCTGGTGGAATCATTGTAAAGATAACCACCTGCTATGGATTGCATGGTATAAACCTCTATTCTCACCTTTACAGTAGACTGATTGTTAGCACCTGAAGGTAAGGTTTCACTCATTTTCTTCATGGTTTTATTAGAACTTCCAAGGTTTAATACAGAACCAGGTACAACAGAATATGAACTTGAACTACCTGTTGCATAGGTCATTCTGTAATACTTAGGTCCCTTTTTGGTGGAACCTACATAAGCTGTAAACTTAATATTTTTATAGCCTTTGGTAGAAAATACAGCCTCAAAATAAGGTGTTTTATTCTTGGTCCATTTAAACTTCTTTCCTGCAGTCATAGCAGGCATTTTTAAGTTCTTTTTTGAATAGGAATATAAATCCTTAGACCACTCCAACTTTCTTTTATCTGTGCCGTTAAGGCAGGCATAAAGCTTACCTGAACCGGTTGTGAATTTGTAGCCTGTGGATTTACTTCCGTATTTACTTTTATTAAGGGTTGCATCCGATGCGCTTTCTGCATCACTAGTTCCGCTATAAGTATATTTTAATGCCCCAAGAGTAGTAGTAGCGGCCTCTGCCTTCATAGGTTCTAAAGAGCCGTTTGATATGCAATTTCCACTTGTAAGTATAATTGCAAGGGAAAGTGAAATTACTCTTTTTAAAATACTTTTTTTGAGGTTGTTTTTCATATTATTATTCTCCTTGACTAAGCTCGTTAAAGCCCTCTCTTCCTGCATAAGAAGTATGGAGATATTTATGCGCAACATGTGAGTTAGGTTCTCCAAGGAATTTCTCATAGAGTTCCTGAATCTGAGGGTTGTTATGAGACTGACGAATAGTCTGACGCTCGTCCTCAGTATAGAGTGCTTTAGCTCTCTTTTCTTTATAGGTATCTAAGATATCATCATCTTCATTTGGAAGGAGCTGAGGTCTAACATAAGGCTGTCCGCCTCCGTTAATACAACCACCAGGACATCCCATAATCTCGATGAACTGATACTTAGAGGTTCCTTCTCTGATTTCATCTAAAAGCACCTTAGCTGACTTCATACCTGAAGCGATAGCTACATTTACAACTGTTCCATTAATATCGATAGAAGCTTCTCTTATACCTGCTTCATGTCCACGTACCTCAGTAAAGGTAATCTCTTCCTTTTCCTTACCGGTAAGTACATGATATACAGTTCTAAGTGCAGCCTCCATAACACCACCGGTTACACCGAAGATAACGCCGGCACCAGTGTAATCACCCATGATATCGCCATCCCATTCCTCATCCGGAAGTTTATCGAATCTGATACCACTTCGTCTAATCATACGTGCAAGCTCTCTTGTGGTTATAACTGCATCTACATCCTGAAGGTTATCAACCTGAAGCTGATCTCTCTGCTTCTCGAATTTCTTAGCAACACAAGGCATAACTGATACTACGAAAATATCCTTAGGATCGATGTTATGCTCCTTAGCCCAGTAGGACTTAATAATAGCACCCTGCATCTCATGAGGAGATTTACAGGTTGATAAATGAGGAAGAAGATCCTCGTAATTATACTCAGCATAGTTAACCCATCCTGGTGAACATGAGGTAATCATTGGAAGTGTACCATTGTTCTGAAGACGGCCAAGAAGCTCTGTGCCTTCCTCCATGATAGTTAAGTCTGCGCCGAAGTTAACATCATAAACACGATAGAAGCCAAGTCTTCTGAGGGCTGCAATCATTTTTCCTGTAACAGGAGTTCCGATAGGGAAGCCAAATTCTTCTCCAAGAGCAGCTCTTACTGCAGGTGCAGCCTGAACTACTACTGTCTTTCCAGCCTTAAAAGCTTCATCTATTAAGCCAATTTCTGAATTCTCCATAAGTGCTCCGGTAGGACATACATTAACACACTGTCCACACTGGATACATGGTGAATCTGCAAAGCTTCTGTTTTCTGCAGGAGATACAAATGTCTCAAATCCTCTGTTCTCATATCCAAGAATTCCAAGTCCGTGAGCATTTTTACATCTTTCTATACATCTGCCGCAAAGGATACATTTGGATGTATCTCTTGTAAGTGCAGGAGCAAGTCTGTCAATATGAACTTCTGAGTGCTCACCACAAAATGCATCGTCTCTTGCACCTGTAAGGTTTGCCACATATAAAAGTTCGCACTGTCCATTTTTATCACACTGCTGACAGTTTTTATTATGATTTGAAAGCAAGAGCTCTACGCTCTCTCTTCTAGCGTCAATAGCTTTAGGTGAGGAGATTCTAATCTCCATTCCTTCTGCAACAGGATATACACAGCTTGCCACGAGTCCTCTCGCGCCTGTTGCCTCTACAAGACACACTCTGCAGGAACCCTGGTTACACTCACCATGGTTAAAGGTGCAGAGGGATGGTATCTCATAACCACAGGTTTTTGCAGCTTCAAGAATAGTTAAGCCTTCTTCAACCTGATAGCTTATACCTTCAATTTTTATATTTATCTTTGCCATAGCATTCTCCAATCTTTATCTCTTTTCAATAGCACCAACTCTACATACACTAATACAGGAACCACACTTAACACACTCGCTTGAGTTAATCTCGAGTGAAGCAAGTTTATGTCCTTCAGCAACATAATCAGTTCTCTTGATACAGTCAACAGGACATCCCTTAGCACACATTCCACAACCGATACATTTGTCCGGATCAATATGATATTCCATAAGGGACTTACATACATGTGATGGACATTTCTTGTCTACGATATGTGCAAGATATTCATCTCTAAAGTGTGAGAGTGTTGAAGTAATAGGGTTTGCTGAAGTCTGACCCAGAGCACAAAGTGAGTTATTCTTAACTGTCTGACTAAGCTCATCTAAGTCATCTAAATCCTTCATAGTGCCACGTCCTTCGGTGATTCTTGTAAGAATCTCTAACATTCTCTTAGTACCGATACGGCATGGAGAACATTTACCACAGGACTCTTCGCAGATAAATTCCATGTAGAATTTGGCTACGTCAACCATACAGTTGTCTTCGTCCATAACGATAGCTCCACCGGAACCCATCATGGAACCCTTTTGTACAAGATTGTCAAAATCTATAGGCTCATCCAGGTACTCCTCTGTAAGACATCCGCCTGAAGGACCACCTGTTTGGATAGCTTTAAATTTCTTGCCATTTGGAATACCGCCACCTATGTCATAGATAAGTTCTCTTAAGGTGGTACCCATAGGTACTTCCACAAGGCCTACGTTGTTAACCTTACCACCAAGGGCAAATACCTTGGTTCCCTTTGAATTCTCAGTACCAACACCAGCGAAGGTTTCTGCACCTTCTCTTAAAATGAATGGGATACATGCAAGGGTCTCAACGTTATTGATAATAGTTGGTTTTCCCCATAAACCTTTAACAGCTGGGAATGGAGGTCTTGGTCTTGGCATACCTCTCTTACCTTCTATGGAATTAAGAAGGGCTGTCTCTTCACCGCAGACAAATGCACCGGCACCAAGTCTTAAGTGACATCTGAAGGAGAAGCCTGTTCCGAGAATGTTATCACCTAAGATACCTGCATCCTCTGCCTGCTTAATAGCTATTTTAAGACGGTTAACTGCGATAGGATACTCAGCACGAACATAGAAATATCCGTTGCTTGCACCGATTGCATAACCTGCTATCATCATTCCTTCGATAACAGCTAAAGGATTACCCTCTAAGATACTTCTGTCCATAAATGCACCAGGATCACCCTCGTCACCGTTACATACTACATATTTTTCATCGCTTTCTACGTTGCGGGCAAACTGCCATTTTCTTCCTGATGGGAAACCGGCACCACCACGACCTCTTATGCCTGAAGCAAGTACCTCATCGATAACCTCCTGAGGTGTCATGGAAAGAGCACGCTTTAATCCCTTGAAAGCTCCTACACCGAGAGCCTCTGTAATATCTTCAGGATCAATAACGCCGCAGCCGTGAAGAGCTACTCTTTTCTGCTTTTTATAGAAATTGATATCATCCTGCTTCTTAACCTTTTCTTTAGTTGAAGGATCCTCATAGAGAAGTCTCTCTACGATAGTATCATTTTTAATATCTGATTCAACGATTTCCTCTACATCATCGATAGTTACAAGTCTGTAGAGAGTATCTTCAGGATATATTTTAACGAAAGGACCCTGGGAACAGAAACCAAAGCAACCTACCTGGTTAACTGTAGCCTTGTAGCTAAGGCCTTTCTCCTTTAATACAGCTTCAAATTTTTCTTTTATTTCTTTAGAATTATTAGAAAGACATCCTGTACCACCACAAAGTACGATGTGGCGCTTTCCGTCATCACCATTAATTTTCTCATTAAAGCAATTAGTACAGCTTTCAATTCTCTCTTCAAGCTTCTGGATTGAATCTATCATGATGCACCTGCCCCCTCTCCTTTTTCTTCAAGCAGGAGATACTGTGCGATAACCTCCTGAACCTGTGAAACAGTCATTTTAGGATATACCTTACCGTTAATACTTACGGCTGGTGCTATACCACAGGCACCGATACATCTAAGTGCATCGATGGTAAATAGTCCGTCGTCTGTAGTTCCGCCCGGCTCTACATGGAGAAGCTCGCAGAACTTGTCTATTACCTGCTGTGCTCCCTTAACGTAGCATGCAGTACCAAGACAACATCCTATGACATATTTTCCCTTTGGGGTAAGTGAAAAGAAAGAGTAGAATGTAACTACTCCGTAGATTTCGGCAACTGAGATGCCGGTCTCTTGTGAAACGATTTCCTGGACTTCAAGCGGAATGTACCCATATTCATTTTGGATATCACTCAAAATCATCATCAGGGGAGTTTTTTCTTCCGTGTAACGGGCGCAAATCTCCCTAATCTTTGCTACAGCTGCAGCATTTAGTTTTGCCATTGTTCAACCTCCTTGTTAATGATTAACCGTAAAAATGTCCATGATTAATTCATTAAATGTTATGTGTTATTTTTTTATTGTGTCCGTTTTTTTAGTTTTTCTCTTCTGTGTATTACCAGTCCCATGTAATACTTATTACCTTATTTTGACGCATTTTTTCTGATGATAATATAATAACAAAAAAAACATTATATTTCAATAAAATAAGTGTGTTTTTATAAGGTAAAATACATAAAAATCTAGATTCATTTTACGAGATATGATATAATACATACAATATTTTCGTTGCATACATTTATACAATGCAATTTTGATATTTATTTGCATATTATAAATGACTTTTTAAGAGGGATGAAAAATGGGAATTATTAATCGTATAGGATTTTTCAGTTTTGTTGAAACTGTTATTGAAATTAGTTTTTTAGCGGTACTTGTAGCAGTAATAACATTTGTTGCAATATCTTTTTATAGAGATAGAAAAATCTCAGTTTTTGATGATGAAAGAGTACCATACACAAAAGAACTGCTGGTTTATTATATACTGGTTTTACTTATAAGTTTATCTAATGTTATGATAATTTTTTTTGGTAATTACAAATTTGAAAATTTGGTATTATTAAAGAAATTGGCAATACTTTGTTTTTTTAGTGGAATCAATTTTAACATTATATATTTCTTAGCTCTTTTGATAAAGTTTATATTTACGCCTTTAGATTTAGAAAAAGAAAAGAAACAGGCAAAAATTATTATGGTTATTCAGATTTTTTTGGTGATATCCATATTTGTAAATCTTTCAGTAGGTTATTTTTTTGAATTTGATGGAAAAGTTTTCATGCAAAAATTGGGATATTGTACATGGTATTTTGAAGAAATATTAGTCATTATATATATTTACTATGAAATCTTTAAATATCGAAAAAAAATGAATCCTTTTTTAAGAAGATTATTAATAATTATACTGGGTATTCCTATCTTTTCCCTGGTTTTAAATTTTATGATTCCAAGATTTAATTTAAGGGGTTTGATATTTTTATTTCTTGTAATTCTATCCTTCTTTTATTATGAAAATTACAGAACTGTGTATATAGCGGGAACACTTAATGAATTGGATAAAATGCAGACAAAGCTCATGCTTTCACAGATGAAGCCACATTTTCTTTATAATTCATTAACTGCCATAATATATTACTCTGATAAGGATTCTGTAAAAACTAAAAAAGCATTGACAGAATTTGCGGGATTTTTAAGAGGCAATATGGAATTTATAAATGAAGAATTGATAAGCTTTGATAAGGAATTAAAATATACAAGAAATTATTTATATCTTGAGAAATTAAGATTTGAAGATGATTTGGAGATTGAATATAACATAGAGGTAACAGACTTTTTGATACCTATGTTTACGGTTCAGACCCTGGTAGAAAACTCAGTTCGCCATGGTATAAGAAAGAAAAAAAGAGGAAAGGGTAAGGTTTCAATCGTCACTAAGAAAGGTGATAATGGCATAATTATAGAGATAAAGGATAATGGAGTTGGCTTTGACGTGGATTCCTTAGAGACTCTTGGAGAGGATCATATAGGAATAAGAAATGTAAGAAAACGTCTTGACTATGAAACAGGAGGAACCATTACATTTGAAAGTGAGAAGAATGTAGGGACTACCTGTACTATTACGATTCCTAAAAATGGGGGGGTCAGAACCTCCTTAAAGCCTTATATACACAGCACTTAAAGTAAAAATTATTAATAAAAACCAGGAAATTAAAACTGAAAAGAGAGGGACATTAAACAATGAAAATACTAGTTATTGATGATGAAAGACCCGCACTTAATTTGTTGATTGAAACTGTTAAAAATGTAGTAGGACCTAATGACATAATAATTCCATTTAGAAGTACTATTGATTTTGAGGATTATTCTGATGAGGAAAAACATGATTTTGATGTGGCTTTTGTGGACATAGAGATTGGAGCTTATTCCGGAATTGAATTCGCTGAGGAGATAAAAAAATACTCTCCAAGCTGCAATATTATTTTTGTTACAAGCTATGAAAAATATGGAGCCGAAGCATTTAATGTACGTCCAAGCGGGTATGTGTTAAAGCCTTATACAGAAGAAGATATTGAAAATGAATTAAAGAATCTCAGGTATCCTTTAGAAGAACCTGACAATATGAATAAGATTAAGGTGAATACCTTTGGAAATTTTGTAGTTTATAATGACGAGGGAAATGTTTTTAATTTTTCAAGAACAGCAGCAAAGGAATTATTTGCATATCTTATAGACTGTGCGGGATATCCTATAACTACAACGGATATAGCAGAAAAATTATATGGAAAAGAGCTGGATAAACAGCTTTCTAAGAACCTTTCAAAAGTCATTAAAAGTATGATGGATGATTTAGAAAATGAAGGCTATAGCGATGTGGTAGTAAAACAAAATCGTCTGCTTCAGATTAATAAAAACAGGGTTAACTGTGATCTTTATGATGTGCTTTCCGGTGATGAAGAAGCCTTTGATAAATATTATGGTGAATATATGATTGGTTATTCCTGGGCAAGTGAAAGTGAGTCTTTAATGAGATTAAAAGAAATTGTAGGTGTGGAATAAACCGTGACATTTATAAGTTTTTATGCTATAATATAAACACTTAAATTCTGTGAAAATTTATAAATAATTTTTCATATTTTTATGCATATTTTTATACACATTTATATGCATATTTAAATGCTTATTTACATGCTTGGAAGGCGGGTGATAAAGTGGATAAAATTATTACAATTGGAAGGCAGTATGGAAGTGGTGGACATGTTATCGGAAAGATGATTGCAGAGCATTATGATATACCTTTTTATGATAATGAACTGATTTCAAAGGCGGCAAAGGAAAGTGGTTTTGCGGAGGAAACCTTTGAAAATGCAGAGAAAAATGCGACTAACAGTTTGCTTTATTCTCTTGCCATGGGTATTAATGTCTATGGTAATCAGGACTTTGGTTTTTCCGGATTATCTTTAGATGACAGAATATTTATGGCTCAGTCTGATGTAATTAGAAATGTAGCTGAGGCAGGTCCCTGTGTTATAGTTGGAAGATGCGCAGATTACGTCTTAAAGGAGAGAACAGATGTAGTCAATCTCTTTATAAAAGCATCTATGGATTACAGGTTAAAAAGGGTTGTTGAGGAGTATGGAGAGGACCCTAAAAAAGCCGGTGATCTTATATTAAAAAATGATAAAAGAAGATCTAATTATTATAAGTATCACGTAGGTGAGCGTTGGACAGATCTTAGTAATTATGATTTAGTTATAAGAAGTGATATAATGGGTATGGATAATGCAGTTAAAGCCATAGTCACATATTTGGGAGATTAAAGCTTAATCATAATTAATTGGTACTAAATCAAATGTCGGAGATTATATTGCATTAATTTATAATAATAATATAATAGAATTAATAAGTATAAAAGGAGAGTTTTTATGAGTGTAGATGAGAGGATGATAGATGAAGTTGCAAAGATAATTAATGAATCTGAAAATGTAGTTGTATTAAGTGGTAGAAAGGTCTTTAGAGAGATAGGCCTTAATGGTGTTACCGCTGAGCATATGGCCTATGACATCGAGGCTAAATATGGTCATTCCAGTAATGAGATAGTTACCGCTGCATTTCTTAACTGGAGAGTTGAGGATTTCTTTGACTATTTTAAAAATGTTATTTTAAATCCTAAGGTTAAGGAAATTCCTGATTCTGTTAAGGATGTTAAAAAACTCATGGATTATGGAAGGGTTAAAAAGGTTGTAACCAGAGATGTATATAGTCTTTATAGTAAGGCGGGCTGTGAAGAGGATGATGTAATCGCTCTTAACGGTACAGTTGAAGATAATAAATGTCCTAACTGCGGAAAGATTTATTCCTCTGATTATGTTTTGGATAACGGCCCTGTTCCTACCTGTGCAGATTGTAAGGTGCCTTTAAGACCGGGCTTTGGAATGTATAATGAAATGATGGATAGTGGTAAGATTAATGATTCCTGTCAGGCAGTAGAGGATGCAGATGTAGTTATTATCTTAGGTTCTTCCGCAAAAGCCAAGGTGTTTAATAACCTTTTACGTTATATAGAAGAGGAGAAGCTTATTATTATAAGTGACGTTGAAAGCTTCGGAGATGAGGTTGCTACCTACAGACTTTATGGTAATATTTCAGACATAATGAATAAGATTACTGAGAAGGTTACCAAGGTTGAAAAGCCTGAGAAGGAAGAGGAGCCTGAGGTTCCAGAAGCAGATGATAAAGAGGCAGATGCTAAAGAGGTAGATGAAAAAACAGCTGATGCTACTGATTCTAAAGAAGAATAAAGAAGAATAAAGAAGTGTCTAATGACATATAAAAATGGCTATGGGCTTAATTTGAAAGCTCCATAGCCATTTGTTTTTCATTATCAAGGACATTCGAAATATCAAGGATATTCTTTAATCCGTTTCGCTACCTGATTAAATCGCATACATTACAAAGTCTGATGAACTGTATACGTTATGAGTACCTGAGAAACGAAGATAAAGCTTAAATGCTCCATTAATCTTAAGGAGTGCTTCTGCTATCTCCCATATACTTCCAGGACTTTTGTTAGCGCTTATTGCTACCTTAGGTCTGTCTAGCTTAAGATGGTTTTTACAACCCTCTATTACATCTAACTCAGAGCCTTCTACACTAATCTTTAAGAAGGTGATTTTCTCGCTGATTTCGTGATCTAAGGTTACTATGTTAGCAGGTATAAGACCTCCCGGAACACCGCCCTTCACCTCGTTAGGATCGATAATTGCTGAGTTATCAGGATCCTTTAAGGAAAATGCTGTATATTCATTAGCATCTCTTATATATACTGTCTGCTTAGTAAGAGTAGGGCTACCTACACCTTCTGATTTAAATTCTATATTGTCATATCCCATAAGTCTTGATTTGGCTTTTTCTGAGAGAGATGGAAGTATCTCATAGAGATACATTTTCTTATAATTTCTAAAGTTGTTAATATACTCCTCAGCAGTGGTACCGTCCTTGGAACCGCAGTCCACATAGACACCTTCTTCATCGATATCCTTAAGTAAATCCAAATCAAAAAATGGTTCAAAGCTTCTGTCTGATATGGCTTCCTTGGCATCAAAATCTAAGGTTGTCCAGAACTTAAGAAGTCCAAACAATACTTTCTTGGAACGATAATCACCAAGCTTATCATATAACCAGGTATATTTATTAATATTATCTTTTATCTCTGTTACGAGCTTATCAAAGGCTTCGTAGTCATTGTTGTCAGGATTAAGATTGCCCCAGAAAAAGCTCTGGTTACTGCAATGTTCAACAAGCTTCATATAGTTCATACGAGTTTTGTATTTCATACCATTAAGCTTTTTTATAATGTCATCTAAAAGTGCCTGCTTGGTTGAATACTGAATCATCATTATAAGTCTTTTGAAATGGTAGTCGATAATACGTGGAGCGTTCTCAAGACCGTCGATATCGCCATTTAAAATATATGATAATTTGTCAAATTCAGAATAGAATTCTGTCAAATCAGATTTTTTATTTAAAGCATTATTAATTGCATCTATTGCATGATTACCATCAATCTGCTTAACACCATAAAATGCTTCTGTAAGGTTTTCAATACTGGTTCTAATGTCTCTGAAACTCTTAGCCATGGACTGATTGATAGCTGTTATATTATTATTTTTTAAGTATTTTATAGTAGTTGATATAGTATTTAGCATTGCAAGAATCTGTTCATTATCCCTTGCCATAAAGATTTCCCCTTTCTATCTAAACACATTCCATTATATTTTACATTTTCTTATAATAATAGTCAAGCAAGAGTGTGGTGGGATTGACATTAAAGGCTATTTTTGGTACGATTTAAGATAGTTTTTTATGGCTTTTTTTAAGGTAAATTACTATGAAAGGAGAGAGTTATGAAGATTAAGAATCCAGTGGTTAAAGGATTTTATCCGGACCCAAGTATTTGCTATGCCGAAGGGAAGTTTTACATGGTATGCAGTTCCATGCAGTTTTTCCCTGGAGTTCCACTATTTGAAAGTGAAGATTTAGTTCATTTTAAGCAGATTGGAAATGTTTTATCCAGCCTGTCGCAGGTGGATTTACATAATATACCTAGCTCAGGTGGTGTATTTGCACCAACTATAAGATATAATAATGGCCGTTTTTATATGGTTACAACTAATGATTCTCTTCATAAGAATTTCTATGTATATACTGATGACATCTATGGAGAGTGGTCAGAGCCTATATTTGTAGATCAGGGCGGCATCGATCCTTCCCTTTTCTTCGAGGATGGCAAGACCTATTTTATGAGTAATGGCGATGACACAGATGGAAGAGGCTGTATCTTCCAGTCTGAGATTGATATAGAAACAGGTGAGAGACTTACAGAGCCAAGACCTTTATGGAATGGCAATGGCGGAAGGTATCTGGAGTCACCTCATATGTATAAATTTGGAAGATATTACTATCTTATGGCAGCTGAAGGCGGTACGGAATTTGGTCATATGATTACCTATGCCCGTTCTGCTAACATTTACGGACCATTTACCCCATATAAGGGCAATCCAATCCTTACCAATAGGGATTTTGGCGGACATCAGACTCATATTATGGGAATAGGCCACGGAGACCTTGTAACTAATAGCGAGGGGGAGACCTTCATGGTTTGCCTTGGCTTCCGCATTGAAGATGACTGGGTTCCATATCACCATCTAGGCCGCGAGGTATTTTTAATTCCTGTAAAATGGGACGGTGAGTGGTTTACTGCAGGTGTTTCAGGAAATGTTTATGAAGAAATGGATATCCCTGTAGACAGCATGGTTAAGCCGGGAACACCTGATACAGATTACAGTATCAGCATGCCATTTAATAAGGACGACAGATTAAGACTCTCCTATGTAAGAGATTATAAGGCAGAAAATTATGATATAACCGATGACAGCATTACCCTTACTACCACAGAGATTCCACTTACTAAGCAGGATTCACCAACCTTTGTAGGAGTAAGGCAGTCAGAGTTTGATACAGAGCTTTCCGTAAATGTGACTAAGACCTTGGGAGAAGCAGGTCTTACCATATATATGGATGATAATGAGCATTATGATATTGCAAGAGTTTATGTTCCGGAAAAGGATATGCATGAGATAATAGTTCGTTATCAGGTGGGTGATGCTACAGCTATAAGCTATAGAGAAAAGCTCCATACAGAAGATGTGGTTAAGCTTATTATTACTTCAACTTCGACAGAGTATGAATTTGCCTATAGTATTAATGGTCAGATAAGGAAGCTTTGCAAGGCTCAGAGTAAGTATTTATCTACTGAGGTGGCAGGAGGCTTTACAGGAGTATTTGGAGGTGTATATGCGACCTCTAAGGTAATGTTTGGCTATGAGGACTATGATGTAAATCCTGGAGAAAAAGCTGTATTTACAGAGTTTAACTTTAGACAGGGTTAATATAGAAAAAGAGGTAGAGATGAAGGTTCCAGAGAATGTGAAATGCATAATTAGACAACTAAATAATGCGGGTCACGATGCTTACGCAGTAGGCGGCTGCGTCAGGGATACCATTCTTGGAAGACTTCCTGATGACTGGGACATAACTACCGATGCGAAACCTGAGGAGGTTAAGGCTGTCTTTAAAAAGACCGTGGATACAGGACTTTTGCATGGTACTGTTACAGTACTTATGAATGGTGAGGGCTATGAGGTCACTACCTATCGTATCGATGGAGATTATGGAGATGGAAGACATCCCGATAATGTTTCATTTACCCCTGATTTAGAAGAGGATTTAAAGAGAAGAGATTTTACTGTTAATGCTATTGCCTACAATGACGAAACAGGCTATGTAGACTGCTTCGGCGGAGTAGAGGATATAGAAAATAGGATTATAAGATGTGTAGGTAATCCTGATGAAAGATTTTCTGAGGATGCACTCAGAATAATGCGTGCCGTAAGGTTTTCAGGTCAGCTGGAGTTTACCATAGAAGATGATACCTATGAAGCCATAAAGAGGCATGTAGATAATTTGAAAAATGTAAGTGCAGAGAGAATAAGGGTTGAGTTTGAAAAGCTTCTTATGTCTGTGGAGCCTGAGAAATTTATGATGCTTTATGACACGGGGATTACTAAGATAATTCTTCCTGAATTCGATATCTGCATGGACACAGAGCAAAATACTCCTCATCACATTTATGATGTGGGAAATCATACCATTCATGCCCTTATTAACTTAAACTATTTTATAAGGCATGCAAAGGGTGAGACAAGTGCAGCAAGGGATGCAGAATATTTAGAAAAGCAGACAGAAGGCTTTTCTGATTCTGAGAAAGATAGCTTTAAGAAATGTCTTGAAAAAATCCTTCCTGTAACAGATAAGGCACTTTCCTCTGTTACCAAAAAGGAAGAGAAGATTTTGGCTTTTACAATGCTTTTACATGACATTGCAAAGCCAAGGTGCAAGACTACAGATGAAAGAGGAGACCATTTTAAAGGTCATCCTGCAGTATCAGCAGATATGTCTAAGGAAATACTTAGACGATTAAAATTCGATAATGAAACCATTAAGAGTGTAAGTCATCTGGTATTTTACCATGATTACAGAACTCCTTTGGTTAAGAAAAATATCAGGCGCGGTTTAAGTAAAATCGGAAAGGATTATATGGGTCTTTTCAATGTGGTAACTGCATCTGATATTATGGCACAAAGCCCTGAGCTTATGATGGAAAAATGCGACAGAATAGCGGGCGGTGCAGTTATAGCGGATGAGATAATTCTGGATGAGGAATGCATAAGTCTTAAGGATTTATGCATAACCGGAAGTGATCTTATAAAGGATGGTATGAAGCCTGGACCAGGTATTGGCGAGGTTTTAAATAGACTATTGGATATGGTTATAGATGATCCTAAGTTAAATGACTATGAAGTACTTCTTAGTAAAAGTCGGGAATGGAGAGAAGGATAATGGATTTAAATATTAATTTACAAACATTGTCAAAATCAGCCAAAACTCTTATATATCTTGATAATCTTACTAATGTTTTTAATCAGCAGGCGGTTTTTAGTGACGGAACAGGAAACTTTAGAATTCCACCGGAGCCGGAGCCACATAGCGATGTAAGAATCAGACTTAGAGGCGGTAGAGAAAACTTAAGTCACGTATATATTATTTGCGATGGCGAAAAGATAGAAATGAATAAATTTTCAAATGACAGATTATTTGATTATTATGAAGCTGTTATCCATGTTGAGGATGAGACAGTTAAGTATTATTTCGAGGTTCATAGCGGTCAGATAATGTGTTTTTATGATGCAGCCGGAATAAGCAGAGAGGTTAGAGATGTCTATGCTTTTAGCATTATGCCGGGCTTCAAAACTCCGGACTGGGCGAAGGGTGCAGTTATCTATCAGATTTATGTAGACAGATTCTTCCCTGGAGATAAAAATAATACAGTTGAAAATGACGAATATTTTTACATTGGAGATACCTCTGTAAAGGTTACCAACTGGGATAAATATCCTGCAAGTATGGGCGTTAGAGAGTTCTATGGTGGTGACCTGCAGGGTGTTATGGATAAGCTGGATTACTTAGAGGATCTAGGTGTAGATGCCATATATTTTAATCCTATTTTCGTATCTCCTTCTAACCATAAATACGACAGTCAGGACTATGATAATATAGATCCGCATCTTGGTAAGATCGTTAAGGATGGTGGAGAAGTCCTTCCAAGAGATGAGCATGGTAATCTTATGATTGACCATAACTCACCTAATAAGGATGCTACCAAATACATTACAAGAGTAACCTCCAAGGAGAATCTTAAGGCCTCTAATGACTTCTTTGCTGAGCTTGTACGAATGGCTCATGAAAGGGGTATTAAGGTTATTCTGGACGGAGTATTTAACCACTGTGGTTCCTTTAATAAGTGGTTAGACAGAGAAAGAATTTATGAAAATGCAAAGGGCTATAAGAAGGGTGCTTACGTAGATAAGGAAAGCCCTTACAATACATTTTTCAAATTCAGAGAGGATGCATGGCCATATAATCCGAATTATGATGGATGGTGGGGTCATGATACTCTTCCAAAGCTTAATTATGAGGAGAGTCCTGAGCTCTTTAATTATATTATGAAAATAGCCAGAAAATGGGTTTCACCACCGTACAACTGTGACGGTTGGAGACTTGACGTTGCAAGTGACCTTGGCTACTCTCAGGAGTTTAATCACTTCTTCTGGAAGGAGTTTAGAAAGGCAGTTAAAAGTGCTAATCCTGAGGCTATTATTCTGGCGGAGCACTATGGTGATCCCGGTGAATGGCTTAAGGGTGATGAGTGGGATACAGTCATGAACTACGATGCATTTATGGAGCCTGTAACCTGGTTCTTAACAGGTGTTGAGAAGCATAGTGACGAGTTCCATCAGGATAAATGGGGTAATCCGGAGACCTTCTTCGGTGCCATGAGGCATTACATGACAAGGTTTAATACCCAGTCACTTTTGGTTTCCATGAATGAGCTTTCTAATCATGACCATTCCAGATTCTTAACCCGTACCAATCATACAGTTGGTCGTGTGGCGGATAAGGGACCTGAGGCAGCAGCCTATGGAATTAACAAGGCCATTATGAGAATGGCTGTTATGATTCAGATGACCTGGCCGGGTGCGCCTACCATCTACTATGGAGATGAGGCAGGTGTTACAGGCTGGACAGATCCTGATAACAGAAGAACCTATCCATGGGGACATGAGGATCATGAGCTTATTAATTATCACAGACAGCTTATTAAAATCCATAAGGATTACGAAGTATTTAGTAAGGGCTCCACTGTATTTTTATATGGTGCTTACAATGTTATAGCCTATGGTCGTTTTGATATAAATGATGAGATTATTGTTATTATTAATAACTATGATCACGAAGCTGAATTTGAAATTCCTGTATGGAGAGCAGGAGTTGATAATCATGAGAAGCTTGTAAGACTTTTACTTTCAGATGATGATGGATATTCAGTGGAAAGTAAGATTTACGAGCATACTAATGGAATGCTTAAGATTACCTGTCCTAAGACCTCAGGTATGATACTTAAGAATTTAAGAAGTGAGTAAATATGTATAGATTTTATATAGAAAAAAGCGATTATGACGGCACCTACAGCTACATAAGAGGTGGGGATTATAATCACATTAAAAATGTTTTGAGACTTAAAACGGGAAATTTTGTTGTTACCTGTGATGGAGAGGGAACCGATTATGTAGGGGTTATCGATTCATTTACAGACAGCGAGGTTATAGTGGAGGTTAAGAAGGTGCAAAGCACCGGCAATGAGCTTCCACTAAAGGTTTATCTCTTCCAGGGAATTCCTAAAAAGGATAAAATGGAGCTAATCGTTCAGAAGACGGTGGAGCTTGGTGTATTCCAGGTTATCCCTGTAAAAATGCATCGCTCAGTGGCTAAAATTGATGATAAGAAAAAGGATAAGAAAACTGAGAGATGGCAGAAAATCGCAGAGGCAGCAGCTAAGCAAAGTGACAGAGGTATTATTCCTACAGTCCATGAGCCGATGAGTTTTAAGGAGGCTTTAGCTTATGCAAAGGATTTGGATATTAATCTTATTCCTTACGAAATGTGCTCTGATGATAAAGAGAATTCTAATTATAAGGACTATATTAAGGAGGCTACAAAGTGCGGCAGTGTGGGCATTTTTATAGGTCCTGAGGGTGGAATCGCAGATGAGGAATTAGAGATTGCTCTTAAAGAAGGTCTTCATGAAATAACCCTTGGAAAGAGAATTCTTAGAACAGAAACTGCAGGATTTATGGTGCTTTCAGCCTTAGTTTATCTCTTAGAATTAGCAGGAGATTAAGGAAATTAATTAAGGAAATTAATTAAGGAAATTAATAATAAATTTCTGCATATAGAAAGGTTTTAAAATGGCTATATATTTTGATAATGCTGCTACCTCACAGGTTCTTCCTGAGGTTATAGAGGAGATAAGTTCTGTAATGAGTGAGAATTACGGAAATCCCTCCAGCAGGCATGCGATGGGTATTAAAGCAGAAGAAATACTTAAAAAAACGAGAGAGGTTACGGCCTCTTCTCTTAATGTTAAAGCAAAAGAAATAATATTTACATCCGGAGGAACAGAGGCTAATAATCAGATATTTACCATGCTTCTTCGAGGTACCAAGCATGTGGGTAAGCATATAATTACCTCATGTATAGAGCACTCGGCGGTGTTAGAACCCTTGGCATTCCTTGAGAAACAAGGCTTTAGAGTTACCTATCTTCCAGTGGATAAATATGGTCATGTAAGTGCAGAGGACCTAAAAAACAGTATTTGCGAAGATACCTCTATGGTTTCCATTATGTATGTTAATAATGAAATCGGCTCCATCAATAATATAAAGGAGCTTGGAGAGGTTATAAAGGAAGCTAATAAGGGGAAGGATGTTCACGACCGCATACTTTTCCATACAGATGCAATTCAGGCCTATGGTAAATTAAAGATTTCACCAAAGCTTGAAAATATTGATTTACTAAGTGTAAGCGGTCATAAATTCCATGGCCCTAAGGGAATCGGATTCTTATTTGTAGATGAAAAGGTAATATTCAGACCACTTATTTTTGGTGGCGGCCAGGAAGGCGGCTTTCGCTCAGGTACTGAAAATGTGCCGGGAATCGCAGGCCTTCGTATAGCTATAGAAAAGGCATATGAGGATATAGATGGTCATGAGAGAAAGATGAGAGCCGTTAAAAATTATATTATAAATGAACTTAAAAGTTATGAGGATGTAAGCTTTAACGGACTTACAGAAGGAGACATGAAAGCCTTAGAAGAAACTAAAGAGGATTTTTCAGATGAAGTCAGGACTTCACCACATATCTTAAGTATTCTCGTAAAGGGTGTTAGAAGTGAGGTTTTATTAAATGCTCTTTCCGATAAGGGAATCTATGTTTCTTCAGGTTCAGCCTGCTCTTCTAACAGGCCTGAGCTTAGCGGTACTCTTAAAAATATAGGAGTAGAGGAGGAAGATTTAGATTCAGTTATAAGGCTTAGTTTTTCGAGGTTTAATACCATTGAAGAAGCCAAAATATTTGTGGAGGAATTTAAGAAAATAGTTCCTGCCTTAAGAAGATTTACAAGAAGATAATTTAGAGAGGTAATAGTATAATGAAAAGCATTTTTCTACTTAAATATGCAGAGATTGGAATAAAGGGTAAGAACAGACATGTCTTTGAAGAGGCCCTTTGTAAGCAGATTAGAAACAGATTAAATAAGAATAAAATATCTAATAAAATCATAAATGAGCGTGGCAGAATCTATGTGGAAACAGAGACAGAGGAGCCGGTTTCTACAGTTACAGATATTATTAAAAATACCTTTGGTGTAACTGCAGTCTGTGAGGTTAAGGTTGTAGAAAGTAAGGAATGGGAAGCAATTCGTGACGGAGTAGTGGAATACATGAAGGAGCAGTATAGTGATTATCATTTTTCTTTTAAAGTAAAGTGCAGAAGAAGTGATAAGAACTTTAAAATGGAGTCTCCTGAGGTATGCATGGAAGCTGGACACGTGCTTTTAGAGGAGTTTCCGGATCTTACAGTAGATGTGCATAATCCGGATACCTTTATCTGGATTGAGGTAAGAGATAAGGTTTATATTTACAGCAAGGTTATTAAGGGAATTGCAGGTATGCCTCTTGGAACTAATGGTAAGAGCATGCTTCTTCTTTCAGGTGGAATCGACAGTCCTGTGGCAGGTTATATGATTGCAAGACGTGGTGTTTATATTGATGCAGTTTATTTTCATGCACCACCTTATACCAGTGACAGAGCTAAGCAGAAGGTTGTGGATCTTGCCACTAAGCTCAGTAAATATACAGGAATGATAAACCTTCATGTTATTAATTTCACTGATATTCAAATGTGTATCTATGAGGAATGTCCACATGATGAGCTGACTATCATTATGAGAAGATATATGATGAAGATTGCTGAAGATATAGCTAAGAAAAATGATTGTCTTGCCCTTATTACAGGTGAAAGTATTGGCCAGGTGGCAAGTCAGACAGCCATGAGTCTTGCCTGTACTGATGCAGCAGCTACCATGCCTGTATACAGACCTCTTATAGGTTTTGACAAGCAGGATATTATAGATATCAGTAAGGACATAGATACCTATGAAACCTCTATACTTCCTTATGAGGATTGTTGTACAATTTTTGTGGCTAAGCATCCTGTTACAAAGCCGGTGCTTTCTGCCATTGAAAAATCAGAGGAAAATCTTGTGGGTAAAATCGAGAAGCTTTACGAGGAAGCCCTCGCAAGCGATGAGGTTATAAGAATTCACGGATAAAAAATTCTAAATATAATAAAAATACGCGAAAAAAGAGGATATCGGCAATTGCCTGATATCCTCTGTTAGTTTCTTTGAAAAAAAGCGTTGCCGGAAAACCGGACGCCGTAGCTTAGGTAAATTGTAAGCTTAAATTATTTAACGATGAACTCATCAAGAGCCTTAACAATGTTATCAGCCTCATCGTCATCATGAATGTTAAGATCAATGTTCTTAGATAAGTCTAAACTGAAGATACCCATAATTGACTTAGCATCGATTACATATCTTCCGGATACAAGATCAAAATCAGAATTGAACTTTGATACTTCGTTAACAAAAGCTTTTACCTTGTCGATTGTGTTAAGAGAAATCTGTACTGTTTTCATAATAATTTCCTCTCTTTCTTTTGCTAAAATTTATACTTCTTTTGTAGTACACCTATATATTAACATTTTTAAATTTTATGTCAATGTACAAAATGGCCAAAAATAATTCATTATTTTTCGATTATTAAGATAAAATTACTCATAAAAAATAAATTGTTTTATATTTTGTAGTGAAAAAATACCAATATATGATATTATATATATGGTTTTTAACTCAGCCGGGGAGTAGGCCCCACCGAATTAAAAACCTAAAAATGTATTATATATAAAGAATGGAAATAAGTTTTATGAAGATTGCATTTTTATCATTAGGCTGTAAGGTTAACGCCTATGAAACAGAAAAAATGAAGCAGGAATTCATGGAGGCAGGCTTTGAAATAGTTGACTTTAATGAGGTTTCGGATGTGTATGTAGTTAACACCTGTACCGTTACTAATATCGCTGACAGAAAGTCAAGACAGATGCTTCACAGAGCCAAAAAGCATAATGAAAATGCTCTTGTAGTTGCCTGTGGCTGCTATGTGGATTCTAAGGAAGACGATAACCTTGAAAAAGAGGGAATACTTTGTATAGAAAACATTAGAAAATACGATGTGGTAAATATTGTCTTAGAAAAATTACATATTAGTAAAAATGAAAATACAAATGAAGCAGCAGATGTAAGTGCTGATTTTATGGGTAAGAAGGGCGCTCATGTAAGAGCATTTATAAAGGTGCAGGACGGCTGTAATCAGTTTTGCAGCTATTGCATTATCCCTTTTGTAAGAGGTGAGTTAAAATCAAGAGATGAGAAAAGCGTGGAAAAGGAAGTAAAAGACCTTGTTTCTCTAGGTTATAAAGAGGTTGTAATTACCGGTATTCACGTATCTTCCTACGGCGTTGACAAGGTTTATGCCGGAGAGAAAATTAATTCCGATACATTTATAAAATTAGATGGAAAGCCTTTACTCTCACTGCTTTCAAGGCTTAATGACATAGAAGGTCTTGAGAGAATAAGGCTTAGTTCCCTTGAACCTAGAATTATTACTGAGGACTTTATAGAAAGCCTTAGTAAGCTTAAAAAGGTATGTCCGCATTTTCATCTTTCCCTCCAAAGCGGATGTGAGGAAACTCTTAAAAGCATGAACAGGCATTATACTGCAGAGGAGTATTATAAGGGGACCTGCATAATAAGAAAATATTATGAAAATCCTGCTATTACTACAGATATAATAGTTGGTTTCCCTGGTGAAACTGAGGAGAATTTTAAGGAAACCATGGCCTTTGTAGATAAGGTTAGATTTCAGGATGTGCATGTATTTAAATACTCCAAGCGACAGGGCACAGTTGCAGCTGCAAGGAAGGATCAGGTCTCAGACCGTGACAAGTCCGACAGAAGTAAGGTGCTCATAATGAAGGCTGCAGAGCATTTGGAGGAGTACTGCAACTACTATACAGGTAAAGAGGTAGAGGTTCTTATAGAAGAAATCATAGAGATGGATGGAGAGAAATATTTTACAGGTTATACCAAAAACTATGTAAAGGTCTACATTTTATGCCATAAAGTAAGTGATAGTGGGGCTTTAGCAGCATTTATTAACAGGATAGTTAAAGTCCGTGGTATAAAGGCCGAAGACGGAAGGCTTTACGCAGAATAATAAAGCTTTTTGATATGAATTTTTTGTTGTTATCTAAAACAAAGAATGATAAAATATCAAAGGGCTTTTATTCGTATTATAAAGAGCCTTCGTTATGAAATATAGAGAGGTAAAGTATGGCAAAGGAAAACAATTATGATGGAAGTCAGATAGTAGTTCTTGAAGGACTTGAGGCAGTAAGAATGAGACCGGGTATGTATATAGGTTCTACAGGCTCAAGGGGATTACATCATTTGATTTGGGAAATACTCGATAATGCAATCGATGAGAATCTTGCAGGTTTCTGTGACAATATAGATATTGTTCTTAGAAAGGATGGAGGAATAACTGTAACGGATAATGGCCGTGGTGTTCCTGTGGACATCCATCCTACTCAGAAAATCCCAACTGAAAGAGTTGTATATACAGTGCTTCACGCTGGTGGAAAATTTGATAATACAGTTTACAAGGTTTCCGGTGGTCTTCACGGTGTAGGCTCCAGTGTTGTAAATGCTTTGTCCGTAAAGATGATTGTAAGAATCAAAAGAGACGGACTTATATATGAGGATGAGTTTGAAAAGGGCGGTAAGCCTGTAACCAAGCTCCTTAAAGGTAATAAGCTTCCAACAGTGGGTAAATGTGCTAAGAAGGATACAGGTACAAGTGTAACCTTTTATCCTGATCCGGATATATTTGAAACAGTGCATTTTAAAACTGAGGTAATAAAGAAAAAGCTTAAGGAAACAGCATTTTTAAATAAGGGCTTAAAGCTTAATTATAAGGATGAGTTTACAGGCGAAGAGAGAACCTTCATGGAAGAAGAAGGAATTAAAAGCTATGTAAAATACATTTGTCGTGATCTCCCTAAACTTATGGAGGAGCCTGCTTACATAGAGGGAAAGAGCGGAGATATTGAGGTTGAAGCTGCATTTCAGTATGTTAAGACCTTTACTGAGAACATTAACCCTTATTGTAACCGTATAAATGTAGCGGACGGTGGAACCCTCGTAACAGGCTTTAAAATCAGTCTTACAAGAGTTATGAATCAGTACGCAAGAGAGCTTGGCTTCCTTAAGGATAAGGATGAAAACTTCGATGGTAAGGACATAAGAAATGGTCTTGTGGCAATTATCTCCATCAAGCATCCGGACCCACAGTTTGAGGGCCAGACTAAGACCAAGCTTGGTAATACAGATGCGAAAAATGCAGTGGATGAGGTATTTTCCGTAGAGGTGCAGAAGTTCTTCGATAAAAATGTTGAGATTTTAAGAAGCATTTTAGAGAATACCCAGAAAGCCTGCAAGGCCAGAAAGGCTTCAGACAGCGCAAGAAAGGCAGTGCTTTCAGCCTTAAATGATGTGGATTCAGGAACCAGAAGTAAGCTGGCTGCCTGTACATCTAAGAAGGCTAATGAGTGTGAGGTTTATATAGTCGAGGGAGACAGTGCGGGAGGTACAGTTAAAACTGCCCGTAACAGACGTACTCAGGCTGTGCTTCCACTTAGGGGTAAGATTTTAAATGTAGAGAAAGCCCCTCTTGAAAAGATTCTTGCAAATAACGAAATCCGTTCCATGATAACCTCCTTTGGTTGTGGAATCGGAGATGATTTTGATATAACAAAGCTTAGATATGATAAGATTATAATCCTTACGGATGCGGACGTAGACGGTGCTCACATAAGTACACTGCTACTTACATTTTTCTACAGATTCATGCCTGAGCTTATAACAGAAGGTAAGGTTTACAGAGGTATTCCACCACTTTACAAGGTAGAATATACAACTAATAAAACCGTTAAAAAGGATGAACAGATTACCTTTGATTTATATGGTTTTAAATCTCTTGATGTAGAGGATGAGGACGAGAAGAGCGGTAAGAAATCATCTAAGAAAAAGCATTCAAGGTATTTGCTTAATGATTTCGAGCTGGAAAAATTCAGAAAGAATCCGGCCTATAATATAACCGGTCTTCAGCGATACAAGGGTCTTGGCGAGATGGATGCCAAGCAGCTTTGGGAGACAACCTTAGATCCTGACCATAGAGTTTTAGCACAGATTAATATAAGTGATACAGTTGAGGCGGATGAGGTTACAAGTCTTCTTATGAGTACTAATGTACCACCAAGACGTGAGTTTATCATGGAAGAAGCAAGCTATGCCACAGTTGATATCTAATAAGCTTTAGGCAGGTTAGACATTACATTTAGAGAGGTTAATAATGAGTAAAGACAATATTATCACTCAGGATTTTTCTGAGGAAATGAAAAATTCATATAGAGATTATGCAGTAAGCGTAATCATTGCAAGAGCATTGCCGGATATAAGAGACGGTCTTAAGCCGGTTCAGAGGCGTGTTTTATACGCTATGGATGAGCTTTCTCTTGCCCCTGAAAAGCCACATAGAAAGAGTGCCCGTATAGTGGGAGATACTATGGGTAAGTATCATCCACATGGTGACAGCTCTATCTATGAAGCCTTAGTACACATGACAGAGGATTATTCCCTTTCACTGCCACTGGTAGATGGACATGGTAACTTTGGTTCCATTGACGGCGACAGTGCAGCAGCCATGCGTTACACTGAGGCGAGACTTTCACCTGCAGCCATGGCTTCCTTAAAGGACTTAGATATGGGCCTTGTGGAATTTGCTCCTAACTTTGATGAGAGCGAGAAGGAGCCATTAGTACTTCCTGCAACCCTTCCAAATCTTCTTATTAACGGAACTACAGGTATCGCAGTTGGTATGGCGACCAATATTCCAACTCATAATCCGGGGGAGGTTATAGATGGAGTTATAAGCTATATGAAGAACCCTAATATCACTACTGAAGAGCTTATGGAGGATATTAAGGGACCTGATTTTCCTACAGGCGGCATTATTATAAATGCTGAGGAGATAAAAAATATATATGAAACAGGCGAGGGAAAGCTTAGAGTTCGTGGTAAGGTAGAGTTTGAAAAGAGCGACGGCGGAAGGATGAATATCGTTATTACAGAGATTCCATTTACCGCTTCAGGAAGAAAGCAGAAGCTCTATGAATCCCTTATTTCACTTGAAAAGGACAAGGTCTTCGATGAGATTTATGATGTAAGAGACGAGTCCTCCAAGGAAGGTATCAGACTTGTGGTAGAGGTTAAGAAGGGGCGTGATTACGAGAACCTTTTAAATGGTCTTTATCAGAAGAGCGGTTTAGAGGATACCTACGGTGTGAATCTCCTTGCAGTAAAGGACAAGCAGCCTGTTACATTTAACTTAAAGGGTATGATTAAGGAGTTCGTGGAATTCCAGGAAGAAATCTATACCAAGAAATACCAGTATATGCTCGATAAGGCTGAGAAACGCCACGAGGTAGTGGAAGGTCTTATAAAGGCAGTTGACGTAATCGACCTAATTATCGAGATTTTAAGAGGTAGTAAGAGTGTTGCTCAGGCTAAGAAATGTCTTACAGAGGGTGACATTAGTGATATAGCATTTAAGAGTGAGGAGTCTGCAATTGAGGCTAAAACTCTTAATTTTACAGTGCCTCAGGCAGAAGCTATCCTTCAGATGCAGCTTAGTAAACTCATAGGACTTGAGCTTTTAAAGCTTCATCAGGAGAATGATAATCTTCTTAAAAACATTGCAGAATATAATCTCTATTTAAATAGCAAGAAGGCCCTTCACAGAGCTATAAAGTCCAAGCTTAAGGAGTATAAGAAAACCTTTAACCGTGAGAGAAGGACAGAGCTTATAAGTGTAAGCGGAGAGTCTTATGTAGAGAAGATTGTTGAGGAAGAATTAGTAGTTCTTATTGATAAATTTGGCTATGTTAAGAGCGTAGATCAGAACATGTTTGAAAAGATGACAGAGGAGCAGAGGGCAGAATATAAGACCATCATCCCTATTATGAATACGGATATGCTTTGTCTCTTCACTACTAATGCCAATATGTATAAGATTAAAATGTCTCTTATTCCAAAGGGAAGACTTAGGGACAAGGGTGTGCTGATTCATTCCCTTTGTAAGATTGGAAATGAGGAGGCAGTGCTCTACATTCCTATGGAAGAGCTTTTTGAGTCACAGCTTCTCTTCGTTACAAAGCAGGGTTATGTAAAACGTGTATCCGGTGTGGAATTTGAATCCACCAGAAATCAGCTTCAGAGCTCTAAGCTTGACGGTGACGATACCATTATCTATATAAAGGCCTTAAGTACAGAAGAGATACTTTCAGAATCCATGAAGCTTGCTCTTCTTACAGATAGTAATTATGCACTTATTTACTCAGTAAATATGATTAATGAATATAAGAAAACCAGCCGTGGTGTAACAGGAATCAAGCTTTCCAAGGGAGATTCAGTGAAACATGCTCAGGTTATAGCGCCTGATGATAAGAAGTTTAATACAGACTCCAAGGATATAATGGTTTCCAGATTTAAGGAAGGAAAGCGTGCTGACAAGGGTAAGAAGATAAGAGTATAGATAAGGCTGTAGCCTAAGTCATAATAAGCCCTTGCCCTAAGGGGCAGTAATTGGTAAAATAAAGGTTAGTTTGTTTAACCATATTTAAATAAAAAGGTTATGAGAAGCCTATATAAAAGTAACAATGTACATGAAAGGATTGCGTAGAAGATGAACATTAGTAAACAGATAGCAGAGGAGTTAAAAATTAAGGTAACCCAGGTTGATGCGGTTATAAAGCTTATAGATGAGGGTAATACCATCCCATTTATTGCCAGATACCGTAAAGAGGCTCATGGATCACTTAACGATGAGCAGCTTAGAAACTTAGATGAGAGACTTACTTACCTTAGAAATCTCGAGGAGAGAAAGGCTACGGTTATAGAGAGCATCAGAGAGCAGGAGAAGCTTACTCCTGAGCTTGAGAAACAGATTTTAGATGCCATGACCTTAGTTCAGGTAGAGGACTACTATCGTCCATACAAGCCAAAGAGAAGAACCAGAGCTATCATAGCTAAGGAGAAGGGCTTAGAGCCACTTGCACAGCTTATTCTTTCAGGAGAGTGTGACAAGGATATATTAGAATATGCAGCAGAATATGTATCTGAGGAGAAAGAGGTGAAGACTCCTGAGGATGCACTTCAGTATGCTAAGGATATTATCGCAGAAGAAATATCTGATAATGCAGAATACAGAACCTATATTAGAAATCTTACCTTTGAAGAGGGAACCATAGTTAGCCAGGCAAAGGATGAGAAGCAGGAATCAGTATATGAAATGTACTATGATTTCTTAGAGCCTGTTAATAAGATTGTAGGTCATAGAATCTTAGCTCTTAACAGAGGTGAGAAGGAGAAATTCCTTACAGTTAAGATTACAGCTCCTGACGAGAGAATTGTAGGCTATCTTACCAAGAAGTCTATAGTTAAGGAGAATGAATTTACAGATGCTGTTATAGGTGATGCTGCAAAGGATTCCTATGACAGACTTATAGCACCTGCCATCGAGCGTGAGATTAGAAGTGAGCTTACAGAGAAGGCTGAGGATGAGAGTATAAAGGTATTTGGAAAGAACTTACAGCAGCTTCTTATGTCTCCACCTATTGCAGGTAAGACAGTACTTGGCTGGGATCCTGCTTTCCGTACAGGTTGTAAGCTTGCAGTAGTTGACCCTACAGGAAAGGTTCTCGATACAGTAGTTATTTTCCCTACTGCTCCACAGAACAAGGTTGCAGAGTCTAAGAAAATAGTTAAGGCACTTATTGATAAATATAACATTTCACTTATTTCAGTAGGTAATGGTACTGCTTCAAGAGAGTCAGAGGCTATTATCGCTGAGATGTTAAAGGAGATAAATAAGCCTGTTCAGTACGTTATCGTAAATGAGGCGGGAGCCAGTGTTTACTCAGCAAGTAAGCTTGCTACAGAGGAGTTCCCACAGTTTGACGTAGGACAGAGAAGTGCTGTTTCCATCGCAAGAAGACTTGAGGATCCACTTTCAGAGCTTGTAAAAATTGATCCAAAGTCCATCGGTGTAGGTCAGTATCAGCATGACATGAACCAGAAGAAGCTTACAGAAGCCCTTACCAATGTAGTTGAAGACTGCGTTAACAAGGTTGGTGTAGATTTAAATACAGCTTCAGTTTCACTTCTGGAATATGTATCAGGTGTATCCAAGGCTATAGCTAAAAATATAGTTTTATATAGAGAAGAGAATGGTAAATTTAAGAGTAGAAAAGAACTCTTAAAGGTTGCAAAGCTTGGACCTAAGGCTTATGAGCAGTGTGCAGGTTTCATGAGAATCAGTGATGGAGTTAATCCATTAGATGCTACCAGTGTGCATCCTGAAAGCTATGATGCCACCATGGCACTTCTTGATAAGATTGGCATGACTATGGATGACGTTAAGAATGCTCAGAAGGAGGCTTCCAAGAAAATATTTGAAAAGAAGCCTCAGGCTCCTAAGAAAAAGAAGGAAGGCTTTGTAATTAAGAATAGGAATACAGCCTTTGGAGCAGCTCTCTTTAAGAAGTATGGAGATAAGATTGATTTATCTGAGGATGACAAGGAGACTAGAACCGTTACTTCTAAGAACGTATTTGCAGCTAAGGTTAAGGATAAAAAGAAGATGGCAGAGGAGTTAAATATCGGTGAGATTACACTTGAGGACATTTTAAATGAGCTTAATAAGCCAGCCCGCGATCCTCGTGAGGAGATGCCAAAGCCAATTCTTCGTACAGATGTCCTTGAAATGAAGGACTTAAAGGAAGGCATGGTACTTAAGGGTACAGTAAGAAATGTAATTGACTTCGGAGTATTTGTGGATATAGGAGTACATCAGGACGGTCTTGTACACATTTCAGAGCTTTCCGATAAGAGATATGTTAAGCATCCACTTGACGTTGTAAGCGTAGGTGATGTAGTTGACGTAAGGGTCATGAGTGTTGACCTTAAGAAGAAGAGAATTCAATTATCAATGAAAATGTAATCAGTGAGGAAAAATGTATGGGACTTTTTAAGAAAAATGTTGAGATTAAAAATCCTACTAAGGTAACCTATAGTGAGGAGGATCTTAAAAAAGTTGATGTGGCATTTTACAGGGAATTTAGTGTGTCAAAGGGAGAGCAGATTCATTCTCCTATAAAGAAGGAAATTCCTTTTGCACTTTTGTCACAGATTAGAGACAGGGGCTTTGAGGATATACTTGACAAGCAGCTATATACATTTAAACATTTGCTTGTTATACCTAATCCTTATGGCGCTTCTAAGCAGACAGCCCTTTTACTCTTTAATACCAGTAAGCCATGTAAGGTAAGATACACGGTTCATGGTAAGAAGGGTGAGGATGTAGCCTTTAGCGGAGAGACAGAGTTTTCTAAGAGACACAGAGTGCCTATTTTCGGTCTCTATGTGGCTACTACTAATAAGATTACCCTAGAGCTTATTAATGAGGCTGGAGAGGTGGATAAGAGAAGACCTCTTACCATCTATGTTTCAGACCCTCCATTAGAAGTTTTAAATCAGTGCAAAAAGCCATCTAATCCAGATACGAGCAATATGCCTCTTACCATGTTTAGTGGTTTTGGCTTCAGTCCTGTGGTATATGATAAAAATATGGATATCAGATATACCATGGATATTAAGATTTCAAGAAATGGTATTGTAATGCTTGATAATGGCCATTTTCTCTTTGGCCAGGGCGAGTTTACAAGAGTAAGTGAGGACGGAAGATTCTACCAGTGCATGTATCATGAATGTGATTTTCTTGGAAGAATCTATAAGTCCTATATAATCGATTATCCAATGGGTGACAATATGGTTTGCGATAAGGAAAGGGTTTACTTTGTAACTAAGTCAGAGAAAACCGGACTTAATTCTGATATCGCTACTCTTAACCTTTTAACAGGAAAGGTTGAGAATAAGAAATCCATGGAAGATATATTTGGCAAGGATTTTGTCAATGATAAGGAAGCTACAGTTACAGGGGTTGAGGAGGTTGAGGATTCCATAATCCTGACCTATAAAAAGATTGATACCATTATTTGTCTTAACAAGAGTGACTTCAGTGTGAAATGGGTTATTGGAGAGAATCCTTATGTAGACAATAGTGATATTTCCAATAAGAAATTAAAATATATTGGTCTTATTTCTGATGAGGAAATTGCTGACAGTAATATTTTAAAGAATTATGCCCCTTCTGATAGGGATTTTCCTAAGGATGTATTCGATAAAGACATAGGTCCTTATTATACAGAGATACTTGAAAGTCTTGGAGACAAGATGGTTATATCCTGTTTTAATTCAAATGGAATGGCTAAGGAAGGCGATAAGAGAAAATATCGCATTGGTATTTTCTTAATCGATTTGGAGAATATGAAGATAGGCCTTGTAAATGCCATTGCAGACTTTGGCTTTAACAGATATGCAAAGACCATGTATCTTGAGGATAAGGGTTCAGTTATAGCAAGTAAGGGTGTTGTAATGGTTCCTACTAATGATGATATTAAGGCGAGAATTAATGAATATAGCATGGATGGAACTCCTTTAAATGAGGTTAAGTTCTTTAAGTCCTTTGCGAAGCTTACTCCATTTAATCCTGATGTAAAGGAACTTAGTGTAGGAGTTTCACCTTCAAAGGATGTTATATTTGGAACTGCGAAGGGGCCTGTAGAAACTGATGAAAAGCTTGCGGAGCCTGTAGATAAGAAGCTTCTTAAGAAGCTCTTTAACAATATGCGACTTACCTCAGGTATTCTTCTTATATCCATAAGAAAGAATGTTAAGGCTTTATATTTTGTGGGTAAAAAGACCTTTAAGCAGGATTTTACAATCCTTGACAAGACTAATATGCTTGATACTAAAAAGCGTAATTTTGCTATCTATGTAGATGATCTTCCTAAGGATGAGTATGACTTATATGTGGATGTAGATGGCGAAATATATAAGCTTAAGGATGAACTTAGAGTAGAGGATTAATCCCTACAAGATTATAAGATAAAGAGATGGAAGAGAGAGTAAAAAATGATAGTTGGAATTATGGCACATGTAGATGCCGGAAAGACAACTTTATCAGAGGCGCTTCTTTATACAAGTGGTGCTATTAAAAAGGCAGGGCGTGTAGATAAGCGCGATGCCTTTTTGGATACCCATGATTTAGAGAAAGACAGGGGTATTACAATCTTTTCCAAGGAAGCAAGATTTAACTATAAGGACAGGGAATATGTCCTTATAGATACACCGGGACATACTGATTTTATAGCGGAAACAGAGAGAACCTTTAAGGTGCTTGACGCCTGTATATTAGTGGTTAGCGGTGCTGAAAAATTAAAAAGTCATGTGATATATTTATACAGGAGTCTCGTTATGCACGGGATTCCTGTAGTTTTATTTATAAATAAAATGGATATCCCGGGGGCCGACAAGGGTATGGTTCTTAGGGATTTAAGAAAATATACAGACACTGATATAGTGGATTTTACTAAGGTTTATGAAGAAAATGAGTCAGGGGCGTTGGGTAAAAACCCAGGTCTCGCAGAGTTCTATGAAGAGGTGGCAACAGCTGATGAGAGCCTTTTAGAAGAGTATCTTGAAAATGGAGAAATCTCAGAAGACAGCATTAAAAATGCCATTGCAAGTGGAAAGCTTACACCTGCATTTTCAGGCTCTGCTCTTAAGTTTGAGGGTATAAAAGAGCTTCTGGAAGGAATATATAAATTTACTGTAGAAAAGAAATATGAGGAAGCTGATAATCCTTCTCATTTAGAAGGTGCTGAAAATAAGAGTTCTGATACGGAGAAAAACTATATAGTTTATAAAATTACCCACGATGAAAAGGGCCAGCACCTTTCTCATGTAAAGGTTATAAGTGGGGAGCTTAATACCAGACAGAAGCTTTTAGATGGTAAGATAACTGAGCTTCGAAAATATTCAGGCAAGAAATTTGAAAGTGTACAGACTGTTAAGAAGGGGGAAGTTTGCGCAGTTTTAGGTGTTGACTTAGAACCTGACCGTGATGACTCTAATAGAAGTGCTGTTATGAATTACAGACTCATTCTTCCGGAGGATGTTAATGTTACTGATTTTATGCAGAGAATAAAGGTGCTTTCAGAAGAAGATCCTGAGCTTCATATAAGCTACTTAGAGGAAGACAAGGCTATACAGGTTCGTCTTTTTGGACAGGTTCAGAAGGAAGTATTAAAGAGTATTTTACTAAAAAGATTTGGCATAGATGTAGAGTTTTCAAAGGGCAAGGTGTGCTACCGTGAGACCATTAGAGAAGAGGTCTTTGGGGCAGGACATTTTGAGCCTCTAAGGCATTATGCAGAGGTACATTTAAAGCTTACACCTCTAAAGCCCGGGGAGGGGTTAAAATTCAAGGTGGAAGCAGATAATAATAATCTTCCGCAAAACTTTAGAAATTTAGTTATTAGTAACCTTAAGGAAACAGATATTCCGGGAGTTTTAACAGGTTCTCCTATTACGGATATGCTTATAACCTTAGTGGATGGAAGAAGCCATATAAAGCATACTGAGGGTGGAGACTTTAGACAGGCCGCCAGAAGAGCTGTAAGACAGGGGCTTATGAAGGCGGAAAATGTTCTTTTGGAGCCTTGGTATAATATAACTCTCACCCTTCCACAGGATATGGTTGGAAAGGTTATGAATGATGTGACTAAGATGAGTGGAAAGGTAGAAATCATTGGAAATGATGAGGCTCTTTCAACTCTTTCTGTAATTATTCCTGTGTCAGAATTTGAGAATTATCAGGAGGAGCTTAGAAGCATTACCCGTGGTGAGGGTAGCATAGATATAAGCTTTTATGGATATTTAGAATGCCATAATGCAGAAGAAATAATAGAAGAAAAGGCCTATAATCCTCTTTCTGATTTGGAGTTTTCTCCGGATTCAGTATTCTGCTCTCATGGTTCAGCGGTAATAGTTCCATGGGAAGAATCCGATATGAGTATGCATGTTGGAAGTAAGGAAGAGCTTATTAAAAATGGACTTTCCGAGGAAGAGTTTAGTGATTTTAATCTGGAAAAGGTTAGTAAGACCATAAAGAAGGAAAGAGCCACAGATGATGAATTGATGGAAATCTTTGAAAAAACTTATGGTACTAATAAAAGAGAGGTGCGCTATAAGTATCAGAGAAATTATGATAAAAATGTAGCTAAGGGTAATACCTATACTGACAGAGAATCCTATGAAAAAATCAGGAAAAAGAAGAAAATCGGTAAGGAAAAGGTAATGCTTGTAGATGGTTATAATGTTATATATTCATGGGAGGATTTAAAGGAGCTTGCGAGGGATAATCTTTCTGCCGCAAGAGAAAAGCTTATGGATATACTGGCTAATTATGCTGCATTTGAGGGTATTAGTCTTATTCTTGTATTTGACGCTTACATGGTAAGAGGAAATGTGGGAGAATTTATAAAATATCATAATATAGAGGTTATCTATACGAAGGAAGCTCAGACTGCGGACCAGTATATAGCAGAGAGCTCCTTAAAGCTTGGTGGTCTTAAGGATGTGACGGTAGCAACCTCTGATGCCCTGGTTCAGCTTATAATACTTGGTCATAACTGCAAGCTTATGTCCTCTAGGGAATTAAAGCTTGATATAGAGGAGAAAACGAAAATATAAAAAAGCTCTTGCATTTTTAATAATTCTTATGTATAATGTTTGCTTGTGTGAGTTATGTGCGTGTAGCTCAGCTGGATAGAGCGTCTGACTACGGATCAGAAGGCCGAGGGTTCGAATCCTTTCACGCACGCTAAATTATAAAAGTCGAAGACTTGTCTTCGACTTTTTTTGTTACATTTGTTATAATGGGTTTTAGAAATTGTTGTACTATTAGTTTTAGATGTATAAATCATCTTTAAAGTTCGTAAGGAGATAGTCATGCAGGATATTATCAGTACCTTAGGAGAGTTCACCTCCAAAAATAATATTTTTCCAAATGAAATTATAAAAGAGCATACTACCATGAAGATTGGTGGCAGGGTAAAGGCCTTTGTCACTCCTTATTCAGTGGATGAATTAGTAAATGTTATAAAGGTTTTTAGAGATAATAATGAGAGATTTATGCTTACAGGTAATGCCAGCAATCTCTTGTTTTCAGATGACGACTTAGATTTTTATGTAGTTTCCACTGACTGCAGAGGCGCTGTATCTTTAGGGATAAGTGGCGAAGATAAATCCGGTGTAAAGGCAGATGAAAATGCATTAAATGGTGTTACACTTTCTGAAGCATTATTCGAAGAATTAGAGAATATAGACCTTAAGTTAGATACAGAAAATAAGGCATATACATTTATAAAAGCTAATGCGGGAGCATATCTTTCTAATGTAGCTTCAGTTGCAGCAAATCACAGCTTAAAGGGGTTTGAGGGACTTTCAGGAATTCCCGGAACCATAGGTGGAGCAGTGGTTATGAATGCAGGTGCTTATGGAGCTGAGGTTAAGGATGTTATAGTTGCTGCTAAGGTTTTAACAGGTGATGGAGAGATAAAGCTTCTTAATAAAGAAGAGCTTAAGCTTTCCTATAGAAATAGCGTAATTCTAGAAGCAGGCTACATAGTGCTTACAGGATATTTTGCTCTTGAAAAGGGAGATAAGGAAGAGATAACCGCTCTTATGAAGGAGCTTAATTTTAAAAGAAGAGATAAGCAGCCTTTGGAATATCCAAGCTGCGGAAGTACATTTAAAAGACCTGAGGGTGCCTTTGCTGCAAAGCTTATAGAGGATTCCGGCTTAAAGGGTTATAGAGTTGGTGACATGATGATTTCTGATAAGCATGCAGGCTTTATGATAAATGCAGGTAATGGTACATTTAAGGATGCCATAAAGGTTATGGAAGATGTTAAGGAAAAGGTAAAGGCTGATTCAGGCTTTGTGCTTGAACCAGAGGTTAAGATAATTAAAGGTTAGATAATTAAGACTTGATAATAGAAGAATTAAGATGGCATAAGTTTAGATAATCTAAAAGATAAGGAAAGGATAATTATGAGATTTGTCATAGTTACTGGAATGAGTGGTGCCGGCAAAAGCTCGGTACTAAAGATGCTTGAAGATTATGGTTATCTGTGCGTAGACAATCTTCCTGTATTACTTATAGCTCAGTTTACCAAAATGATGACTGAAAATGAGGATATAGACAAGGTTGCCATAGGCATAGATGTTAGAAATTTAAAGGGTCTTAAGGAGTTTGATGATACCATTAATTCTCTAAAGGAAGAGGGCTATAGATATGAGATTTTATTCCTGGATGCAGATGATGCAACTCTTGTAAAAAGGTATAAGGAAACCAGGAGAAATCATCCCCTAGCCTTAGAGGGAAGAGTGGATAAGGCCATTAGAGCAGAGAGAAAAGAAATTGGTTTTATAAAGAAGGAAGCCGATTTCATACTGGATACCAGTCATATGCTTATAAGGGATTTAAAGCATGAGGTGGATAAAATATTTCTCGGAGATGACGAGTATGAGAACTTCTTCGTTACCGTGCTTTCCTTTGGATTCAAATATGGAATACCGGCAGATGCAGATTTGGTTTTCGATGTGAGATTTCTGCCAAATCCATTTTACGATCCTGAATTAAAGGGACTTACAGGTAATGACAGGGCAGTTTATGATTTTGTAATGAGCTCAGAGGAAGCTAAGAAATTCGATAAAATGCTCTATAATATGATAAAGTTCTTAATACCAAATTACATTACTGAGGGAAAGAATCAGCTAGTTATAGCTGTTGGCTGTACAGGTGGAAAGCATAGGTCTGTTACAATTGCCAATGCTCTTTCCAAGAGAATGAAAAAGCTACCTTATACAATAAAAACAGAGCATAGAGATATAGATATCAAAAATAAATAAATGAGGTTAAAATGTCATTTTCATCAAAGATAAAAAATGAAGCGGCGGTGGAGATACCTAAAGCCAGGCATTGCAGAATAGCAGAGCTTGCTGCGATTTATTCGGGACTAAAACCACAGGGAAGAGTAAGGATTTCCAAAAAAATAATTATTTTTAAAACTGAGAACTTGACAGTTGCGAATAAATCTTATATCTTATTAAGGAAAGTCTTTCATACGGCTCCGGAGGTTATGGTAAGACATCACAGAGGAGCGAAGGGTTCGAATGTATATATGATTGCTCTTAGTGGAGAGGATATAGTAGAGAGTTTTACTAAGACCATGAAACTAAAGCCTGACTATGATATAAGCTGTGGGAAGCTTATTCAAAGTGAGTGCTGTAAAAGAGCATTTTTAAGAGGTGCTTTCTTAGTATCGGGTTCCATGATAGATCCTAATAAATCTTATCATTTGGAGATAGTAAGTCAGAACTCGGGATATACAGAGGCGTTGAAACGTATAATGGGAGCGTTTGATTTCGACGTCAGGATAACTACCAGAAAGAAAGCAGAAGTTCTTTACATCAAAGAGGGGACACAAATTTCAGATTTTCTGAATTACATTCAGGCTTATAAATGCATGTTGGATTTTGAAAATGTGAGAATTGTAAAGGGTGTAAGGAATAACATAAATCGCGGAGTTAATTGCGAGACAGCTAATATTAGCAGAATCGTATCCGCAGCGCAAAAACAAAGAGAAGATATATTACTTATTAAACAAAAAATGGGGCTTCAAAATCTTAGTCCGGGTTTACGACAGATTGCTGAATTAAGGCTTAATTATCCAGAAGCGAGCTTACAGGAGTTAGCGGATTTATTAGGTCCTAACATCAGTAAATCAGGTGTTAATCACAGGTTAAGAAGGCTGTCAGAGATAGCCAAAAATTACAAATAAGAGAGTTTTTTTGTAAAAAAAGGAGTATTATTTATGATTAATAAGGATTTAAAGGTTCAGGTTAGAAGCGGTCTTGAGGCTAGAGCAACATCAGAATTAGTACAGCTTGCAAGTCAGTATGTAAGTACTATCTATCTTGAGTGCGGCGATAAGAAGATTAATGCCAAGAGTCTCATGGGTATGATGAGCTTAGGACTCGTAACAGGCGAGGACGTTAAGGTTGTAGTAGACGGAGATGATGAAGAAACAGCTATGGAGAAAATCGAATCATTTCTTACTGCAAGCTAATTAAACCGAACTTTTATATTTATATACATTTATATTTTATATAATTATTCATATTTGGGAAACCTACTGATAATTGTATGAAATATGCTTGACAATTACATTTATAAATGATATTATGTTTGTTGCTGTGTGGTTTTTACCATGCAAGAAAGAAGAGTTTATCCACTCTCACCTTAGCGTTTTTAGACGACTCGGGTTTTTAATCATAATCATTATTGCTTATAGTCTTAGTTTACTAAGGCGTAGTTTTAATATTTTGTGGATGAGCTTTTTTGGCTCATCTTTTTTTATGTATTTTTACATAGATTAAGATGGCACAAGATATTACTCAGGTAAATTTTTCAAATGGAGGTAAGAACGATTATTAATTTAAGTGTTAATGAGCAGATAAGAGACAAAGAAGTACGTCTTATCGGAGAAAAGGGTAATCAGCTTGGCGTTATGTCAGCAAAGGATGCTATGAAGCTTGCAAGGGAACAGGATCTTGATCTTGTTAAGGTAGCACCTAATGCAAAGCCACCTGTATGCAAGATTGTTGATTATGGTAAGTATCGTTATGAGCAGTCCCGCAAGGAAAAAGAGGCTCGCAAGAAGCAGAAAACTACCGAGGTTAAGGAAATCAGATTTTCACCTAATATAGATGTTAATGATCTGAATACCAAAGCTAATCAGGCAAGAAAGTTTATCACTAAGGGTGATAAGGTAAAGGTTTCACTTAGATTTAGAGGTCGTGAGCTTGCTCACATTAATTACAGCAAGCAGATTCTCGATAACTTCTTTGAGAAATTACAGGACATTGCAGTAATGGATAAGGCTCCAAAAATGGAAGGCAGATCCATGGTTATGGTTTTATCTGAGAAAAAGAGTTGATATAAAACTCGATAAGAAACAGATATATTTTAAGGAGGATTCAATTAATTATGAAACAGAAGATGAAGACAAAGCGCGCTGCAGCAAAGCGTTTTAAGGTAACAGGTACCGGTAAGATTATGAAGATGAAGGCATACAAGAGCCACATCCTCAACAAGAAGTCTACTAAGAGAAAGAGAAATCTTAGAAAAGCTAATGTTGTAGATGATAGCAATTTAAAGCAGGTAAAGAGAGTTTTACCATACGCTAAATAATTATTTAAGGATTTAATTCAAGAATTGGAGGATGTTATAAATGGCACGTATTAAAGGCGGTATGAACGCAAAGAGAAAGCATAATAAGGTATTAAAGCTTGCAAAGGGCTATAGAGGAGCAAGATCTAAGCAGTATAGAGTTGCTAAGCAGTCTGTAATGAGAGCGCTTACTTCACAGTTCGCTGGAAGAAAGCAGAGAAAGAGAGAATACAGAAGACTCTGGATTACTCGTATTAATGCAGCTGCAAGAATCAATGGACTTTCATATAGCAAGTTAATGCACGGACTTAAGCTTGCTGAGGTTGATATAAACAGAAAGATGCTTTCTGAGATGGCAGTAAGTGATCCTAACGGATTTGCTTCACTCGTTGAGACTGCAAAGAGCAAACTGTAATTTCGGGAGCCTTATATCCACATTGGGATATAGGGCTTTTTGACTAATTATTAGAGCTAATATATTTGGAAATGCAGTTGCACCATTTACGGTGCAGAAATGAGGGTAATTATGAAAGAGCTTGAAAAGAATTATGACCCTGCCCATATAGAGCAGAGGACTTATGATAAATGGCTTGATAAAAAGTACTTTCATGCTGAGGTCAGAAAAGACAAAAAACCTTTTTCCATAGTTATGCCACCACCTAATATTACAGGTCAGCTTCATATGGGACACGCACTGGATAATACTTTGCAGGATATTCTCATTAGATTTAAGAGAATGCAGGGTTATGAAACTTTGTGGCTTCCAGGTACTGACCATGCCTCTATCGCAACTGAGGCTAAGATAGTGGAAGCTATGCGTAACGAGGGTGTTTCTAAGGAAGATATTGGAAGAGATGGTTTCTTAGAGAGAGCCTGGGCTTGGAAAGAAAAATATGGCGGAAGAATTGTTGAACAGCTTAAGAAAATCGGTTCATCCTGTGATTGGGACAGAGAAAGATTTACCATGGATGAGGGCTGTAACAAGGCTGTAAGACGAGTATTCGTTAATTTATATAAAGAGGGACTTATCTACAGAGGTGAGAGAATCATTAACTGGTGTCCTCACTGCCTTACTTCTATTTCAGATGCTGAGGTTGAGTACGAGGAGCAGGATGGATTTTTCTGGCATCTCAGATATCCATTTAAGGATGGAAGCGGCTATATAGAGCTTGCTACAACCCGTCCTGAGACACTTCTTGGTGATACAGCGGTAGCAGTTAATCCTAAGGATGAAAGATATAAGGATCTTGTAGGAAAGACACTTATATTACCACTGGTTCACAGAGAGATTCCTCTTATTGCAGATGATTATGTAGATATGGAATTCGGTACAGGTGTTGTTAAGATTACACCTGCTCATGACCCTAACGACTTTGAGGTTGGTAAGAGACACGGCCTTGAGGAGATCAATATCCTCAATGATGATGCTACTATTAATGCTAACGGTGGCAAGTTCGAGGGAATGGACAGATATGCTGCAAGAGAAGCTATCGTTAAAGAGCTTGATGAGATGGGACTTCTTGTTAAGATTGAAGATTATTCTCATAATGTAGGAACTCATGATCGCTGCCATACAACAGTTGAGCCTATGATCAAGGCTCAGTGGTTCGTTAAGATGGATGAGCTCATCAAACCTGCTGTTAAGGCAGTTAAGGATGGAGACATCAAGCTTATTCCACCGAGAATGGACAAGACATATTTTAACTGGACCGACAATATCCGTGACTGGTGTATTTCAAGACAGCTCTGGTGGGGCCACAGAATCCCGGCTTACTATTGCGACAAGTGTGGAGAGGTAGTTGTTGCAAAAGAGACTCCTACAGTATGTCCTAAGTGCGGACACACACACTTTACACAGGATCCTGACACACTTGATACATGGTTCTCATCAGCGCTTTGGCCTTTTGAGACATTAGGATGGCCTCATGATACCAAGGAACTTAAGTATTTCTTCCCTACAGACGTACTTGTAACAGGTTATGACATTATCTTCTTCTGGGTAATCAGAATGATCTTCTCAAGTTACGAGAACATGGGAACATATCCTTTCAAGACAGTTCTTTTCCATGGTCTTGTAAGAGACTCACAGGGTAGAAAGATGAGTAAGTCTCTCGGAAACGGTATCGATCCTCTTGATATCATTGAGAATTACGGAGCAGATGCGCTCAGACTCACTCTTATCACCGGTAACGCACCCGGAAATGATATGCGTTTCTATAATGAAAGGGTTGAGAACAGCCGTAATTTTGCAAATAAGGTTTGGAATGCATCAAGATTTATCATGATGAACATGGGTGAGGATGAAAAGAGTGCGATTCATCAGCCGATGCCTGCAGGACTTGAGCCTGTTGACCATTGGATCCTCTCCAAGCTCAACAAGACTATAAAGGAAGTTACAGATAACATGGATCACTTTGA
>JAILGL010000046.1 GCA_024696825.1 Lachnospiraceae bacterium
ATTATCTGCTAATATTAGTAATGTTTTCGATTTATTGAATTTAGAAAGTTTTTAGAATTAGCATTTAGGAGGAAAAAGCAATGAATAAAGTGCCTTTTGTGACAAAAGAAAAAGTTGAAGAAATTGTAAAGACATATCCTACTCCATTTCACATTTACGATGAAAAGGGAATTAGAGAGAATGCAAGACGCGTAAATGAAGCGTTTTCATGGAATAAGGGATTTAAGGAATATTTTGCAGTGAAGGCAACTCCTAATCCATACATTTTACAGATTTTGAAGGAAGAGGGATGCGGCGTTGACTGTTCTTCTCTCACTGAGCTCGAGCTTTCAGAGGCTTGCGGTTTCACAGGCGAGGACATCATGTTTTCATCAAATGTTACTCCAGCCGAGGAGTATGTGTACGCAAAGAAACTAAATGCATATATCAATCTTGATGATTTTTCACACATTGATTTCCTTAAGGATTGCGCAGGAATTCCTGAGACAATTTGTTGTAGATTCAATCCAGGCGGAAAGTTTTCACTTGGTACAGATATCATGGATAACCCTGGCGATGCAAAATACGGCATGACCAAGGAGCAGATCATCGAGGCTTACAAGAAGCTCAAGAGCCTTGGCGCTAAGAAGTTCGGTATCCATTCATTTATCGCAAGTAACACAGTTTCAAATGATTATTATCCAACTCTTGCCGGCATTCTTTTTGATCTCGCAGTAGAGATTAAAAATGCAGCTGGCGTTGAGCTTTCATTTATAAATCTCTCAGGCGGCGTGGGAATCCCTTACACACCTGACAAGGAGCCAAATGACATTATGGCTATCGGCGAAGGCGTAAGACAGAAATTCGAAGAAATCCTTGTTCCAAATGGCCTTGGCGACGTTAAGATTTTCACAGAAATGGGAAGATTCATGCTTGCTCCTTATGGTGCCCTCGTAACTCAGGCAATTCATGAGAAGAAGATTTACAAGGATTACATCGGTGTTGATGCTTGTGCAGCAAATCTTATGAGACCAGCAATGTATGGTGCTTACCACCACATCACAGTTCTTGGTAAGGAAGATGCTCCTTGCGACACAGTCTATGATGTAACCGGTTCTCTTTGCGAGAACAACGACAAATTCGCCATTGACAGAAAGCTTCCAAAGATTGACATGGGAGATTACATTTACATCCATGATGCAGGTGCACACGGCTTTGCCATGGGTTACAACTACAATGGTCGCCTCTGGTCTTCAGAGCTCCTTTTACAGGAAGACGGCAGCGTAAAATTAATCAGAAGAGCACAGACAGACAAAGATTATTTCGCAACATTTGACTTCGGCGAGTACTTTGATAAGATTAATTTTAAGGGGTAAGTTTAAGGTTAATTATAGAATATGATCAAGTGGCGATAATTAAGTAGCTATAATTAATGGCAGATAAGTAAGATATTTTATCAAGTCACGAATTATTGAATTAAGTATTATATAAAAATATAAGTACCTAAGTGGAATAACCGCTTAGGTACTTTTTTATTTGATGTTTTTTGTTGTAATGGTTTGGCTATAAATATTATAATAATAATCATATTTTGAAAAAGTATCCTGCTATTACAAAAACAATTCCGTAAACATTTTCTTCACTCCTTCAACATCCAAAGGAATTTCTGGTATTTCGTAGGTTAGCAACAGATTCTTGCCAATATAAATACCATTAGCTCGGTAGGTATCAAGCTTACTCAAAGCATTGAAGAGATAGGTCACATTGTCCAGCATTCCCAAGTGTTCGAGGTAGATTTCCTCTTTTGTTTTAACATTGAAAATTGTGAAATCAGGATATCTTATTCCATCTTCTCCGAGAAACACCGGTTTTTCATAGTGATAAGGAATACCTAAATCATATAACATATCTGCGATTATCATCTCTGATTTAGACCTAACCAAATCACCTTTATGGGTTGGATAGACTTTTTTATCTGCATAATTGTTTTTTGGATTATATTTTATATTTTTCCATTCTTCAACAACACTTTCATCTGGCTCAATATAAGGTTTCACCAGTTTTTTTCTAGTGTCAGATAAATTATCATACACTTGATTTGAATTATTGGTAGATAGCGTGTTTATAGCATTTTCAATTAAATCAAGTTCCTCCTCAGCTGTTTTTAAAAAGGCTCTATTATAGTCTTTATTAGCAAGATCAATAACTAGTTTGAAGTTTTGTTTTTTGATATACTTACCATTATTATCGCCTGTTTTGGTTACATGATAATACCGGGGATTTCCCTTGTGTATTGAAACACGTAAATGTCCCTTAGGAAACTTTAAGCTTACATGACTAGCTTTTTTTAGTGCCTTTTCAACTACCATTTCTCTTTCTTTTAGCGCCAATATAAAATTTTCGGCATTCTCCATACTCATTAAATCTCCCATATACACCTCCTATTATAATTAGATTTTTAATGTTTTGGATTTGTTTTTTGATGTTTAATAATAAACAATTGATACTACTTTTGAGAACAGACTATTTTAAGAAAAAGTGAGATTTCCTGAAAGTAATTTCTTCGTTAATTCTCTCAACTTTTTTTTGTTTAGTCAAGTGCTTTTTGGGAAAGTATATTAAAACAAGGATAATCAAGTGGGAGATAAAGTGGATATTACATGAGAAATCAATATGTGTGAATTGGGAGATAGGTTTAGGGCGATGAGAGATTTTAGTTGATTTCTCATGCTTTAATCTAAGATATAGGGAAACGGGAGATAGGTTTAGGGCGATGAGAGATTTTAGTTGATTTCTCATGCTTTAATCTAAGATATAGAGAAACGGGAGATTTAGATTAGCTCAAAATTAAAAATTTCTCACGATAATAATCTAAGATGATGATATCGTGAGGTCTTAGATTAAATTTCCAATTTTTGATGCGATACGGTAGGATGATGTCCTACCGGGGTTATGAGAAATTTCTCATAAAGTAATCTAAGATACAGAATAACGGGTGGTTTAGATTAGTTCAACTTTAAAAGCTTCAAAAAATGATAATCTAAGACCACGAAAAACGGGAGATTTAGATTAAAACTCCCATTTTCAATGTGTAAAAGTAGGATAATGACCTACCGGGGCCACAAGAAGCAAGTCATAACATAATCTAAGACCACGAAAAAAGGAGGATTTCGCTTACTTTAAGCGAAATCCTCCGGAATATCAACGAATATCAACGAATATCAACGAATATCACCCAACACCCATCACTCCTCCACCATCTGTTCCTTCAGATTTTTATTGGCGGTTGAAAGCATGAGTTTAATTCTGTTGAGCTGGTTTACTTCGCTGGCGCCTGGGTCGTAGTCAACGGCTACAACGTTTGATTCTGGGTAGAGGCGGCGAAGCTCTTTAATTACGCCCTTTCCAACAACGTGGTTTGGAAGACAGCCGAAAGGCTGTGTACAAACGATGTTTGGTACGCCTTCTTTAATGAGCTCTATCATCTCGCCTGTAAGGAACCAACCTTCACCGGTCTGGTTACCGGTACTAACGATAGGAGCTGCATAATCAGCAAGCTTTTCGATGTGCTCAAATGGTTCGAAGTGTTTGCTTTCTTCAAATGCTTCTCTTGCAACACTTCTGAAGTTCTCAAGGAAACTTATGAGGAAGTTGTTAATGTTCTTGGAAGACTTTTTCTTACCAAGGAAATCAGCCTTGAAGTTAGCGTTGTAAAGACTGTACATAAGGAAGTCTGTAAGGTCTGGAACAACTGCTTCTGCGCCTTCTGCTTCAAGAAGGTCTACTAAGTAGTTGTTGGCTGCTGGAAGGAACTTAACTAAGATCTCACCAACTACGCCGACTCTAGGCTTCTTAATATCAAGTCTTGGAAGCTCATCAAAGTCTTTAATGATGTTTCTTATATTCTCTTTAAACTTATGAGAGTTAAGACCCTTAAGGTCCTCTAAAACTTTCTCAAGCCACTTCTCATGAAGTCTGTTTGTGCTACCGGGAACGGCCTCATAAGGACGTGTTGCATAAACCACTCTCATGAATACGTCTCCGTAAATAAGTCCCTGTAAAAGGCTCTTAATCATCTTGAGGTTGAACTTAAAGCCTGGGTTCTTCTCGATACCTGCACTGAATGATATAACAGGAATCTGAGGCATACCGGCATTTTCAAGAGCACGTCTTATAAATCCAATATAGTTTGTAGCTCTACAACCACCACCTGTCTGGGAGATGAGAAGAGCAGTTCTGTCTAAGTCGTATTTACCTGAAAGAAGAGCTTCCATAAACTGACCAACTACGATAATGGAAGGGTAGCAGGCGTCGTTGTTAACGTATTTTAATCCAGCGTCAACGTTAGAAGGCTTACTGTCAAGCATTACAATGTTGTAGCCACAGTTCTTCATAGCTGCACTTATTAAATCAAAATGAATAGGTGACATCTGAGGAATGAGAATTGTGTAATCCTTCTTCATCTTCTTGGTAAATACTACTCTATGATGTGCAGTATCTCTAAATACAGGTTTTACGTTCTTTTCCTTACGGTCACGAACAGCTGCAAGAAGTGAACGAATACGGATTCTCGCTGAACCTAAGTTGTTAACCTCGTCTATTTTAAGAACTGTATAAATCTTATTTCTATTAGTAAGAATGTCGCTTACCTGATCTGTAGTAACGGCGTCAAGACCGCATCCAAAGCTGTTAAGCTGTACAAGATCTAAGTTATCCTGAGTGGATACAAATGAAGCGGCACGATATAATCTTGAGTGATACATCCACTGATCCATAACGATAGTAGGTCTGTCAACCTCACCAAGATGTGAAATGCTGTCTTCTGTAAGAACTGCAAGGCCATAGGATGTAATAAGCTCAGGGATTCCGTGGTTAATCTCAGGATCTACATGGTAAGGTCTACCTGCAAGAACGATACCGTGCTTGCCTGTTTCCTTAAGATACTGAAGAACCTCTTCGCCCTTCTTCTGCATATCGAGACGAGTTTCCTCCATCTCTTTCCAAGCCTTTTTAGCTGCGTTTTTAATTTCAAGAGCATCTATATCGCTGTTTTCAGTGAAATATTCTACCAGACGGTTAGTTGTTATTTTCTCACTTTCAAATGAAAGGAATGGGTTCTGGTAGGTTATCTCAGGGTCCCTAAGCTCCTCTACGTTATTCTTAATATTCTCACCGTAGGAGGTTACGATAGGGCAGTTGTAGTGATTTCCTGCATCCTTGGTTTCCACTCTTTCATAAGGAATACAAGGATAGAAAATGTATTTAATTCCATGCTTTAAGAGCCATGAAATATGACCATGTGCAATCTTTGCAGGATAGCACTCAGACTCACTTGGGATAGATTCTATACCAAGCTCATAAATCTTTCTGTCTGATTTTGGTGAAAGCACAACCTTGTAACCAAGCTCTGTAAAGAAGGTGAACCAGAATGGATAATTCTCATAGAGATTGAGAACTCTAGGAATACCAACTGTACCACGATAAGCGTGTTCATCATCCAATGGCTTATAGTGATTAAACAATCTGTTATGCTTATATTCAAATAAATTTGGAATGTTATCTTTATTTTTCTTAAGGCCAAGACCTCTTTCACAACGGTTTCCGGAAATGTAATTTCTTCCGCCGGTGAAACGGTTAACTGTAAGTAAACAGTGGTTTGTACAACCCTGGCAACGTGTCATGGAAGTTGTAAATTCAAGAGAATTAATCTGCTCATGACTAAGCATGGTTGTTTCCTGACCTGTGTAGTGATTCTTTGCAATAAGAGCAGCACCGAAAGCACCCATGATACCTGCGATATCAGGTCTTATGGCTGTACAGCCGGAGATTCTCTCAAATGCACGAAGCACTGCGTCGTTGTAGAAGGTACCTCCCTGAACGACTATATTTTTACCAAGATCCTTAGGATCTGTAAGCTTGATAACCTTTATAATGGCATTTTTAATAACGGAATAAGCAAGTCCTGATGAGATATCCTCAACAGTTGCGCCTTCCTTCTGTGCCTGCTTAACCTTAGAGTTCATAAATACTGTACATCTTGAACCAAGGTCGATAGGATTCTTTGCGTAAAGAGCGATATGAGCAAAGTCTGCAACGTCGTAGTTAAGGGACTTTGCGAAGGTCTCGATAAATGAACCACAACCTGCAGAACAAGCTTCATTTAAGAGAACCTTGTCTACGGTGTTATTCTTTATCTTGATGCATTTCATATCCTGTCCGCCGATATCTAAGATACAGTCGACCTCAGGATTGAAAAATGCAGCGGCTGTATAGTGCGCTACGGTTTCAACCTCGCCCTCGTCAAGCATGAGAGCAGCCTTCATAAGAGCCTCGCCGTAACCTGTTGAGCAGGAACGCACGATTTTAGCGTCCTTTGGAAGCTTTTTATAAATGTCTTTTATTGCATGAAGGGCAGTCTTAAGGGGACTACCATTATTATTACTGTAAAATGAATAGAGAAGTTCTCCATCCTCGCCTACACAGGCAATCTTAGTGGTTGTAGAACCAGCGTCTATTCCAAGATAAACATTTCCCTTATAGCTTGCGAAATCACCACGCTTAACGTCTTTCTCAGCGTGTTCCTTTAAAAATGTATTGTACTCATCCTCATCCTTAAAGAGAGGCTCCATACGGTTAACCTCAAAGTCAAGCTGGATAGGGGTTTTCAATGTTTCTGCAAGGGCACCAAGACTCTTTACATTGTTTGGATCTGCATTCATAGCTGAACCAGAAGCTGCAAAAAGATGTGAGTGCTCAGGCACGATAGCGGTTTCATCATTTAAGTTCAATGTCCTTATAAAAGCATTTCTAAGCTCTGTAAGGAAATGTAATGGGCCGCCGAGAAATGCTACATGTCCGCGGATTGGCTTACCACAGGCAAGTCCGCTTATGGTCTGATTAACTACCGCCTGGAATATTGAAACTGAAAGGTCAGGTTTGGTAGCTCCATCGTTAATAAGAGGCTGGATATCTGACTTGGCAAATACTCCGCATCTTGCAGCGATAGGATATATAGCTTTGTAATCCTTGGCATATTCATTTAAACCGGAAGCATCTGTGTTAAGAAGAGAAGCCATCTGGTCGATAAATGAACCGGTTCCGCCTGCGCAGGTTCCGTTCATTCGCTGGTCAAGACCACCTGTAAAGTAGATAATCTTAGCGTCTTCTCCTCCAAGCTCTATAGCTACGTCGGTTTGAGGTGCATAGTCCTTCAATGATGTGGCAACTGCTACAACCTCCTGAACAAATGGAATATCCAAATGCTTTGAGAGTGTGAGACCACCTGAACCCGTTATAACAGGGCAAAGCTCCATGTCTCCTAACTCTTCATAGGCCTTAGCGAGTATAGCTCCCAGAGTTTCCTGTATATTGGCATAATGCCTTTGATAATCTGAAAAAATTATTTCGCCGTCTTTGTTAAGAATTGCTATCTTTACGGTTGTTGAACCGATATCAATTCCAAGAGCATTAAAACCTAACTTCATAATAACCTTCCATTCTTCCTAAAAATTGGCAAATGTAATTAACTCAATTAAAATTAGTTACAATTTTGCTGAATTAAAATTAGCTAAAAGCTAGTAAAACACGCGCCAATTAACACTTTTCAACGTAAAAAACAGACTTTATATAGCAGTATTTTTTGAAGTAATTTCTGAAGTAATTTCAAAAAATACATTTAATAAGTATAAAGTCTAGAATTGCATTATAGTCTAAGACTAGATTTTTGGCAAGTAAAAACGTCATTTTTTTGACAAGGAATGTACATTTCTTTTGATAATGTAACAGGAGGGTAATTAGATTTGGCTATGTAACAACAGACATAAGAGATTTATTGTTTACTTGATTTTCGTTTGAGGGTATAATTGTTAGAAGTGTTGGTGGGTTGCAGTTGCCGATTTAATTTGGTGAAGTATGATTATAATTGCCGAATTGATTTGGTGAATTAAGAATGTAGTCGTAGTTTTATTTGGTGCGATGGTTCAAATATAATGGATTATAAAAAAATAATAGGAGTTAACTATGTTTGATTCAACTGTAAATATGTTTCTAACCTCATTACTTTTGGGTGGAATATCGGAATTATTATTAGCTATATTTTTTATGCATGAAAGCAAAAAAGAAAAGTATGTAGATAAGCCAAAGACTGGTAAAAGTTTAAAAATATTGAGCATTATATTAATTATTTCCGGACTTATGATTATTATTCCAATTTCTTTGATGGGGATAGTAAAAGTTGTAACTAACCGCAAGGAAGCAAAGAATATAGAAAAGCTTTCCAATAAGGTTTATGTAACGGAAAAGGAAATCGATACGGATTTTACATATAAGGGAAAGAAGCTGGTTATTCTGGATGAGGATGATGGAATTGGCGAGATGTACGATGTAGAGGATGTTGAAGCCGAAACTGTTGCCAATCTTGTTGTAAAAACCAAGAATTATTATGCGACCCTTAAGAAGTTAAAAAATGATTCGGGCCACGATATATTTTTACGTGGTTCTTACGATTATCTTGTCTATGAAAATGAGAAGGATGAGATTATAGATTTCTACAAAAAAGACAGCGATTATAAGTATGAATATGACCTGAATAATTCCGGCTCATATACCAGTATCGAGCTTGATAATAAGGCTTATTATGAGATTAAAGAGTCTGTCATGGCTACAGCAGATGCAGAGGTAGACGAATCCGAGAAAGGCGAAGAAACAAAGGATAGCGAGACTTCAGAAAATGGAAAAAATTCCGAAAACAGGCTTGGAAATGCAGATGAGAATTCAGACTTAGAAGATTTTGGAAGCTTCTATAGTGTGCAGCTTACCAGATATTCTAAGGACAAACTTTTCTCTGATGAAATCGAGATAATTATATATAAAGAGGACTCCTATGCTGTAGCAGAGGATGAGGACGGAAGCAGAATATATGTAAAAGTCTCAGATGAAAATGATAAAAAAATCAGAAAAGCAGTTAAGGAAGAAGAAGCATTTTTTGGTGAAGATTAATGTATGAAAAGAAGTGAGAATTATGCAGGATGACAGCAAGAAAAATAAGGAAGAATTGTTAGAAAAAAGGTCTGAAAATTTGACTAAAAATGAGACTAAATTAAAGGATGAATTAACAGAAAAAAATACAGGGAAAGCAGAAGAAAAATCTGAGTCAGAAGCTATAAAAAAAGCTACCAGGAAAAAGCGTGCCATGATGCTTGAAACGCCGGTTCCAAAGCTTATTATAAAGCTTGCGATTCCGACTATTATAAGCATGCTTGTAACTGCATTTTATAATTCGGTGGATACTTATTTTGTGGGTAAAATTTCCACCAGTGCAACGGCAGCAGTTGGCCTTGTTTTTTCTATAATGGCAATCATTCAGGCTATGGGATTTTTCTGTGGCCACGGCTCTGGTAATTATCTCGCAAGAATGCTTGGTGCTAAAAAATATAAAGAAGCTAATCATATGGCGTCCACAGGTTTTGCCCTGTCCTTACTTTTGGGACTTACGCTTGGCATACTTGGAAATATATTTTTAAAGCCACTTGCCATACTGATTGGTGCTGATTCACGCACCATGAAGGACACCATGGATTATATGAGAATTATTCTTATTGGCGCTCCATTTATGATGGGACAGTTTGTTATTAATAATCAGCTTAGATTCCAGGGAAATGCCATGTATGCCATGGTTGGTCTTATGTGCGGTGCATTTTTTAATGTGGTTTTGGATCCTATTTTGATTCTGGGACTTAAAATGGGTGTTTCAGGTGCTGCAATAGCCACTATAACAGGCCAGATTATAAGCTTTTTCGTGCTTTTAAGGGGCCTTAAAAAAGGTGAAAATATCAGGCTTCACATTTACAATATCAGTTTTACACCGAAGTTTTTCTTTGAGATTACTAACGGCGGTTTGCCATCCCTTTTAAGGCAGGGGCTTTCCGCTATATCGGTGTTACTTTTAAATAAATTTGCAGGCATGTATGGTGGCGTGGCTGCCATAGCCGGAATGTCAATAGTTACAAGGGTTACCATGATGGTGTGCTCTGCGATTATTGGTTTTGGCCAGGGATATCAGCCGGTTTGCTCTTATAACTTCGGCGCTAACCGAAAGAAGAGAGTTAAGGAAGGCTACTTTTTCTGTATAAAATGGGGCTCTCTATTTTTGCTTGTTGTGGGCACTCTTTGCTTTATATTTGCCCCACAGATTATTCGCTGGTTCAGAGATGACGACGCAGTTGTGGCAGTTGGTAAGGTTGCCCTAAGATGTCAGGCGGTGGCACTTCCATTTATGACTGTGATTTTTATAACCAATATGATGCTTCAGTCTATCGGAAGCGGCTTGAAGGCCTCCATTGCGGCATCGGCAAGAAGCGGACTTTTCTTCGTTCCCCTGATTCTTATACTGCCACATTTCTTTGGGCTTTTGGGAGTTGAGATTACTCAGACCTGTGCTGATGTACTGTCTATAATGATGGCCATTCCATTTGCCTATAGCGAGCTTCGGAAAATGAATTAACAGGCAATAAAAAGATTGATAAAATGCCTATTATTTGGTATCCTAAATATATATTTTTGAGACAGTTTTATATGGGATAAATGTATAAAAATACATATATAAAATAATATATGGAGGTTATATATGAAAAGTAAAGAGATAACAGTTTGGAATGACGGAACAGGTATAGTTACAGCCTTGGCAGTTACAGATGAACTTGCAAATGCTAATGGACTTAATAAAAAAAAGACACTTCATCTTAGACTTCTTTGCGAAGAACTTATGGGTATGATGAGAGCTGTGGCAGGTGAGATGAAGGCTGTATATTCTGTGGAAAATGAGGATAATGTATATAAATTAACCCTTTCAGCTAATACAGAGATGTACATTACTAAAAGACAGGAATTCATAGCTCTTTCAACGGAGGGAAAGAACTCTGCAGCGAAGGGCTTTATGGGAAAGCTTAGAGATGTATTTGAGATTGCCTTAAGTAAGGATGACCGTACAGATACATTTTCATCCTTTGGTATGATGGGAATGTCAAGTCCGGGTGCTTATAGAGCTACTCAGGAGGTTATGGCCTGGTCACTTTCTGATTATAGAAGTGAGCTTTCCAAGGGTGATGAATGGGATGAGCTTGAAAGATCCATAGTTGCAAGTATTGCAGACAATGTAGAGGTTTTCATAAAGGGTGATAATGTTACTATAGTTATTACCAAGGCTATGGATGAATAGTTAGTTTCATTTGGACATAATTTAGAAGATAATAATTAGGTTAGGTGTAATATATGTTGGAAAGAGCTTTAAAGCTGACTTCAGTAGGAAATGCAAGACAATTAGGTGGTATTAAGCTTAAGGATGGAAGAAGGGTAAGAGAGAATTCTCTCCTTCGAGTAGCCGAGATTAATAATATTTCTAAAGAGGATATAGATACTCTTATTAATATCTATAAGCTACATTGTATAGTGGATTTTAGGATGTCAAATGAGGTGTTAAAAAGACCTGATCCTGAATTTCCGGGTGTAAGATATGTGAACGCCAGAATCCTTGATGAAGAGCTTATGAGAAAACTGGAAGAAGACCGCAAAAGAGAAATGGGCGGCTTTGACATGATGGAGATATTTTATAGCAAGGATGGTTTGGGGAATGATGACAGGGTTTTAAAGCTTAAAAACATTATTGATTCCGGCTTTATGAATAATATGATGTATGTGGAATTTTTAGAGAAGGAGCAGGGAAAGCTTGGCTATGCTGAGTTTTTCAGGGAGCTTATTAACTGTCCTAAGGATAAAAGTGTTATGTTCCACTGCACTCAGGGAAAGGATAGAACCGGTATCTCCTCTATGCTAATTCTTTCAGTTCTTGGAGCCGACAGAGATTCTATTCTTGACGACTACATACTTACTAATGAATTTAATAGTAAGTTAATCGCAAAGGAAGAGGCAATCCTTGACAGAGTTGGAATTACAGGTACTTACAAGGATAGAATTCTATCCATGATGGACAGGGTTGACATTACATATCTTGAAAATGCCATAGACCATTTGGAAGAAAAATATGGCTCAGTTGTAAATTATGTGAAAGAAGAATTAAATGTAACAGATGCTGAAATCGAGGCTTTAAGGGATAATTACATCGAATAAACTGTAAATTTATAGTATTATTTAAGGGAATATAATCGATAAAAAACCGAGAAAAAGGTCTAGAAAAATCGATAAAAAATCGAGAAAAATGTCTAGAAAAACATCGATTATATATGCACGGAAAAGGTTGAATATATGGATGAAATTAGTAAAAATCTAAATCTAAAATATGAGAATTTAAAAGCTATCATTAAGGCATATAAAAGCGCTACGATAGCTTTTTCTAGTGGCGTTGATTCCACTCTTTTATTAAGGGTTGCAAAGGAGGTTCTTGGGGATAATATAACTGCTGTAACTGCGGTTTCTGCTACATTTCCAAGACGTGAGAAAAATGAGGCCAAGACCTTTTGTGAGAGTCTTGGGGTTAAGCAAATTTTCGTGGATTATAATGAGATAAATGAGCCGGGTTTTAAGGAGAATCCTAAGGACAGGTGCTACATCTGTAAGAAGGGGTTATTTGAGGCCTTTCTTAAGGTGTCTGAAAATGAGGGTAGAGCCTTTGTTTTAGAGGGGTCTAATGTGGATGATTTGTCTGATTACAGGCCGGGACTTAAAGCGTTAGAGGAGCTTGAGATTAAGAGTCCATTGCGTGAAGCAAATCTTACAAAGGACGATATTAGAAGGCTTTCAAAGGCGTTAAATCTTCCTACCTGGGATAAGCAGTCCTTCGCCTGCCTTTCTTCAAGGATTCCTTATGGCGAGATTATAACAGAAGAAAAATTAAATATAATCGAGAAGTCTGAGGACTTCCTTTATGACTTGGGATTTAGAGCTTATCGAGTTAGGATGCATGAGTCTCAAAATGTATATTTGGCAAGAATCGAAATAAATCAAAATGACTTTGATAAGCTTCTAAATGAAGAATTGAGAATTAGCATTCATGAGAAGCTTAAGGAATATGGATTTTCCTATGTTTCATTAGACCTTATGGGGTATAGAACGGGAAGCTTAAATGAGGTTTTACATTTGGACTAAAATCTGGCTTAAATAACAAAAAGTCGAAATAAGACAAAAAATCATAAAAATATAACAGTTATTTTATAAGTATGATTTTAGCCTGTTATGTATAATACAAAGGACGGAACTTGTAAATTGTGGCTACAATTAAATGAGGCTGCATATTTTTATTAATAATTAGGAGAGAGAAAAATGGTATTTTTCAAAAGGTTTATAAGTGCCGCTGTTATTATGTCGTTAGCTCTGACTGCGACCTGTAGCGGTTCTTACGGTTCAAAAAAGTTAGCAAAAGCGAGTGAAAATGGTGCTGGGAACACTGTTTCAAAAAAGGTTTTAAAGGCAGAGGAGGACGACGTGGAATATGTTGACGGCAGCATAACAATCGACGGTAATAACATTAAAGCTGATAACGTTAATGGCCTTACCTACAAGGGTTTTGGCTTCTTAAGTTCTAACTCTACAAGCGATTTACTTTTGGATTATAAGTATCAGAATCCTGATAAATACGCTGAACTTATGAATTATCTTTTTGGTGGAGAAAATCCACTCATGACTCATGTAAAAATTGAGATGGGTAATGACAGAAATAACTCCACCGGTGCAGAAGCAGCCACTAAGAGAACTAAGGATGAGGTTACTAATATTCTTAGAAATTCAGGCTGGCAGATAGCAGCAGATGCTAAGAAGATTAATCCTGACGTAAAAGTAAGTATTCTTCGCTGGGAAGATCCTGCATGGGCTACTACAGTCGAGGACAGATATCTTTGGTACAAGGAAGCAATCCTTGCGGCATATGAAAAATTTGGCTACATGATTGACTATCTAAATCCTAACTATAATGAAAAATGGGATAGTTACGATGGAGATGATGGTATGACTGATGTGGACAATACCAAAGCATTTTACAAGCTTTTACAGGCTGAAGACAGTACAACTATTCCGGATGCCACAGAACTTAGTCTTTATAAAAAAATAAAGTTTGTTATTTCTGATCAGGCAAATACAGTAAATGCAAATATTTATCCGGCCCTTAAGGCTGACGAAGAATTTTACAATGCAACAAGCGTTATCGGTTATCATTACACACCTGAGGATGATGCAAATGGTTCCATGAAGCTTTACGCTGAGGAGGATGACAAAGAGGTTTGGGTAAGTGAAGCGCAAGCTACATTTTCAAATACCTACTTCAGACCTTCTAACAATGTAAAGGATCCAAGCGTTGCAGGCACAGGCATCGGCGGTGTTGGAAGCTGTCTCGAGATGGGCAATACATTTATAAAGAGCTTCTTCCTTTCAAGACGTTCACATGTAATATATCAGCCGGTTGTAGGTTCATTTTACGAAGGTTGCCAGTATTCCTATAAGGAGCTTGTAAGTGCGAGAGACCCTTGGTCAGGCTATATGCACTATGACACAGGTCTTTTGATTCTGGCTCATCTTGCTAAGTTTGCAAAGACAGGTTGGGAAAATGAAACGAATACCAATGGCATTTGGCGTGCAATCCCAGAGAGCACAAGGTCTACTGCAAATGGTACTAATCCGGTTAACGGACGTAACGGCGGAGACAATTATATAACTCTTGGAGCACCTGATAAATCAGCATTTTCAACAGTTATTGTAAATGATAGTGAATATACAAAAACATATGAAATTTCAGTTTCAAATATGAATATGACTGAGGGTGCAAACCTTTATGCATGGGAAACAAGAGCTGCAGATGACGGAGCATATGATGAGAATTATATGAATAATCTTGGTGCTCTTTCATATGCAGATGGAAAATATACAGTAGAGGTTAAGCCTTATTCATGCGTAACTGTTACAAGCCTTGATAAATCAGGGGATGAAGAGGTTACAAAGGAGCTTCCTGAGGATAATGAGAGAACAGTTCTCGACACAGATTCTACAGGAGATGTTCAGAATACAGAGGATGGTTACCTTTACACAGATGATTTTGAGTATGCTGGCAAGCAGGTTTACGACCTTGACAGTGAAGGTAAAGTAACTACTACAGATGAGAATTACATCGATGTCAGAGGCGGAGAAACAGGCGCCATCGCAAGATATACTAATACCTTAAATGGTGCATTTGAGGTCTACAAAAAAGCTAATGGAAATCACGTTTTAAGGCAGCAGATAGACAGTGCCACCATGGGCCTTGGAAATGCTTGGCGTGACGGTGATGCGGCAACTCTTATTGGTGATTACAGATGGACTAATTATTCAGCTTCTGTGGACGTTTTATTTGAGGGTGACACCGGTTCACCTTATGCTGCATTAACCATAAGACAGGCAGATTCAACACAGGAAGCAAATATTACTTCAGGCTATACACTTAGATTTGCAAAGAGTGGTAAATGGACACTTTACAGAGCCGGAAAGAGAGTTTTATCAGGAACTCTTGAAGAGGGTGATTACAGTGCAGATGTGAATACCTGGAACACCTTAAAGCTCACAGGTAATGGAAATGTTATAACCGCCTATATTAATGGCAAGGAGCTTGGCTCTTACGAGGATGAGAATCCTATTACCTCAGGTAGAGTTGCTCTTGGAAGTAAATATACATTTACCGAATTTGATAATCTTTCAATCTTAAAGATAAATGGAAAGAGCCCATATTATACAGAATATGTGGACAACATGGAAACCTATGACTTAACAGATGAGAAGAATCCAAAGCTTCTTTATGAAGGCGATTGGGCTATAGCAAATGGTAAGGGAATGGGTATATATCAGAGAAGTACCTCAGAAACTACTTCAGATACTGCCTCAGTTACTTATACTGCAAAGAGCACAGGAATTGATCTTTTAGGTTATATTGAAAATCCATTTGCTCTTAAGGTTACCATTGATGGTGAAGTGGTTGAAGAAGATTTAAGAATTGAAGAGACTAATTATATGAGTGCTTATTACAGTATCTCAGGTCTTGAATATAAGGAGCATACCTATAAATTTGAGGTAGGTGCAGGTTCAGGATTAAAAACTACAGAAGTTGATGACGCTGTATTTATTTTAGATTCCATAGGAATTCATGGAGAGGTATTTACAGGAGAGGTTCCAGCTGATCCAGAGCAGGCAAGTGAAGAAATGCCTGCAAGTCCAAGCGTAGAGCCTTCGGCAAGCGCTGACCCATCAGCTAGCACAGATCCGAGTGCCAGTGCAGCTCCAAGTGCAAGCACAGATCCTTCAGCCAGTGCAGATCCAAGCGCAAGTGACAACCCTAGTGCTTCACCTGTAGCTCCTGCAAAGGGTACAGTTATTACAGCAAGCACAGGCAAATACGTTATCACAGGTGCTAACACGGCAGCTTATAAAGCTCCTAAGAAAAATACCATTACAAGCGCTACTGTAGCAGCTACAGTAAGCTATACAAAGGATGGAGTAACCTACAAATACAAGGTTACAGCCATTAATGCAAAAGCCTTTGCAAAATGTAAGAAGCTTAAGAAGGTAACCATAGGAAAGAATGTGCAGCAGATTAAGGCTAAGGCATTCTTTAAGGTTAAGACTCTTAAGACAATTGTTATAAAATCTACAGTCCTTAAAAAAGTAGGTTCCGGTGCAATCAAGGGAATTTACAAGAAGGCTGTAATCAAGTGTAATAAGAAAAAGAAAGCAGCTTATAAGAAGCTCTTTAAGAAGAGCACAGGCTTTACCAGTAAGATGAAGATAAAGTAAGGCTTGACTCAGGCAAGACTTGCTAATATGGAATTTAATGAAAAGTAAGCGAAAAAGGTATATACCAGCAATTTTCGCTTACTTTTTTTGATGGATTTTGGTTGGATCGACAGGTAGAATTGTGAAAAGTAAGCGAAAAAGTGCCAAACTGGAATGCGGCGAAAAAGTGTGACACTTATGATATGATATATATCAATTGAAAAGGAGAACACGAATGAACAAAAAGTATTCAGAAGAAATGAAAGAAGAAACAGCACTTTACATTTTGGAGTCAGGAAAATCAATAACAAAGGCAGCTAAAGAGTTGGGATTAAATGTCAACACAGCTTGCAGATGGGTAAATGATTATAAGAAAAGACATGGAATTATTGACGATAATAACAAACCAGATACTTTAGAAGAACTTCAAAAGAAAATCAAAGAGCTAGAAAAGCAGTTAAAAGAAAAAGACAAAAAGATTAATGAGCAGAAAAAAAGCCTTGAGATAGAACAGGAAAGAGTAGAAATACTAAAAAAATCCCTGCACATCTTTATGGAACCCCGCGCTTGAAATATGAGGCAATATCAAAACTAATTGGTCAGTTTTCGGTGGTAAGGATGTGTGAAACACTAGGGGTAAAATCACAGAATTACTATAGAGGGAGAATACAGGAAAGTAAGCGAGAAGAAAAGAGACTGGCAGAAATACTACTTATAAAAAGGATTGAGAAAATCTTTAATGACAGTGATAAAACCTACGGATACAGAGTAATCAAGAGAGAACTGGAGGAACAAGATGTTCTAATAAGCGAATACAAAATACGAAAAATAATGCGTGAAAACGGCTTTTATCCGCAAACAACATCAAAATATAAACCGGCTAAAAGTGGAAAAACAGACGTAAAATATTATTGTAATAAGCTGAAACAAAACTTTAAAACAAGTAAGCCAAATGAAGTTTGGGTTGGAGATATAACTTATATAAAAACTACTATCGGCTGGGTATATTTAGCAGTAGTTGTAGATTTGTTCAATAGAGAAATCATAGGATATGCGATAAGTAAAAAGATTAACGCAGAACTGACAAAGCAGGCATTAACAAATGCAATCACAAAGAGAGGAACATGTGATGGTTTGATATTTCATTCAGATCGAGGAAGCCAGTATTCCAGCAAGACATACCAGAAACTACTTAAAGAACATAAGATTTCAGGGAGCATGAGCAGACCGGGTTGCCCATATGATAACTCTTGTGTTGAAAGTTTTTTCGCTACGTTAAAAAAGGAACGAATCTATAGAAGAAGTTACTTTGAGATAGAAGATTTCAGAAGGGATATGTTTAAATATATCGAATTGTTTTATAACAGAAAACGTAGGCATTCATATCTGGGATATGTCAGTCCAATAAAATATAGAAATGAATACGAGCGAAGGAAAATTGCTTAAACAAAGAGAATATGTTAGAATAATATCAAGGGATTAGGTGTATCAAAAAATCACCGCAGTCCAATATTCAATTGTTAGTAAACATCGTGCTAGTTGTAGAACAGATACTAATACTAAAAAGATTTCAATAATATTTTAATCAGAGAAAAAATTAAGATTATAAAATGAATAATGAGCGAATAGAATGAGGTTATGTAAAAACTCATTCTATTCGTTTAAAATGTAGAAGGAGTGCAAGATCATGAAAAAAATAAGCATTTTTATAAGGGAAAGTATCATAATAAGATCGCTAGTCCTATATGCAATTATAATAGTAATATGTTGTACCGGTTGTGGAAAGAAACAAGAGGTATCATTTGCCGGTGATAATAATGAAGATAGTAGTGATACAGGGGAAACAGCAGTTATTCAGGATGAACAAAGTATACTTTATCAAAAAGCAGATGGAAGCTTAGCAAGTGATACAGAAAAGGCGTTAAAAGATGGGAGAAATGATAAGAATACGGTTGTATGGATTATGCCATATATCGGGGTAGAGGTATTTACGACAGAAAGATTAAACATGTTTAACCAGATGATAAGAGATGAAAAAAAAGATTTTCAACTTGAAATCTGTTATGTATATGATGATGGAGAAGAATCGTATGATAAGCAATTATCTTCATTGATTGAACAGGGATATGGCGATATTTGTAATACGGGATATACATATACCGCTAAAAATCTGGAAAATTATGGGAAGATGAAAAAAGAGGGATATTTCAGGAACCTGACAGAAGATTTAAAGACCGGAAATGGGAAAAAAATAAGAGAGGCATACTCAGATTATGTATGGAAATCAGTAACAGAAAAGGGTGAAATTTATACGATTCCGAATCAATATTTTATGCCCCATAGAGGTTATCTTGGTTTTTCGAAAAAGTATTTCAAGAAAGATATTATTCAGAAGTATGATGACAGTCTTTATAATCTTTCGAAGTACCTAACAAAAACTATGAAGAAAAAACTTGGAAAAAAGTCTATGATTTGGGGATTGAGTTATTATGATACTTTAAATTCTTTGGGAATTTATGAATTGTTTGGTGTATGGGGAAATCAAGAAACAGGAGATTTTCATAGTGCATATTCAGATAAAAATTATAAGAAGATATTGCAGATGTTGCATCGAATGCATAAAGAGAAAAATTTGCATCAAATCTCAGATTTAGAGAATGTAACAAATATTGAAAAGATAATAAAAAAAGGTGATTTTGGAATAGCAGTTGTTCCGGATAATATTGATATGGAATTATTAAAAAAGAATGCTTATGTTGTGGAGTTGCCATATTATTACAAGGGAGATTATGACCAGGGAAATGCCTTGATACAGAAAAGTAAAAAATGGGAGAAGGCAATGGAATTATATGGTGTATTGATTTCTTCAAAAAAAGACGCAAATTGTTTGGTATATGGAAAGGAAAATGTAGATTTTTTATTAAAAAACGGTTTTGCATATGAAATAGAAACAGGAGAAGACTTACCTGCGCGTTTTATTAAACAGAATTTGGGAATTGCAGATCAGGCCTATAATTCTCGAACTGACTATTTCGGAAAGGATGTCAGCAAGAGTAAAAAAGAATATTTTAAGGGAAATAAGTTTCATGAATCGTACTTTAATGGCTTTATTCCTGATTATACAAAAATAAAACAGAAAAAGAATGATCAAAGATATGAAGATAGTTTTAATGTCTGGAGGGAAGATGATTTTAAAGAAAAATACAAAGAATTACAAAGTTATTTTGAAAAGAAACAAAAGGCAACGATTTCACAATTAAACGAACAAGTGGGAGAGTGGAAGAATGGAGACTAGGAAAAAGAAAAAATGGCTTTTGATGATACTTGTATTTGTAGTTTTAGGAGTGCTTGGAGGTGCTTATTATTATCAGAAACAGTCGGTCAAGATTAAACCTATGAAGACATTTCGATGGTTAGGCGCATTCTGGTTTAATGAACAGGGAATGTTTAAGTTTGAGGAGACTCATCTGAAATTTTATAATCCGAAGACGGGAAATAAAGTAATTGCATGCAGTAGAGCGGGTTGTGAACATACTACAAAAGATTGTCCTGCTACTTATATGTCATTAGGTATAACCTATACTGATGAGGGGATGATTTTTTTTGGCGAGCCCAAGAATATGGAATTTGATGAGAAAGGATTATATATCATAAATGTAGAGGGAAAACATTTAAAACAATTACATTTATTTAAGGGAGTCAGCGAGATATCTGATGTTTTCTATGAGGGTTCCAAGGTATATATTAGTTATCGAAATTCTATCGATAAAGAAGGCAATGATTTAGATCAGCCTGAGGTTGGAATTATTGAATATGATATTGATACTAATAAGGAGAGAAAGTTATTTCAAGAAAAAAAAGGAAATCCACAAATAATGACTATGAATCGAAATAAATCAGGTCTGTTTTTTGTTTATTTGTATTCTACTATGTCGGCCGAGGAGGCATTAGAACATGCAGAGGATAATGAGTATGCGAAGAAACATCAACATATTGAACTTCGTTATATAGGGCTCAATGGTAAAAAGGCAAGTTGTGTTTGTGATAACATGTATTCTTTTAACTGCATCCCTGTATTGAACCAGAAGGCAGTGGTATGCAAGGAAGATGGAGTGTATCTTTGCACGGAAGGTGGAAAAACGGAAAAAATATTATCCGGAAAATGGGAATCAATTCCTTTTTATAGAAATGGAAAGGAAGGATTGCTTCTTCGAACACATGAAAAGAGATCGAAAGACGAGAAAGTAGAATATGCTTACTACAAAACAGAGAAATCGTCGAAAAAAACGCTTTATAGCAAACATGTTTGCCTTTCTGTTGTTGGGGAAAATGCATGGTTTATGGATGAGGAAGGTATGATGTATTATGGAAGTGCATCGGAATTTGTGAACGGAAAAGAAATCGAAGAAAAGAATTTCAAAGAGAAAAGATGATATTGTGCATGGAGATTTTGCAAGATGAAAGAATTAATAGGATATGAGGTTAAGAAACTTTGGAAACAAAGGCAGTTAATGAGTCTTATGATGTTATTCTGTATAGGGATATTTGTGCTTTTTTCCATAAATAAAATATATGGTTTTGGAGAGAATCAATTTTCGTATACTTCGTATAAACATATGATTTCTGATTTGCAGGATGGGAAACTTTCCGGGGAAATACTTGCACAAGGGATTGATGATGCAAATGGACTTAACCCGCATTATACCAAAACCGGTAATAGTGAAGAAGCATTGTATCGAAGTGTATATGGAGAATGGTATCAAGTGAATGATTATTCAAACTGGTTAAATAAGATATTAAATCCAGAGATACAATTTATGGGGACTCAAAACAATTATCAAAAAAGAAGTATGGAAGTACAAAAAAAGAAGTTCGTGGATTTGAAAGGGTTGAAGGTGTCTTTTCAAGGAAACAGAGGAATAGAGGTAATACAATCGTTAGAACTCTATGATGTTTTACTTCCATTATTGATGCTGTTGCTTGCCTTAGGATTGATTTCCGTCGAGCGGGAGAAAAATATAGGGGTTTTATTGTATCCAACAGTTGGTGGACAGCGAAAATTAGCGGTCGCAAAATATACGACAGGTATTATGTCGGCAGTTGGATTGGGATTCATGATTGTATTAGTCAAGCTGATTTTGACCGGAATGACATACGGATTTGCTGATTTGGGAGCACCTGTTCAATCAGTCTGTGGTTATCAGGATTGTCCATATAAGATATCAATTGGATATTTTTTAATTATTTATGTTTTATTATATTTACTTGTTTCTGTGATGTTTTTTTCTGTTTTTTATTTCATTGTATTATCTGTTTCGAATCGTATGCTCGCTTTGATAGTTTCTATAGGAGCTTTGGGATTGTTTTGGATATTTGCTTATAAAATAAGTATTGGGTCCGAATGGGAATGGCTTCGCTTATATAATTTATGGACTTTTTTAGATGTAGGAAAAATATTCGGGAAATGGCAAACTCAAAATATATTTGGATATCCGGTTAGTTATTTTTCAATATTTCTATGCATTAATGTTTTTATAATTGGAGTTGTAACCTGGTATTCAATCACATGTTTTAATCGAAGTGAATTGTTGACAGAGGAAGATGTACGCAGAGATGGTTTTTTGCATCTTCACGGCATGCCCGGAGGAAGCTTTGTTGGGGAATGTTATAAGTGTCTTATATGTCGCGGAGGCGGAAGAATCCTCGTGATGCTCCTTGTAGTTTTATTTTTGTTTTCGCCGGCATATTATGATTGTTTGGACAGCTTGGATAAAGTGTACTATAAAAACTACATCAAACAGGTTGAAGGCAGCTGCAGTGAACAAAAGAGTCAGATTTTGCAGAAGGAAAAACAGAAAATCCAACAGAGTATGGAAAAGCTTCAGACAGGAAATCTGACATCAGAGGCATATTATATTTTGAGTCGTTATATCTTAAGAGAAAAAGCGTTAAATCAGGTACTAAAGCAGGAAAAATACTTAAAGAAACAAAAGAAGGGCTGTTTTCTATATGAAAAGGGGTATGAGACTTATATAGATACCGGAAAAGTTTCATGGATTAATTTGCTATTTCATGGGACAGGGATACTGATTATGAGCTTGTTAGGAGTAATGATATGGCGGGTGGAGCAGGAAACGGGAATGGAGCAGTTGATTTGTAGCAGTGTGTCAGGGAAAAAAGGTGTAGAGTGCCGTAAACGTCTTTTGATAGCACTGGTATCACTAATAGTATGTATTTGTGTTTATGGATATATGTTGTTTAAGATACATCAAGAATATGATTTATCCCAATGGAAGCAATCGATTCAGAATATTAGAAGCTTCTCATGGATTCCTGTTCGAATTCCGATTTGGTTTATTTTTTTGATAGCGGGAATAATACGTTGGATATATTTATGTATGGTAGGGATGATATCATCAGTGATTGCAGCATCGCAAAAAGAGTATCAGTCAGCAGTAGTGCTAAACTTTTTGATTGGAATGTTACCGGTTGCAGGCTATTTCCTGTTAGTCATATAAAATAGGCTCTTTGATTGATAATTTCTCAACGAACATAAGGAGGCAAATTAATCTATGGAATTAGAAATAAAGAATTTAACTAAGACATATGGAGACAAAAAGGCATTGGATGGATTTTCTATAAAAATGACTGAAGGAATATATGGTTTACTGGGTCCGAATGGTGCGGGGAAGTCTACTTTGATGGGGTTATTAACGGGAAACGTGGAACGTGAAACAGGGAAGATACTATTGAATGGAACTGATATAATAAAAATGGGGAAAGAATATCGTAAACAAGTGGGATATATGCCACAGAAACAGATTTGTTATCCGGAGATGACATTGCTTGAATTTATGGGATATATGGCTGCTATAAAGGAAGTTCCCAAAAAAGACAAGAAGAAGAGTATTGAAGGAATCATATCATGGCTTAATTTGTCGGACGTGAGAAGAAAGCGATTGAAAACTTTTTCCGGAGGAATGTTAAGAAGAGCAATATTAGGTCAGGCTCTTTTGGGAAACCCATCAATTTTGATTTTGGATGAACCAACAGCAGGATTAGACCCGGGAGAGCGAATATCCTTGAGAAAGTTGATTCAGGAAATCTCCGGGAATAAAATCGTGCTCTTGGCAACACATATTGTAAGCGATATTGAAAGTACGGCAAATCAAGTTATTTTGATAAAAAAAGGGAAGCTGTTGTCTTGTGATTCACCAGAGATATTGATTGGAGAGACGGCAAAGAAAATAAGCAAAACCATTTATAGTGGATATGTGTCGCTAGAAGATGTTTATTTGGATTTTTTTAAGGATAAATAGTATATGTAGAAAATACAGAGCTGTGTAAAATATTATTTACTAATTGAATATGGCTTGATAAAAAATGGATGCCCGTCCTATTGGGGAGCGTGATGCTTCTATTGGCCGGCTGCTCTACGGAGGAATTGTAAATCAGAAGAATGGTGAGATTACCACAAAAAAAGAGGATAAAACATTTCATGGTATTGGTTTGAAAAGTGTAAGAGCAGCGGTGAATAATCATAACGGAACGATGAATGTTGATTTTGACAACAAAGAATTTCGAGTGAATATTATGCTATATCTCTAAATCAGGAGTGGTGCTGATTGATGGAACATCTTTAAATTTGTACAAAAGTACTACGATTTTCTACAACAGAGATGTAATTGGAAATAATTATGTTATTCTTTTTTTTGCTGAAAGACAAATAGGTAATTGCGAAACTCGCTAAGCTCGTTCCGCAATCTTGATAGAAAACAAAGAAGAATTCATATAACACATAAATTCTTTGATAAGAGAGGTGAAGTTCATTTTTAGGCGCACTTTAGTAACCCTAGTGGTTTTATTGGATTGATAAGACCTAAGCTATGAGAGATTTTAAGCTTCTGATATGTTGACGTTGATTGATCCTGTCTGCAACAATGGCAGTTAATAACTGAGATATACCTGCTAGGAGTAAATCGGCATGAAGCGTTTTTTCATTTGTCGTCTTGCGATTTGCAACACAGAAGCTGTCTTTGAAATGATTGATGGATTTTTCGACATTTACCCTGATTTTGTATGTGTCATCCCATTCCTTAGAATCGCGGTCTACACCG